>JBJMWE010000491.1:0-3435 GCA_045810285.1 Vitreoscilla sp. | reverse complement strand
GCGAGGATGTCCGCCGGGCGCCGACGTCGTTCGCCGCGCCGGCGCCCGCCAAGGGCACGCCGGCGCACAAGGCCACGCCGGCACGCAAGCCGGTGCCGGCGCGCAAGCCGGCCCCGGTGCAAGCCAAGGCCGCGCCGGCCGCCGCGCCTGCCCTGGCGATGGCCGGCGACGACTGGGAATCGTTCTGAGGCCCTGCGGTTAAAGTGTCCGCTCGACAAGGGAGCGGACATGAAGCGCAGGGGAGCGGCACACATCCTGGTGGCCATGGCGGCGGCCGCGAGCGCCGTCGGCGCGCCGGCCGCCGGCACCACCGTCGTCACCGCCGACCGCATGCTGGACGTGCTGGCCGGCAGGATGGTGGAGCGGCCCGCGATCGTGGTGGTCGACGGCCGCATCAGGCAGGTCCTCGTGCAGGGCGCCGCCGGCATCCCCAAGGACGCGAAGCGCATCGACCTCGCGGGCCAGACGCTGTTGCCCGGGCTGATCGACATGCACGTGCACCTGGCCGCCGACGCCCGCATCGACGGCAACCACTACCTCGACTACACCGACAGCTTCTGGGTCGCGGTGGGCGTGGCCAATGCCAAGGCCATGCTGGACGCCGGGTTCACCACCGTGCGCAACGTCGGTTCCGCCGACTACGCCGACGTGGGCATCAAGCAGGCCGTCGAGGGCGGCTACGTGCCGGGGCCGCGCATCGTGCCCGCCACCTACGCGCTGGGCAGCACGGGCGGCCATTGCGACGACACCGAAGGCCTGCCGCCGAGCTTCTCCGCGGTGCCGACGCCCTCGGTGGCCGACAGCCCCGACGGCTTCCGCGCGCTGGTGCGCCGCGTGCACAAGTACGGCGCCGAGGTGATCAAGATCTGCGCCACCGGCGGCGTGCTGTCGCGCACGGATTCGGCCGGCGCGCAGCAGATGAGCCTCGAGGAGATCAAGGCCGTCACCGACGAGGCGCACCGCCTCGGCCTGAAGGTGGCCGCGCACGCGCACGGCACCTCGGGCATCAACGACGCGCTGCGCGCCGGCGTCGACACCATCGAGCACGCCAGCCTGGCCGACGCCGAGTCGTTCCGCCTCGCCAGGGAGCACGGCGCCTGGTTCTCGATGGACATCTACGACGACGACTACATCCTGGCCGAAGGCGCGAAGAACGGCATGTACGAGGCCTCGCTCGCCAAGGAGCGGGCCATCGGCCTGAAGCAGCGCCAGACCTTCCGCGCCGCCTACGACGCCGGCGTGAAGATGGTCTTCGGCACCGACAATGGCGCCGTCTTCCCCGCGGGCCAGAACGCGCTGCAGTTCGCCAAGATGGTGGAGTGGGGCATGCCGCCCCTGGAGGCTATCCGCGCCGCCACGCGCAACGCGGCGCAGGCGCTCGCGCGCGAGGGCGACGTCGGCGCGATCGAGGCCGGCCGCTACGGCGACTTCGTGGCGGTGCCGGGCGACCCGCTGAAGGACGTGCGCCTGCTGGAGCACCCGAGCGCGGTCATCAAGGGCGGCGAGCGGGTCAGGTAGCCCCTCTCGGGCCTTCAACATTTCGCATCCGGCGTCAGGCACCGCTGTCGAGGCCACGGCCGTCCGGGCCGCTCCGCGCGGCGATGCCAGACACCTCCCGGTCGCGCGTCCGTGCCTGCAGACACCTTCCCGTCGCGGGACCGTGCGTGGAGGTGTCTGGCATCGCGGCGCGATGCCGCCGGGTGGCCAAGCGCGCAGGCTGGGGTGCGTGACGCCGATCCGAACGGCAGGCATCTACCGCCCCGCTTCCTCTTCGATCAGCCGTGCCAGCAGGCCCGAATGGCGCGTCGTCGGCGTGGCGATGGCCTGTTCGAGCACGGGCTGGTCGGCCACCAGGGCGACGCCGCGGCGGGCGCGGGTGATGGCGGTGTAGAGCAACTCGCGCGTGAGCACGCGGCTGCGCTGCTGCGGCAGCATCACCAGCACGCCGTCGAACTCGGAACCCTGCGACTTGTGCACCGTCATCGCGAAGGCCGTCTCGTGGCGCGGCAGGCGCACCGGCGCGATGGCGCGGAAGCCGGCGGGGGCGGTGGCGTCGGGGAAGTGCACCAGCAGGTCGCCGCTCGCGTCGGGCAGCGCGATGCCGATGTCGCCGTTGAACAGGCGCAGCACGTAGTCGTTGGCCAGCACCAGCACCGGCCGGCCGGCGAACCAGGGCGAGGCGCCCGGACCCTCGAGCGCGGCGCCGGCGCCGGGCAGGCCCGTCGGTGCGAGGGCGGCGCGGAAGCGGCGCGTCATCGCCGCGTTCAGCGCCGCGACGCCGCGCGGGCCCTCGCGCAGCGCGCACAGCACGCGGAAGCGCCCGAAGGCCTCGGTGATGGCGGCCACGTCGCGTCCGTCGGCGGCCAGCGCCGCGCGCCAGTCGGCGTAACCGGCGTCCATCGCGGCCAGGGCGGCGGCGTCGACGGCGCCGGGCGCGGCGGCGTCGAGCCAGCGGACGTCGGCGTCGGAGCCTTCGCGCAACCAGTCCGCCGCCTGGCGCGCCTGGCCCGTGTTGACGTAGTGGGCCAGCCGGCCGACGCCCGAGTCGACCGAGAAGCGGTAGGTCTGCGTGAACCACACGGCGCAGTCCTGCAGCGCGCTGGGCCGCGCGGGCGCCGGGGGCGCGATGGCGGCGGCCGGGGTGCCGGTCAGCGCGGCGAGATCGTGCACGCAGCCGGGCGTGAGCGTGGGGTCCACGCTGAGCTCGGCGAACACGGCGCCGGATTCGACCGCGGCCAGTTGATCCTTGTCGCCCAGAAGGATGATGCGTGCGGCGGGCGGCACGGCCTCCAGCAGGCGGGTGGCCAGCGCGAGATCCAGCATCGAGGCCTCGTCGACGACCAGCGCGTCGATGGCCAGCGGATTGGCCGCGTCGTGGCGGAACCCGTCCGGCGTGACGCCCAGCAGGCGGTGGACGGTGGACGACTCCGCCGGCATGCGTTCCCGCAACGCGTCGGGCAGGTGCTGGGCGCGCTGGCGGATCGCGTCCGTCATGCGCGCGGCGGCCTTGCCCGTCGGCGCGGCGAGCGCGATGCGGCAATCGGGGGCGAGCGCGAGCAGGCAGGCGAGCAGGTTGACGACGGTGGTCGACTTGCCGGTGCCCGGACCGCCGCTGATGACGGTGAGCCGGCCGCGCAGCGCCAGTGCCGCGGCGAGCTGCTGCCAGTCGGCGGCGCCGCCGAGGCGCGCGGCATTGGCGGCGAACAACTCGGCCAGCTGCGCGCGCAGCCGGGGCGCGTCGGCCGCGTCGGCCGCAGCGCGCGCGCGCGCGTGGCGCGCCTGCACGAGCCGGCGCGCGAGGCGGCGCTCGTAGTCGAAGTAGCGATGGAGGTAGAGGCGATCCTCGGTGTCGAGGATCAGCGGCAGCGTGCCCGGGGCCGCGGGCGTCCCGACGATGCCCGTGGCGAGCAGCGTGGCGCGCCAGTCCGCCGCGGC
>JBJMWE010000490.1:0-3255 GCA_045810285.1 Vitreoscilla sp. | reverse complement strand
CAGCGGGGGGAAGTCGGCGAGCGCGTCCACCGGCGCGGACGCGGGGGCGATGGCCGGCGACGGACGGGGCGCGACGGGCGCGGCGCAGGCGGCCAGCAGGCCCAGCGCGACGGTGGCGAGTGTCGAGGCGAGCAGGCGCTTCGTCATCATGGGAACCTCTCCGAAAGGAAACATGCCCGCGGCGTCGGAGTCGACGGCCGCGGGCACGGGGATCATCGCAGGCGGGTGCGGCCGCGACGACGGGTGGGGGTCAGAAATCCATCCGGGCGCGCGCGCCGTACGAGCGGGCGTCGTTCAGGAAGCGGATGTCGAGCGAGGCGCCGACCAGCGCCTTCTGCGACGCCTGCTTGTCGGTGGCGTTGTTCACGTAGGCCTCGAGACGCAGGCCACCCGAGAAGCTATAGCCGGCGCCGAGGTTCAGCGTGAGGAAGCCGACCTGGCGGTCCGGGAAGCCGGCCTGCAGCGCGGTCGTCGTGTCGCCGTTGATGGCGACGACGGCCTTCTCGTTGAACTGCGTCAGGTAGTACGCCGAGCGCCAGTTCAGCAGCGCCTGCCAGTCGGCCTTGCCGCCGGCCAGGCCGAACACCTGCTGCAGCCTGGCCGACAGGTTGACCTTGGAAGCCAGCGGCAGCGCATTGCCGGTCAGGTCGATCAGGGGGCTCTTGCCGCCCTGGCTGTAGTCGATCGCACGCACGTCGGCCACGACGCCGCGATCGATGCGGGTGTGCAGCAGCGCGCCGTTCAGGTCCAGCTTGAACCCCATCGGCAGGGCGAAGCGGCCTTCGGCCTCCAGGCCCGCCAGGTGCGACTTGCCGATGTTGCGATTGACCAGCGAGTAGCCGCTGCAGGTGGGCGGGTTCTGCGTCGTGTCGACCGTGATGCAGGTCAGGTCCTGGAACACCTGGTCCTTGTAGTCGTAGTAGAAGCCCGACACGTTGAACACCGCGCGGCGGCCGCCCAGGTCGAACGCGTTGCGCGAGCCGGCTTCCAGCACGTGCAGCTGCTCGGGGCGGAACAGCTCGGGCACGGAGGAGCCGTGGAAGCTGTCGTTGAAGCCGCCCGCCTTGTGGCCGGTCGACACCTTCACGTAGACCATGTTGTCCTTGGTGATGTCGTACTCGGTGCCCAGGCGCCAGTCGGTGTAGTGGAACTTGCTGCTGCCCACCTGCTGCTCCGGCACTGCAAGGTTGGCAAAGCTGAACGCGCCGCTGGCCGGGCAGGTCAGGCCGTTGGAGATGTCGCTACGCGCGTCGCAGGCGCCCAGCGGATTCGTGCCGCTGGCGATCGGTCCGACCTGCGAGTTGACCGTGTCGCGCGCTCCGGGCGTCATGGACGTTTCCATCAGGAACTGGGCCATCTGCTGGGGCGTCACGACCTTGCTCATGTCGAAGTTCGGACGCGCCAGAAGATTGGGCTGGAAGCCTTCGGTGCCGAGGCGCGTGGCGATGCAGCAGGCGAAGAGGTTCGGATGGAGCGGGTCGCTGAGGTTCTCGGCGCCCAGCGTCAGCGCGATGTTGCCGCCGATGCCGTAGCGCGACTTGGCCTCCTGCGTCTCCCGCAGGCCGCCGATCATGCGCAGGTTCGACGTCACGGCCAGCGTGCCGTCGCCGAACAGCGCGGTGGACTTGCCGATCACCTTGGGCATCGTGAACTCGGTGCCGGAGAAGCAGCAGTAGCCGTCGTCGGCCAGCGAAAGGTAGCCCACCTTCTGGTTCTCGTTGAACCCGAACAGGCCCAGGTTCCACTGGAAGACCTTGGCGTCCTCGCCGGAGTACAGGCGCAGCTCGCCGACCTTGCTGTCGGACTTGGTCTGCCAGTACTGCGTGGAGAAGTTGTCCCATGGCACGCCCGAATAGTCGCGGCCGGGCCAGGCGATGCCCTCGGACTGCGCGTTGCGCTGGTAGAAGTCCACCTTGCGCTGGCTCAGCGACAGCTCGGCGCCGAAGCTGTCGAAGTCGTACGAGGCCTTGCCCTGCACGCCCGACAGGTCGTTGTGCATCGTGCCCTGCGCACCACGGTAGACGATGTCGCGCAGCGGCAGCTGCTCGGCGCGCAGGCCGGTGGCCTTGACCGCGGTGTAGATGTTGGCGCCGGGATAGCCGGTGCCGCCCTCGTGGCCGTAGTCGGCCATCAGCGAGACCTGCATCCGGTCCGTCGGCACCAGCAGCGCGGACAGCCGGGCGCCCTGGTTGTGCTCCTCGCCCGCGGGCGTGAGCGCGTGCGAGGCCGGGTCGGGCGACGCGTTGCGGAAGCCCGAGGTCTTGTCCGTCATGAACGCGGCGGCGCGCAGCGCGAACGTGGGCGACAGCGGCAGGTTCAGCGCGGCCTCGGCGCCGCTGCTGCGGTCGCCGCCCTCGAACTGCATGTAGCCGCCGAAGCGGTCCAGGCGCGGCTTGGCGGTGATGATGTTGAGCGTGCCGGCCATCGCGTTGCGGCCATACAGCGTGCCCTGCGGGCCCTTGTTCACCTCGACGCGCTCGAGGTCGTAGAACATCGTGCCCATGCCGCGCGGACGCGGGATGTAGATGCCGTTGATGTGCGGCGCCGCGGCCGGGTCGCCCAGCTCGGTGTTGTTGGACGAGCCCACGCCGCGGATGTAGATCTCGACGTTGCCCTCCTGGTTGGCGATGTTCATCCCCGGGATCTCGTTCTGCAGCTGCCGGATCTCCGTGATGCCGTCCTTGCGCAGCTGCTCGCCGTCGATCGTCTGCACCACGCCCGAGACGGTCTGCAGCGTCTCGATGCGGCGGTTGGCGGTGACGATCACCTTGTCGACGGCGGGCTCCTCGGCCTTGCCTTGCGCGGCGGAGGCGGCCTTCGCAGGCGCGCCGGGGGGGCTCGCCGCGGATTGCGCCGCCGCGAGCTGGGGCCACTGGCTGAACAGCGCCAGGGCCAGGATCGTGTGGATGGTCTTCTTCATGGTCTCCTCACCAAAGTGGATGCGGTGGGCGGTTCGTTGTCATCACCGGGAAAACGCGGGAGGGGCGCCCGGTTCGGTTTCGGGGCACGAGCCCGCCAGACTCCTCGTGCCCTGGGAAGTGATCAGGCGCAGGGTGTCGCGACGGCCTCCATGGCTGGCGCCGCAGCGGCGGGCAGCGGCCGGGCGAGCCCGTCCGCATCGAAGGCATGGACGCGGCCGGCGACGGGGCGCAGGCTGACGCGCGTGTCGCGCTCGGGCAGGGCGTCCCCGGGGGACAGCCGCACGGCCAGCGTGGCGCCGCCGTTATCGGTTGTGATTCTTGTATGGAATGAGTG
>JBJMWE010000489.1:0-11206 GCA_045810285.1 Vitreoscilla sp. | reverse complement strand
CGTCCCGAGAAGAAGAACGCGCTGACGCAGGCGATGTACACCGCGATGGCCGACGCCATCGCCGCCGCCGACGCGGATACCGCGATCCGCGCCGTGCTCATCACCGGCCAGCCGGGCATCTTCACCTCGGGCAACGACCTCGAGGACTTCATGATGCGCCCGCCCCAGGGCGAGGACTCGCCGGTGTTCCAGTTCATGAAGGCGCTCGCCGAGTGCGGCAAGCCGGTCGTGGCGGCCGTCACCGGCGGGGCGATCGGCATCGGCACGACGATGCTGCTGCACTGCGACCTCGTCTACGTCAGCGACGAAGCGCGCCTGGCCATGCCGTTCGTCGGCCTGGGCCTGGTGCCGGAATACGCGTCCAGCCTGCTGGTGACGCAGCGCGTGGGCCACGCCAAGGCCACCGAGCTGCTGTTGCTGGGCGAGCCCTTCAACGGCGAAGCCGCGGTGGAGATGGGCATCGCCAACGCGGTGCTGCCGGCCGCCGAGGTGGTCAACCACGCGCGACGCATGGCCGAGCGCTTCAACGCGCTGCCGCCGGGCGCGGTGCGCGAGAGCAAGGCGCTGATGCGACGGGCGCAGAAGTCCCTCGTCGAGGACACGATCCGCACCGAGGCCGAGATCTTCGGCAAGCGCCTGCGCAGCCCCGAGGCGATGGAGGCGTTCCAGGCCTTCTTCCAGAAGCGCAAGCCGGACTTCTCGAAGTTCTGACCCGCCGATGGGCGCGTCCGGGTTCCCGCCGCTGACCACGCGCGTCGACGCGGCCGCGACGGCGCGGCCCGCGCCGCGGCGCATCGCGACGCTGGCTTGCAAGCTCGCGCTGCTGCCGGTGCTGCTCGCGCAGGGCCGGCGGGTGCGCGAGAACGCGCTGCGCCTGCCCGAGGCCGCGGGCGAGCGCCATGGCGTCGCGGGCCGCGGGCGGGTCGCGCTGCGCGTGCTGATCGTGGGCGATTCGTCGGCGGCCGGCGTGGGGGTGGGCACGCAGGACGAGGCCTTCGCGGGCCAGCTCGCGCAGTCGCTGGCCGAGCGCACGGGCGCGGCCGTCGGCTGGCAGCTCGTGGCCACCAGCGGCCACACCGCGGGCGACGCGGCGCACGCGCTCGCCGGGGCGACGCTGCAAAAGGCCGACCTGCTCGTCACGGCGCTGGGCGTCAACGACGTCCTCGACCAGACGCGCCCGCCGCAGTTCCTGGCCGCGCTCGACGAGATCCACGCACTGGCGGTCACGCGCGCGCAGGTGACGCACACCTGGCACTGCGGCCTGCCGCCGCTGGGCAGCTTCGTGCTGCTGCCGCAGCCGCTGCGCTGGATCCTCGGTCGCGATGCATCGCACCTGGACGGCGCGTTGCTGCGCCATCTCGAAGGCCAGGCCACGCGCCTGCACCTGCCGCTGCCCGACGCCCCGCGCATGCCGGGCAAGGACGACGCCACGCCCGAGGGCTGGATGGCGCGCGACGGTTTCCATCCGGGGCTGCTGGGCTACCGGCAATGGGGGCGGCAGGTGGCCGAGGCGATCGGCTGATCGCCGAGAGGCGCGTCAGAGCCCGCGCGGAACCTCGAGCCGCGAGGAACCGGCGAAGGCGCGGTCCGGCTTGCACCAGGCCGAATGCTCGGCCCTGAGCGAGGTGCCGGCCTCGCGCTCGTGCAGTTGCACGGGCGCCCAAGCGCCGTCCTGCTGGCGCAGCACCTGCACTCGGCAGCTGTCGCCGACCCAGCTCATGGAGGCGCGGTAGGCCGCGGCGTCGTCGGCGCGGAACGTGTAGGTGCCGCCGCACTTCGCGTGGCCCGGCGCGCTGGTCTTCGATCCACCGACATAGACGTACGAGATCGTCTGCCAGGGACGGCGGTGCAGCGTGACCGTCGTCGACGGGGCGTGATTGAGGATCGCGTCGACCACCGTCGAACGCTCGAAGCAGTCGTAGTCGTCCGCGAAGGCGAACACCCCGAACAGGTCGCCGCGGTTGCCGTTGGCAAACTCGAACGAGGTGGTGCCAGGATCACGGTCGTGGAAGGCGGGCGCCTGGGCGCACCCGGGCAGCACCGACAGGACGGCGGCGGCGGCGAGTACTGCGTGGCGGCGTGCGTTCATGGCATCGACAGGGCAATTTCGGTCGCTCGATCCTACCGGGCGAGACGCGCCGCCCGACCCCGACCCTGGCCGCGGGCGCTCAGCGCGGGATCTGCCGCGGCTTGCCGTCGCGGTCGATCGCCACGTACGTGAGGTTGGCCTCGGTGACCTTGACCACCTGGACGTCGGCCGGGTTGCGCTCGGCATAGACCTCCACGCGCACGGTGACCGACGTGTTGCCCACGCGTTCGACCGTGGCGTAGAAGCTCAGCAGGTCGCCGATCGACACCGGCTGCTTGAAGATGAACTGGTTCACCGCGACCGTGGTGATGCGGCCCTTGGCGATGCGCGAGGGCAGCACCGAGCCGGCGAGATCGACCTGGGCCATGATCCAGCCGCCGAAGACGTCGCCGTTCGCGTTCGAGTCGGCCGGCATCGGCAGCACGCGCAGCACGAGCTCCTTGTCGGCGGGCAGTGCGGCGGGCGCCTTCGAGGAGGCTTGCATTTCGGCGTGGGTCATCGGGAGCTTTCTCGGTGTCGGGACTCGACGGAATTGTGCGGCAAAGGGTTTACCCTGTGTTTTCGATTGTCCCGCGCATCCGTCGACTGTCGACCCTAAACTGCCCCGCCGATGTCGGCGCGCGGACATTGTTCACGCTTGTCGTCGCGCCGGCCGCCCCCATCTGCCTTGTCCCATGCACCCGAAACCGCCCTCCGCCGCCCGCGACGCCACGTCCGCCACCGAACCGCGCAGCGACCTGGCCACGCTCAAGCGGCTGCTGCCGTACTTCTGGGAATACCGCGTGCGCATGGTCGTCGCGCTGGCCTTCCTGGTCAGCGCCAAGGTGGCCAGCGTCAGCGTGCCGCTCCTGCTCAAGAAGCTGGTCGACGCGCTCAACATCTCGGTGACCGATCCGCGCGCCCTGCTGGTGGTGCCGCTGGGCCTGCTGCTGGGCTACGCCGGGCTGCGGCTGGCGATGACGCTGTTCACCGAACTACGAGAAATCGTGTTCGCGCGCGCCACCTTCGGCGCGGCCAAGCGCGTGGCGCTCGAGACCTTCGAGCACCTGAACGCGCTGTCGCTGCGCTTCCACCTCGAGCGCCAGACGGGCGGCCTGACGCGCGACATCGAGCGCGGCACGCGCGCACTGCAGACGCTGGTGTCGTACTCGCTCTACACGATCATCCCGACGCTGGTCGAGCTCAGCTTCGTGCTGGTGCTGCTGGGCCATCGCTTCGACATGGGCTACGTGTGGATCACGTTGGCCGCGCTGCTGGTCTACGGCGTGTTCACGATCTCGATCACCGAGTGGCGCACCAAGTACCGCAAGGCCGTCAACGAGCTCGACTCGAAGGCCAACACGAAGGCCATCGACGCGCTGATCAACTTCGAGACGGTCAAGTACTTCAACAACGAGCAGTTCGAGTCGGCGCGCTACGAGACGGGCCTGGAGGCCTTCCGCGCGGCGCAGATGAAGTCGCAGGCGACGCTGTCGATGCTCAACACCGGGCAGCAGCTGATCATCGCGGGCAGCCTGGTCGCCCTGCTGTGGCGCGCCACCGGCGGCGTGATCGCGCACGCGATGACCCTGGGCGACTTCGTGATGGTCAACGCGCTGCTGATCCAGCTGTACGTGCCCCTGAACTTCCTGGGCGTGCTGTACCGCGAGGTCAAGCAGGGCCTGACCGACCTCGAGCGCATGTTCGCGCTGCTGGAAAAGGAGCGCGAGATCGCCGATGCGCCCGATGCGCAGCCCTTGCGCATCGAGGGCGGTGCCGTGCGTTTCGAGCATGTCAGCTTCGCGTACGACCCGGCGCGGCCCATCCTGCACGACGTGAGCTTCGACATCCCCGCCGGCAAGACGGTGGCCGTGGTGGGCCCCAGCGGCGCGGGCAAGAGCACGCTGGCGCGCTTGCTGTACCGCTTCTACGACGTGACCGGCGGCGCCATCCGCATCGATGGCCAGGACCTGCGCGAGCTCACGCAGCACAGCCTGCGCAAGGCGATCGGCATCGTGCCCCAGGACACCGTGCTGTTCAACGACACCGTCGCCTACAACATCGCCTATGGGCGGCCGGGCGCCTCGCAGGCGGAGGTCGAGGGCGCCGCGCGCGCCGCGCACATCCACGAGTTCATCGCCGCGACGCCGCTCGGCTACGAGACGATGGTGGGCGAGCGCGGCCTGAAGCTGTCGGGCGGCGAGAAGCAGCGCGTGGCCATTGCGCGCACGCTGCTGAAGAATCCGCCGCTGATGATCTTCGACGAGGCCACCTCGGCGCTCGACTCCGCCAACGAGCGCGCGATCCAGGCCGAGCTCGCGCAGGCGGCGCAGGGACGCACGACGCTGGTCATCGCGCACCGGTTGTCGACGGTGGTCAACGCCGCGCAGATCCTGGTCATGGCCGAGGGCCGCATCGTCGAGCGCGGCACGCACCCGGAGCTGCTGGCACTCGACGGCCGCTACGCGCACATGTGGCGCCTGCAGCAGACGCACGGCGACACGGCCGCGGCGACCGACGCGCCGGCGTCGCCGACCCTCGGCGACTCGGCCTTCGCGGACGCCACGCCCGCGCGCTGACGCGCGTCACCCGTGCCCGCGCGCGACGGCGCGCGCAGGCCGCAGTCGGAAGTGCCGGGGTCAGTCTCGCCCTTTGCGCGAGGCCGGCTTTGTGGTGGATTGCGCCACGGCGCGCAAAAGGCCGGACCTGACCCCGGGTAACATCGTCGCGTGGAAACCAAGTGGCTTGAAGATTTCGTCAGCCTGGCCGAGACGCGCAGCTTCTCGCGTTCCGCGCAGCTGCGGCACGTCACGCAGCCGGCCTTCTCGCGCCGCATCCAGGCCCTCGAGGCCTGGGCGGGCCTCGACCTGGTCGACCGCTCGTCCTACCCCACGCGCCTGACGCCGGCCGGCGAGACCTTCCACGGCCAGGCGCTCGAGGTGCTGGGCAGCCTGCAGGCGACGCGCAACATGATGCGCGGGCTGCAGGCCGGCGGCGCCGACATGATCGAGTTCGCCGTGCCGCACACGCTCGCGTTCACGTTCTTCCCCGCCTGGGTGATGGACTTGCGCAAGCGCTTCGGCGAGATGAAGAGCCGCCTGATCGCGCTCAACGTGCACGACGCCGTGATGCGCATGACCGAGGGCAGCTGCGACCTGCTGGTGGCCTACCACCATGCGTCGCAGCCGCTGCAGCTGAGCCCCGACCGCTACGAGATGCTGAGCCTGGGCGCCGAGACGCTGGCGCCGTACGCCAAGGGCGGCGCCGACGGCCAGCCGCTGTTCCGGCTGTCGGCCGCGGGCAACGCCCGCATCCCGTTCCTGGGCTACGCCTCCGGCGCCTACATGGCCCGCCTCGTCGACCAGATCCTGAAGTCCACGCCCGTGCTGGCGCACCTGGACACCGTCTACGAGACGGACATGGCCGAAGGCCTGAAGGCGATGGCGCTCGAGGGCCATGGCGTGGCGTTCCTGCCTTCCAGCTCCGTCAAGAAGGAACTGCGGTCGCGCCGGCTCGTGTCGGCCGCGCCGCTGCACGACGACACCGGCCACGCCTGGGAGGTGACGATGGAGGTGCGCATCTACCGTGAGCGCCCGGAGCTCGCGCGGCACCCGAAGCCCGGCGCCCAGGCGCTGTGGGAGTTCCTGCGCCTGGGGTGAGCGGAGCGTGCGCGCCTGCCGGAAATGCTCTTGCGGCCGCGGTGCGCTCGTCGCATGCTGGCAATAGTTGGCCGCCCCGCAGTTTTTCTGGTAGTAACCCTTATGGGTTGATGCAAATGATGCATGATGCGGCCTCCAAAAGGCATTGGCGTCGCTCGACGGCGCCGCATACAGTCCGCGACCATGCAAGTTTTCCCGTGTCCCAGCGCTATCCGCGCCCCCCATCAGGAGCGCGCCCACCAGGCCCGCAGCCTCCTGGGAGTCACGCTCGCAGCCCTCGTTTGCCTCGCCCCGGCGGCGCACGCCAAGCCGAAGGACGCGCCGGCCTCCGCCGCGCCGGCCGACGCCGAACCGCATCCGGTGCTCGATCGCATCCGCGCCAGCGGCAAGATCGTGCTCGCGCACCGCGAGTCGTCGGTGCCGTTCTCCTACTACGACGCCAACAAGAAGCCGGTGGGCTACGCGTTGGACCTGTGCAAGGACGTCGCCGAGGCCGTGCGCAAGCACCTGGGCCTCGCGAAGCTGGACATCGCCTACGTGCCCATCACCACGGCCACCCGCATCGACACCATCGCCAGCGGCAAGGCCGACCTCGAGTGCGGCGCCACGACGAACAACGCGGAGCGCCGCCAGAAGGTGGCGTTCACGATCCCGCACTACATCACCGGCACCCGCTTCGCGGTGCGCGCCGACAGCCCGATCGCCGAATTGAACCAGTTCGAGCACCACGTGCTGGTGTCGACGGCCGGCTCCACGCCGTTCAAGTCGGTGGACCAGGCCAACAAGGATCGCCTGCTGGGCATCGAAGTGAAGCCTGTGAAGGACAACGCCGAGGCGATGAAGATGCTCGCCGACAAGACGGCTGACGGATTCGCGATGGACGACGTGCAGCTGTACGGCATGATCGCCGAGTCGCCGAACCCGGCGCAGTACAAGGTGGTGGGCAAGTTCATCACCATCGAGCCGCTGGCCATCATGATGAGCAAGGACGACGCCGCCTTCAAGAAGGTGGTCGACGAGGAGATGCGCCGCATCATCCGCTCGGGCGAGGGCGAGAAGATCTACGACCGCTGGTTCATGTCGCCCATCCCGCCGCGCAACGCCTCCATGAACCTGCCCATGAGCTACCTGCTGCGCGACTCATGGAGGTATCCGTCCGACGTCGTCGCGAACTGAACGGCTCGGGCCGCCGACCGGCGTCGCCCGGTACGTGGTTTCACGAACGGTCTGGGGGCTGGATAGCTCCTAGACTTGGTTCAGGCTGCCGTCAGCCCGTCCATTTCAAGCAATTTCATCTTTCCAGTCCAAGAACCCAGGAGCTCAAATGAAGAAGTCCCTTTTGGTCGCCACCTTGCTGGCCGTCGCCGCTGCGGCGCACGCGCAGACCGACACCCTCAAGAAGATCAAGGACACGGGCACCGTGGTCATGGGCGTGCGCGGCTCGTCCGGCGCGCTGTCGTACACCCTCGGCGAAGGCAAGTACGTGGGCTACCACGTGGAGCTGTGCCAGCGCGCGATCGACGACATCGGCAAGCAGCTGGGCAAGAAGATCGAAGTCAAGTACCAGGAAGTGACCTCGGCCAACCGCATCCCCCTGGTGCAGAACGGCACGGTCGACATCGAGTGCGGCTCCACCACCAACAACGACGCGCGCGCCAAGGACGTCGCCTTCGCGCACACGGCCTACGTCGAGGAAGTGCGCATCCTGACCAAGGTGGGCAACGGCATCAAGGGCATCGCCGACCTGAACGGCAAGACGGTGGCCACCACCACCGGCACCACGTCGGTGCAGCTGCTGCGCAAGCATGAGCGCGCCACCGGCGTCGACTTCAAGGAAGTGTTCGGCAAGGACCACGCGGACAGCTTCCAGCTGCTGGAGTCCGGCCGTGCCGACGCGTTCGTGATGGACGGCCAGATCGTCGCAGGCCTGGCCTCCAAGGCCAAGAGCCCGGCCGACTTCCACCTGGTCGGCGAAGTGCTGTCGGTCGAGCCGATCGCCATCATGGTGCGCAAGGACGACCCGGCCTTCCTGGCCGCCGTCAACAAGACGCTGGACGGCCTGATGAAGTCCGGCGAGATCGCCAAGATCTACGACAAGTGGTTCATGAAGCCGATCCCCCCGACCAACACCACGGTCAACCTGCCGGCTTCCGAGGCGACCAAGAACGCCTGGAAGAATCCGAACAACATGACCACCGAGCAGCTCGCGGCGGCGTCCAAGAAGTGATGCCCCGCGCCAGCGCGCGCACGTGACGTGCGCGCGCTGGCGTTTTCGAGCAATATCCGCGTGCGGACCTGGCGACGGGCCCGCACGTTGCATGATGGAAGCGGCGCGCCCCGTGGCGCGCCGCGTGCAACCGAGAACGACCGGCCCGCGTGCCGGCCGCAACGAGGAGAAGAGGGTGAGCGCCTGGGAGCAAGTGCGGGAGAGTGCGACGTTGATGTGCAAGAGCACCGTCGACGAAACCGTGTATTCGGGTTGCTTCGCGGCCAAGGGAGACCTCACGTACCTGCAGTGGCTGCTGCATTCCTGGGGCTGGACGCTGGTGGTGGCGATCGTCGCGCTGGTGATCGCGCTGGTCCTGGGCCTGGTGATCGGCGTGATGCGCACGCTGCCCAACAAGGCGGCGGTGCTGTTCGGCGAGGCCTGGACCGAGTTCTTCCGCAACATCCCGATCCTGATCCAGCTGCTGATCTGGTACCACATCGTTCCCGAGATCGTGTTGCCGCTGAAGTCGGTCTCGCCGGTGGTGCTGGCGTGCATCGGGCTGGGCTTGTTCACCTCCGCGCGCATCGGCCAGCAGGTCAAGGCCGGCATCGCCACCATTCCCAAGGGCCAGCGCTACGCGGGCCTTGCGATGGGCATGACGCTCACGCAGACGTATCGCTACGTGCTGCTGCCCGTGGCGCTGCGCGTCGTGCTGCCGACGCTGACGTCGGAGTCGATGAACATCATCAAGAACTCGTCGGTCGCCTACGCGATCGGCGTGACCGAGATGATCTATTTCGCCACGCAGGCCGGTGAGGAGACGTCGTACCACAGCACGATGTACCTCGGCGTGACCATCCTGTATTTCATCTCGGCGTTCGCGATCAACCGCGCGGCCGCCGTCGTCGAGAAGCGCACCCGCCTGCACGGCGCGCTGGGGAGCAAGTGATGGCTCTCAACCTCGACATGTCCTTCCTGACGTCCGACGTCGTCAAGGCCAACCTGCTGCCGGGCCTGTACTACTCGCTGCAGCTGACCGTCGTCACCATGGTGTGCGGCGTGATCCTGGGCACCCTGGTGGCGCTGATGCGGCTGTCGTCCAAGCCATGGCTTCAGCGCGTCGCCGCGGTGTACGTGGACACCTTGCGATCCATACCGCTGCTGATGGTGATCCTGTGGTTCTACCTGCTGATCCCGGCGGGCTTCTACTCGTTCATCGCCGGCGGCTATGGCCTCGCGCACCGGCCCGAGTTCTCCGCGGTGATCACCTTCACCATCTTCGAGGCGGCGTACTACTCGGAGATCATGCGCGCGGGCATCCAGTCCGTGTCGCGCGGCCAGGTCTACGCGGGCTACGCGGTGGGCATGACGTATTCGCAGTGCATGCGCCTCGTGGTGCTGCCGCAGGCTTTCCGCAACATGCTGCCCGTGCTCCTGACGCAGACCATCGTGCTGTTCCAGGATACTTCCCTGGTGTATGCGATCGGCGCCTACGACTTCCTCAAGGGCTTCCTGACTGCCGGCCAGATCTACAACCGGCCGGACGAAGTCCTGCTGCCGGCCGCCGCCTGCTACTTCGTCATCTCCTTCAGCCTGTCGATGCTGGTGCGTCGCCTGCAGGCCAGGATCCAGATCATCCGTTGAGAGTCTTCCCATGATCGACATCAAGAACATCTCCAAGTGGTACGGCAGCTTCCAGGTGCTGACCGATTGCACGACGACGATCAACAAGGGCGACGTCGTGGTGGTGTGCGGGCCTTCGGGCTCGGGCAAGTCCACGCTGATCAAGACGGTCAACGCCCTGGAGCCGATCCAGCAGGGCGACATCGTCGTCGACGGCACCTCCATCAGCGACCCGAAGACCAACCTGCCGAAGCTGCGCTCGCGCGTGGGCATGGTGTTCCAGCACTTCGAGCTGTTCCCGCACCTGTCCATCACCGAGAACCTGACGCTGGCTCAGGTCAAGGTGCTGGGGCGCAGCAAGGACGAGTCGCTCGCGCGCGGCATGAAGATGCTCGATCGCGTGGGCCTGTCCACCCAGAAGGACAAGTTCCCCGGCCAGTTGTCCGGCGGCCAGCAGCAGCGCGTGGCGATCGCCCGGGCGCTGTCGATGGATCCGATCGTGATGCTGTTCGACGAGCCCACCTCCGCCCTCGATCCCGAGATGGTGGGCGAGGTGCTGGACGTGATGGTGCAGCTCGCGCACGAAGGCATGACCATGATGTGCGTGACGCACGAGATGGGTTTCGCCAAGCGCGTCAGCAACAAGGTGATCTTCATGGATGCCGGCAAGATCGTCGAGGACTGCAGCAGCGCCGACTTCTTCGGCAAGCCCGACGAGCGCTCGCCGCGTGCCAAGGACTTCCTCTCGAAGATCCTGCAACACTGAGCCCCCACGGTCGCTGGCGCTCCCTGCCCCCCGAGGGGGCCGGCCGCGAGTCGCCCGGCGGAGCCGGACGACCGCTCCCTCGGAGCTCTTGCGGGAGGCCTGGGCGGCAGCGCCGGGGGCGATCTGGGCCCAGCGACGTCTAGCGGATGCCGGGGACGGTCAGCGCGCCAGGCCGTCATCCTGCGCGCAGTCGCAGGATCCACGCGCGGCGGGGTGCTCTTGTGGAGCCGCGTGCCGTTCAGGCCGCCGACCCGTTTGGCGCCGCGGTACGCCAGCCGCTGCTGAGATCCTTCCAGTCGGGATTGCTCTTTTCGATCAGATCGATCTTCCATTGCCGGCCGCGGTTCTTGATCTTCTTCTCGAGCGCGATGGCCGAAGCGATGTCTTCGCCTTGCAAGAACCAGACTAGCCGGGCCACGTCATGCCTGCTGGTGAAGCCAGCCTGTTCATGTTGCCGGTGCTGATGCATTCGCCTTGCAAGATCGCTTGTCACCCCGGTGTAGAGGGTGCCGAGCCGCTGGCTGGCGAGGATGTAGACGTATGCGCTCCTGGTCATGTGAGGCCCTGGCAGGGGTGGATTCTGCGGCGCGCTCAAACCGTCAATGCAACACTTGGATCACGAATCGAGGTGTTCATTGAACACCACCGGACAGAGAATTCATCCGTCCGCGGCAGAGCGGCGCGAGTTGTGGGATCGCTGGAGGCGAGGAGAGCGCATCGGCGAGATCGCGCTGGCGATGAAGCGCTCCTTGCCTTCGGTGCAGACGTGGCTCAGCAAGGCAGGGGGGATTGCGCCCAGGCAATGCCATCGGTCGGCTCGAGCGTTGTCACTGAGGGAACGCGAGGAGATCTCGCGAGGACTCTCTGCAGGGGAGTCGATG
>JBJMWE010000488.1:0-3807 GCA_045810285.1 Vitreoscilla sp. | reverse complement strand
GGCCTGCTCGATGCCGTAGTCGTGGTTGGTCTCGCTCTGCGGGCTGTAGAAGTTGGTCATCAGCACGGCGTTGAAGTCCACGCCGTCGGCCTTCATGGCCTGGGCCAGCTGGAACTCGCCGTAGAAGTCGCACTCGTTGCCCAGGCGGTACTTCAGGCCCGGGCTGTTCAGGCCGTAGCACTGGCGCGATTCGCCGGAAACCGTCGTGGCCGCCGGGCCGCCGCGCATGTAGCCGGTCCAGTCGACGGCGTGGGCCGCATTGCCGGCGAGAAGGGCCAGGGCGGCAACGGCCACGAGCCGGGGTGCCGGGCGCGAGCCTCGGGTGTCTTGCATGTTTGTCTCCTGCTTTGCACTATGGAGTGCGTTGTGGTTCGCTAGCCGCACGGGGGCGCGGGCCAACGTTAAGAAGCTTAATCAGCCATTAATACAAAATTAATGAGGGTTTTCGCGTAGTGTCGAGCAGATTGTCGAGTCCTTGCAACGGATGAGCAGGGACTGCGCATCTCTGCGCGAAGCACCCCGGCGACGGGCTGATCGAGCTGGAGCACGACCGTACAAGGCCATGGCGACCTCCGGAAGCAATGCCCCTAGATTGACGCGACCTGAACGACTTTCTGTTGCCGAAGTGCCGAACGACGCCGTAATAGAACGCTACGACGCAAGACGCCGCTGGCGAACCGAAGTAAAAACAAGGGCTGGTCCGGCGACGGCGCCGACCGGCGTCAGCGCGCCAACGGCAAGGCGATGGTCACCTGCAGCCCGTGCGGCGCGATGCCGGTCAGCGTCACCTGCCCGCCGTGCCGCTCGGCGATGCTCTTGACGATCGCCAGGCCCAGGCCGCAGCCCGAGCCCTCGTGCGTGGCGCGCACGAAGCGCTCGAACACCGCGCGGTGCAGGTCGGGTGGGATCCCCGGCCCTGTATCGGACACCTGCATCAGGCCGGACTGCCCATCGCGACGCACGCACACCGTCACCTCGCTGGAAGGCCCGGCGTAGCGGATCGCGTTGTCGATCAGGTTCTGCAGCGCCTCGCGGATGAGCAGCGGATGACCCTGCACCACCACCGGCGCGGCGGCCTCGCCGGCGTCGTCCAGGCCCAGGTCGATGCCGGCCTGCAGCGCCTTGGGCACCCATTCCGCGGTGACCTCGCGGGCGAGTTCGCGCAGGTCGACGCGCGCGCTGTGCTGCGCCAGCGCCGATTCCGGCTCGGCGCGCGCCAGGCTCAGCAGCTGGTTGACCAGGTGGGCGCTGCGCACCGCGCTCTCGTGCACGCGCTGCAACCGCGGCTGGCGCGCCGGGTCCTCGTTCTCGCCGAGCGCGAGCTCCGTCTGGCTCTTCAGGCCGGCCAGCGGCGTGCGCAGCTGGTGCGCCGCGTCGTTGACGAAGCGCCGCTGCGCGGCCACGCTCTCGTGCACGGCGGCCAGCAGGTCGTTGAGCGCGCGTGCCAGCGAGCGCAGCTCCTGCGGGGCGGTGTCGATCTTCAGCGGCGCCAGGTCGTTGGGCGCGCGATCCTCCACCAGCGCCCGCAGGCGCGCCAGCGGCGCGAGGCCGGCGCGGATGCCGGCCCACACGATCATCGTCATCAGCAGGATCAGGCCCGACAGCGGCAGCACAGTGTCGCCCAGGATGCTGCGCGCCAGCTCGTCGCGGCGTGCACGGCCGCGCGCGATCTGCACCAGCATCAGCTGGCGCGTCTTGCTGTCGCCGTAGGCCACGTACAGCGCGGCGACGCGGATCGGCATCTTGTCGACGACGCCGTCGTAGAAGTACGGCTCGCCCAGCTTGGGCGGCCCGGACAGCGCCGGCGGCGGCAGCGTGCGGCTGCCGAGGATGAACTGGCCCGGCGGCGTGCTGACCATGTAGTAGACGCGGTCGTCCGGGTCGCCGCCGATGATGTCGTCGGCCGCGCGCGGGAAGTCGATGAACAGGCCGTTGCCGATCGGCTTGACCTGGCGCGCCAGCGCGCGCGTGGCCTGCAGCAGGCTCGCGTCGATCGCGCGGTTCGCGTAGCGCGCCGCCACGTTGTAGGTGACGAAGGCCGCCGCCATCCACAGCACGAGCTGGGGCAGCACGAGCCACAGCAGCAACTGCTTGTGAAGCGACTGGTCGCCGACGACCATCCGCGTCAGCCGCAGCAGCAGCGGGCTGGGCGGAGTCTTCATTCGCGAATGGCCGTCAGGCTGGCCTCAGGGCTTCCAGCAGGTAGCCCAGGCCACGCACCGTACGGATGCTCAGGCCCGAGCCTTCGAGCTTGCGGCGCACGCGGTGGATGTAGACCTCGATCGAGTTGTTGCCGCCCGGCTCGGCGCGCTCGCTGCTCCAGGCCTGCGCCACTTCTTCCTTGGTGACGACGCGGTCGCGGCGGGTCAGCAGCAGGTCCAGCAGCGTCCATTCGCGCGGGCTCAGTTCCAGCGGCGCGCCGTCGATGCTGGCGCGGCGCGAATCGCGCTCGAACACGAGCGAGCCCATGGCCATCGACGCGTTGGCCACCGGCGAGGACTGGCTGCGGCGCAGCAGCGCGCGCAGCCGCGCCTCGAGCTCGGGGAAGTCGAACGGCTTGGTGAGGTAGTCGTCCGCGCCGGCGTTCAGCCCCGCGACGCGGCTCTGCAGGTCGTCGAGGGCCGTGAGCACGAGCACCGGCAGCTCGGGCTTGCGCTGGCGCACGCGCTGCAGCACGGTGAGGCCGTCGACCATCGGCAGGCCGAGGTCGAGGATGCACAGGTCCCACGACTGCTTCAGCAGCAGGAACTCCGCGACGGCGCCATTGGGCGCGTGCTCCGTCTCGAAGCCCGCGTGCCGCAGCTGCTCCGTCAGCGCATCGGCCAGGATCGCGTCGTCTTCGGCGAGCAGGAGGTTCATGGACGAAAGCTTAACCCGGCCCTGCCGTGCTCAAAATGCATGATTACGAGAGCCGTTGCAAATTGCGCAACCCCGCGTCGGCCCGGCGCTGCCGCTCATCCATTGCAAATGGAGGTTCGAGGGAGCAGCGGATCCGGCTGTGCCGGGCCGCTCGCGGCCGGCCCCCTCGGGGGGCAGCGAGCGCTAGCGAGCGTGGGGGCGCAATGTCACATGCTCCGGCGGTACTGGCCACCGACCTCGAACAGCGCCCCGGTGATCTGGCCGAGCGAGCAGACCCGCACCGCCTCCATCAGCACGTCGAAGACGTTGGTGTTGGCGATCACCGCGGCTTGCAGCTTCGCGAGCATCGCGGGCGCCTCGGCGGCGTGGCTGGCATGGAACTCCGCCAGGCGCGTGAGCTGGCTCTGCTTCTCGTCGTCGGTGGAGCGCGCCAGTTCGATGTGCTCCAGCGGAGCCTCGTTCGGGTTGCGGAAGGTGTTCACGCCCACGATCGGGTACTCGCCCGTGTGCTTGAGCATCTCGTAGTGCATCGACTCTTCCTGGATCTTGCCGCGCTGGTAGCCCGTCTCCATCGCGCCCAGGACGCCGCCGCGCTCGGCGATCTTCTCGAACTCCGACAGCACCAGTTCCTCGACGAGGTCGGTCAGCTCCTCGATGACGAAAGAGCCCTGGTTGGGGTTCTCGTTCTTGGCCAGGCCCCACTCGCGGTTGATGATCAGCTGGATGGCCATCGCCCGGCGCACGGAATCTTCCGTCGGCGTGGTGATGGCCTCGTCGAACGCGTTGGTGTGCAGCGAGTTGCAGTTGTCGTAGATCGCGATCAGCGCCTGCAGCGTGGTGCGGATGTCGTTGAACTGGATCTCCTGCGCATGCAGTGAACGACCGCTCGTCTGCACGTGGTATTTCAGCTTCTGCGAGCGTTCGTTCGCGGTGTAGCGGTCACGCATC
>JBJMWE010000487.1:0-5567 GCA_045810285.1 Vitreoscilla sp. | reverse complement strand
GGCCTGCTCGATGCCGTAGTCGTGGTTGGTCTCGCTCTGCGGGCTGTAGAAGTTGGTCATCAGCACGGCGTTGAAGTCCACGCCGTCGGCCTTCATGGCCTGGGCCAGCTGGAACTCG
The DNA here is from genome assembly GCA_045810285.1 of Vitreoscilla sp. GTDB lineage: Bacteria > Pseudomonadota > Gammaproteobacteria > Burkholderiales > Burkholderiaceae_C > Scleromatobacter. Next base: position 5,449 of record JBJMWE010000487.1, on the reverse strand, counting down.
CCGTAGAAGTCGCACTCGTTGCCCAGGCGGTACTTCAGGCCCGGGCTGTTCAGGCCGTAGCACTGGCGCGATTCGCCGGAAACCGTCGTGGCCGCCGGGCCGCCGCGCATGTAGCCGGTCCAGTCGACGGCGTGGGCGGTGCCGGCGGACATCAGCGTGCCGCACGCGGCGGCGAGGGTGGCGATGCGAGTCGAGGTGGGATAGGGCATGGGGTGTCTCCTTGGGTGGTCGGTGGGCCTGCGCGGCGATCCGATGCCGCCGCGACGAGGTGCCGCCAGCGTAGGAACACGCGCCCGCCGGCGCTGCTACTCGACGGCCCGATCCCGATACCTTCTTGCAGCCGCGCGCCGGGGTTTTCCCCCGCGCCGCGCCCGCGAACGAATTCACGCGGCTCCGAGGCTCCCGATACTTTGATGCCGAATGCATCGGCCGCTGTACCGCATCAACCACGGTGCGTATCGACGGTCTACAGGAAAACCCTCAAAGTCGGCCGCATGAAAGTATCGGCATTCGCAGTGGAAGTACCACGCGGCCGCGGCCGGAATGCCGACACTGGCCCCGTGCCGCAGTTGACGGTGCTTCACGAAAATACAGGAGACATATGACGCGCAAACCTACTCCGGTCCTGGGCCTGGCCCTGGCCGTGTCTCTCGGCGTGACCGCGCCGCTGGCTGCGAATGCAACCGACATCGTGGTGGCCACCGTGAACAACGGCCACATGATCGAGATGCAGAAGCTCACGAAGTACTTCGAGCAGGCGAATCCCGACATCCACGTGAAATGGGTGACGCTGGAGGAAGGCGTGCTGCGCCAGCGCGTCACCACCGACATCACGACGCAGGGCGGCCAGTTCGACGTCATGACGATCGGCATGTACGAGACGCCGATCTGGGGCAAGAAGGGCTGGCTGCAGGAGATCAAGCCCGACGCCGCCTACGACATCGACGACCTGCTGCCCGCGATCCGCAGCGGCCTGTCGTCCGACGGCAAGCTGTACGCGGCCCCGTTCTACGGCGAGAGCTCGATGCTGATGTACCGCAGCGACCTCGCGCAGAAGGCCGGCGTCACCTTCGCCGAGCGCCCGACCTGGGACCAGGTGCGCGACGCCGCTGCCAAGATGAACGACCCGAAGGCCGGCGTCTACGGCATCTGCCTGCGCGGCAAGCCGGGCTGGGGCGACAACATGGCCTTCCTCACGACGCTGGTCAACGCCTACGGCGGCCAGTGGTTCGACATGTCGTGGAAGCCGCAGCTCGAGTCCAAGCCCTGGCATGACGCGATCACGTTCTACGTCGACCTGCTCAGGAAGTACGGCCCGCCCGGCTCGTCGGCCAACAGCTTCAACGAGATCCTGGCGCTGTACAACGAAGGCAAATGCGGCATGTGGGTGGACGCGACGATCGCGGCCTCGTTCATCACCGATCCGAAGCAGAGCAAGGTGGCCGACAAGGTGGCGTTCGCGCAGGCGCCGCAGCAGGTGACCGCCAAGGGCGCCAACTGGCTGTGGGCCTGGGCGCTGGGCATCCCGGCCAGCACCAAGAACACCGCCGCGGCGCAGAAGTTCGTCAACTGGGCGACGTCCAAGGCCTACATCGACCTCGTCGCCAAGGAAGAAGGCTGGGCGCACGTGCCCACCGGCACGCGCAAGTCGACCTACGCGAACGCCCAGTTCGTCGCCGCCGCGAAGTTCGCGCCGGCCGAGGAGAAGGCGATCGCCAGCGCCAACCCGACGGACTCGACGCTGCCCAAGAGCCCGTACGTGGGCGTGCAGTTCGCGGCCATCCCCGAGTTCCAGTCCATCGGCGTGACGGTGGGCCAGCAGATGAGCGCGGCGCTCGCCGGCAAGGAATCGGTCGACGCGGCGCTGAAGGCCTCGCAGGTCGCGGCCGAGCGCGAGCTGAAGAAGAGCGGCCGCCTGAAGTGACCGCCTGAGGCCCTCGACGGCGGCGTGCGCCGCACGCCGCCGGCCGCGCCATTCCTGCGCCATCCCTTCCCGCTTCCGAGGACCGCCATGAGATCCCTCGCCCGGCTGCTGCTCGCGCCCGCCGTCGGCTCGCTCTTCCTGTGGATGATCGTGCCGCTGGCGATGACCCTGTACTTCTCGGTCATCCGCTACAACCTGATGGAGCCGGGCGACCACCCGTTCGTCGGCCTCGAGAACTTCCGCTTCTTCGTCACCGACCCGTCGTTCTGGACGGCCATCCTCAACACGCTGCTGCTGCTCGGGAGCGTCATCGTCATCACGGTGGTGCTGGGGGTGCTGATCGCGCTGCTGGTCAACGAGCCGTTCCCCGGCCAGGGTGTCGTGCGGGTGCTGCTGATCTCGCCGTTCTTCGTCATGCCCACGGTCAACGCGCTGCTGTGGAAGCACATGATGATGAACCCGATCTACGGCGTGCTGGCGCAGGTCTGGCGCGCGCTGGGGCTCACGCCGGTGGACTGGCTCAGCGACTGGCCGCTGCTGTCGGTGATCATCATGGTGGCCTGGCAGTGGCTGCCGTTCGCGGTGCTGATCTTCATCACCTCGCTGCAGGGCATGAACCGCGAGCAACTGGAGGCGGCGCGCATGGACGGCGCCACCTGGCTGCAGCAGTTCCGTTTCCTCGTGCTGCCGCACCTGGCGCGCTCGATCGCGGTCGTCGTGATGATCGAGATGATCTTCCTGCTGTCGGTGTTCGCGGAGATCTCGACCACCACCGGCGGCGGCCCGGGCGACGCGTCCACCAACATCGCCTACCTGATCTTCAAGCAGGCGCTGCTGGGCTTCGACGTGGGCGTGGCCTCGGCCGGCGCGCTGTTCGCCGTGGTCCTCGCGAACATCGCGGCGGCCTTCCTCATCCGCCTGGTCGGCAAGAACATGGATAGGTGATCGCATGGACATGACCTCCCCCGGCGGGCAGAAGATCGCGCTCGCCATCCGCACGATCGCAGCGTGGCTCGTCGCGCTGCTGATCTTCTTCCCGATCCTGTTCATGCTGGTGACGTCGTTCAAGACCGAGCTGCAGGCGATCGCGGTGCCGTCGGTCTGGCTCTTCACGCCGACGCTGGACAACTTCACGCACGTGCAGGAACGCAGCGACTACCTGCTGTACGCGAGGAACTCGCTGGTCACCAGCGTGGTGTCGACGATCGTCGGGCTGCTCATCGCGGCGCCCGCGGCGTACTCGATGGCGTTCTTCCCGAGCAAGCGCACCAAGGACATCCTGATGTGGATGCTGTCCACCAAGATGATGCCGGCCGTCGGAGCGCTGGTGCCCGTCTACGTGATCGCGCAGACGGCGCACCTGCTGGACACCACCTTCGCGCTGATCGTCGTGTTCATGCTCAGCAACCTGCCGCTGATGGTGTGGATGCTGTACTCGCATTTCAAGGACATCCCGCCGGAGATCCTCGAGGCCGCGCGCATGGACGGCGCGTCGCTGCTGACCGAGTTCCGCCACGTGATCCTGCCGCTGGCCATGGGCGGCATCGCCTCCACCGGGCTGCTGTGCCTGGTGCTGGCGTGGAACGAGGCGTTCTGGTCGCTCAACCTCACGGCCGCCAACGCAGGCACGCTCGCCGCGCTGATCGCGTCGTACTCCAGCCCCGAGGGCCTGTTCTGGTCGAAGCTGTCCGCCGCCTCGGTGCTGGCCATCGCGCCCATCGTGGTGTTCGGCTGGTTCAGCCAGAAGCAGCTCGTGCAGGGCCTCACCTTCGGTGCCGTCAAGTAAGGATCCCCATGTCATTCCTTCAACTCAAGGGCGTCGAGAAGCAGTTCGGCGACGTCAAGACGATCAAGGGCGTCGACCTGTCGATCGCGCGCGGCCAGTTCACCGTGTTCGTCGGCCCTTCGGGCTGCGGCAAGTCGACGTTGCTGCGGCTGATCGCGGGCCTCGAGACGCTCACCGCCGGCAGCATCCATCTGGACGGCCGCGACATCACGCGCCTGCCCTCGGCCCAGCGCGACCTGGCGATGGTGTTCCAGAGCTACGCGCTGTATCCGCACATGAGCGTGGCCGACAACATGAGCTTCGCGCTGCGCCTGGCCAAGGCCGACGCCGCGGTGATCAAGAAGAAGGTCGACCGCGCGGCCGAGATCCTCAACCTCGGCCCCTACCTGCACCGCCTGCCGCGCGAGCTCTCGGGCGGCCAGCGCCAGCGCGTGGCCATCGGGCGCGCGATCGTGCGCGAGCCCAAGGTGTTCCTGTTCGACGAGCCGCTGTCCAACCTCGATGCGGCGCTGCGCGGCCAGACGCGCGTGGAGATCGCCAAGCTGCACCGCGAGCTCGGCGCCACCACCATCTACGTCACGCACGACCAGGTCGAGGCGATGACGCTGGCCGACCAGGTCGTCGTGCTGCGCGACGGCGCCATCGAGCAGGAAGGGTCGCCGCTGGCGCTGTACGACCGCCCCGTCAACCGCTTCGTCGCGCAGTTCATCGGCACGCCGCAGATGAACGTCGTCGACCGCGGCGAGCTGCCTGCAGGTGCGGGCGGCGTCGTGGGCGCTGCCTTCGTCGGCATCCGTCCGGAAGACCTGCACCTGAAGCCGGCAGGGCAGGGCCAGATCGGCGCGAAGGTGGAGCTCGTCGAGGCGCTCGGCGCCGAGACGCTGATCTACCTGAACACGCCGCGCGGCGCGCAGATCGTGCTGCGCCAGAACGAGCGCACGACGCTCGCCGCGGGCGACGACGTCGGCGTCGACGTCGCGCTGGACCACCTCCACTGGTTCGACCAGGGCGGCAAAGTGATCGCCGCCGGCCTCTGACCCCAACGATTTCGCGAGAGACCGCACCATGTCGTCCCCGACCAACGAGCGCCTGCGCCTGCTGCACCTGGGCCTGGGCTCCTTCCACCGCGCGCACCAGGCGGTGTACCTGCACCGGCTGATGCAGTCCGGCGACACCCGCTGGCAGGTCGCCGGCGCGAACCTGCGGCCCGACATGGCCGACACCCTCGCCGCCCTGCAGCGCCAGGGCGGCGCCTACACGCTGGAGACGGTGTCGCCGCAGGGCGAGCGCCGGCTCGAGAGGATCACGTCCATCACCGAGGTGGTGCCGTTCGAGCCGACGCTGGCGCGCGTGATGGCGCTCGGCGCCGATCCGGCCACGCGCATCGTCTCGTTCACGGTGACCGAGGCGGGCTACGCGCTCGACCCCGAAGGGCGGCTCGACCTCCGGCACGAGGACATCGTGAACGACCTCGCCGGCCAGGCGCCGCGCTCGATCTACGGCGTGGTGGCGGCCCTGCTGCGCCGGCGCCGCGCCGCGGCCGCGGGCCAGCTCACGCTGCTCAACTGCGACAACCTGCGCCACAACGGCGACCGCTTCCGCAGCAACCTGCGCGCGTTCATCGAGCGGGCGGACGGCGCGGAGTTCCTCGCCTGGGGCGATGCGAACACCACGTGCCCCACCGCGATGGTCGACCGCATCACGCCGCGGCCGACGCCCGAGGTGATGGCGCGCATCCG
>JBJMWE010000486.1:0-32490 GCA_045810285.1 Vitreoscilla sp. | reverse complement strand
GGCGCTGGGCGATCATCGCGTCGACCCGCCGCTGCGCGCGCCGGCCACCGGCGAAGCCATCATGGACGCCGTCGACGCCGTGCGGCGCGGACGGGAGGCCTCGTGAACACGGACCTGAACGCCATCGCCGCGGGCTGGCTGGCCGCGGGCCAGGCCGGCGTGGTCGTCGACGTGGTGCGGACCGCGGGCTCGGTGCCGCGCGAGGCCGGCACCCGCATGCTGGTGTCCGCCACGCAGGCGCTCGGCACGATCGGCGGCGGGCACCTGGAGTTGATGGCCATCGAGAACGCGCGCACGCTGCTGGCGCGCGTGCCCGGCTTCGAGCCGGTCGACCGTCACTACCCGCTCGGGCCCGCGCTGGGCCAGTGCTGCGGCGGCGCGGTGACACTGCGCTTCGCGCGCCTGGACGCGGCCGCCCTGCGCGCGTGGCCGCGCGCGGCGCCGCGCTTCGACCTGCAGCTGTACGGCGCGGGCCACGTCGGCCGCGCGATCGTGCGGCTGCTGGCCGGCATCCCGTGCCGGGTGCAGTGGATCGACGAGCGCGAGGACGAGTTCCCCGCCGACGCGGCGCTGCCGCCGCACATCGAGAAGGTGTGCGTCGATCCCGTCGAGGCCGAGGTGGACATCGCACCCGCCAACGGCTGCTTCCTGGTGCTGACGCACAGGCACGACCTGGACATGCGCATCGCGGAGGCCATCCTGCGCCGCGGCGACTTCCGCTACCTCGGCCTGATCGGCTCGCGGACCAAGCGCGCGCGCTTCCTGCATCGCTACGAGGAACGCGGCATCCCGGCCGACGTGCTCGGCCGCATGACCTGCCCGATCGGCGTGCCGGGCATCGCGGGCAAGGAGCCCGAGGTGATCGCGGTGGCCGTCGTCGCGCAGCTGCTGCAGCTGCCGGCGCTCGCGCCAACCGCCGCCGACGCGCCGCGGCCGTGCGCCGCGTCGGTCGCTCAGGAACCGCGATAGGTGCTGTAGCTCCACGGGCTGACCAGCAACGGCACGTGATAGTGGCCGGCGGCGTCGGCGATGCCGAAGTCCAGCTGCACCACGTCGACGAACGGCGGCTCGGGCAGCTCGACGCCGCGCGCGCGGAAATACGGCGCCACCTCGAACACGAGCCGCCAGCGGCCGACCGCCATCGCGGCGGCGTCCAGCAGCGGGCCGCCGTCGTTGCGGCCGTCGGCGTTGAGCGTGACGGCCTTGACCGTCTGCGCGCGGCCGTCGGCGTCCACGCGCTGCAGCGTGACCCTCATGCCCGCGGCCGGGCAGCCGTGGGCGGTGTCGAGGACGTGGGTGCTCAGGTGTCCCATGTGGCGCTCCGGTCAGAAGTGCGCTTCGGCGCGCACCATCGGCGTCTCGGCGAACGCGCCGTGGCCGGCGGGGCCGTGCCAGCTGTTGCCGAACTTGTTCTTCCAGTATTCGAACTCGAGACCCAGGCGCCAGGTGTTGGGCTTGGCGCCGACCACCTCGCCGGCATTCCACATCACCTGGCCGTCGAAGTGCGTCTCGGGCGCTGTCTGCCCGCCGAACTCGTCCCGGCCCTTGGAGGCGATGAAGTCGAAGTAACCCTCGAACGCGAGCGGCAGCGAGCCGATCGGGATGCCCCACGCCGCGGTGAGCATCGGATGCGCCTTGTAGTGGTAGCGCGGCACCCCCGTCTGCGCGTACGCGTTGTACGGCGCGTTGCTCTCCCACAGCTCGTGCACGCCCACGTTCAGGAAGCCGGGCACGTCGATCGAGACGGTCGGCCCGAGCACCAGCATGCGCTTGCGCGAGTTGTAGCCGGCGTCGTTCTTCGTGTTCCAGTCGAAGCCCGCGGTCACGCCCCAGCCGCGGATCGGGCCGGCCTTGAAGTCGGTCTTGAGCACCTTGCCGGCGTCCAGGAAGTGGCGGTACACGACGTAGGCCTCCTGCGCGCCGGTGCTCGAGCCCGGGCTGGCGGGATCCTTGCTGTCGGACATGAGCAGGTCGACGTTGAAGAAGTTGCTGCCCCAGGCGTAGCCGCTGACGTGCTGCAGGTCCACGATGGTCTTGGCGATGTCGGCATCGTCGTAGGGCTCGCGGAACTTCGTGCCGTAGCGCACGCCGAGGGAGGTGTCGCTCCAGTCGGCGGCCGCTGCGGAGAACCAGGCGCAGGCCAGGGCGAGCGCGCACAGGCGTTGGAATCGGGTCATCGGGGCGTCCTGCTTTTCTTGGGTGGAAGAATCCGGCGCCGGCGGGCCGGAACCCGCGGACCGGTCGGGAATCGTCAGTCGATCGCCGCGCCGGCGTCGTACCACTGGCGGATCAGCTCGCGCTCCTGGTCGGTGATGCCGGTGGCGTTGTTCAGCGGCATGTTCCTGAGCAGCACGGCCTGCTGGAAGACCTCCTGCGCGTGCTGCTGGATCAGCTCGGGGCGATCGAGCTCGATGCCCTTGTTCTGCACCTGCGCGTTGTGGCACAGCACGCAGCGCTGGTCGACGACGGCCTTCATCGACGCGAAGCTGCCCGGTCTGGCGGCCTGGGCCACGCCCGAGGCAGGGGCGCTGGCAGCCCGCGCGGCGGCCGGGGTCGCCAGGGCCGCGGGCGCCGCGGCCGCAATCGGCTCGGGCGGCCTGGGCATGCGCCCGATCAGCACGCCCACCAGGATCACCGCGCCGATGAAGGCGTGCTCCCAGGGCGTGCGCGTGCCCAGCACGTGCGCCTTGTGGCGCGACACGAAGCTGTGGCGGATCAGCGCGCCGGCGAGCATCACGCCGACCAGCGCCACCCAGTTGTCCACGCCCTGGTACAGGAAGCCGTAGTGGTTGGACAGCATCGCGAAGATCACGGGCAGCGTGAAATACGTGTTGTGCACGCTGCGCTGCTTGCCGCGGATGCCGTGGATCTTCTCCGGCTCCTGGCCCGCGCGCAGCTGCGCCACCACCTTGCGCTGCCCGGGGATGATCCAGAAGAACACGTTGGCCGTCATCGCCGTGGCCATCATCGCGCCCATCAGCAGGAACGCCGCGCGGCCCGCGAACAGGTGGCACACGCACCACGTGCAGGCGACCACCAGCAGGAACACCGCCACGCCCACCACCATGTCGCCGTTGCGGCCGCGGCCCAGCAGGCGGCACAGCGCGTCATAGACGATCCAGAACAGCAGCAGGAACGTGAGCGCCGACGCGATCGCCGCGCTCGGCGCCCACGCGTGCACGCTGCGGTCGACCAGGAAGCTGCTGGCATTGAACAGGTACAGCACCGTCAGCAGGCCGAAGCCGGTGAGCCAGGTGGAATAGCTCTCCCAGTACGACCAGTGCAGGTTCTCCGGCAGCGGGCGCCACCGCGGCGCCACCATGTATTTGTTCGAGTGGTAGAAGCCACCGCCGTGCACGGCCCACAGCTCGCCGTCGACGCCCTTGCCCTGCAGCTCGTCGCCGTCGGGCCTGGTGAGGCTGTTGTCCAGCAGGACGAAATAGAACGATGCGCCGATCCAGGCGATCGCCGTGATGACGTGGGCCCACCGCAGCAGCAGGTTCGCCCAGTCGAGAAAGTAGCTGTCCATCCCCGTTCTCCAGGTCACGGGATGCGGCGTCCGGGTTCGAACCGGACCGCATTCAGTTTCCTCACCACGGCGGGCCCTGTGAGGCTGGAGCGTCGCGTGCAACGGCCACCGTTCGCGCGTCCAACAGACTCGCCCGGCGCGCCGCACCCGCTGCGACATGAGAATGACTGTATACAGTTATCACAGCCCGCCGATCAAGGGATAACCCGTATCCGTTGCGCCATCGCACCGCGGCCATCGAGGGGAGCGCCTCGCCGGCCAGGCACCTGGCCGGCGCGCGAGCGGCACCATGATGGCCTCAGGTGCTTGCATTCGGTGCGCCAGACTGTATACACTTTTGCATCCAATCGAAGGATCCGACGCCCATGCCCCGGAAGCCCGCCGCCCACCTGCAACTCGTCGACACCGCGCGCACGGGCCGTGCCGCCGCCAGCGTCACCGACGGGATCGTCGAGTCCATCACCACGGCCATCGTCGAACGGCGGCTGATGCCCGGCACGCGGCTGGTGGAGCAGCAGATCGCCGACGTGTTCGAGGTCTCGCGCACCGTCGTGCGCCAGGCGCTGAACCAGCTGAGCCGCGACCGCCTCGTCACGCTGGAGCCCGCGCGCGGCGCCTGCGTCTCCACGCCCAGCATCGACGAGGCGCGCCAGGTGTTCCAGGTGCGCCGCCTGATCGAGGGCGGCATGGTGCGCCAGCTCGCCGCGCAGATCACCGACAAGCAGGTCGAGCAGCTGCGGCTGCACCTGCGCGACGAACGCCAGGCGGTGTCGCGCGTGGACGTGCCCGGCCGCACGCGCCTGCTCGCCGACTTCCACGTGGTGCTCGCGCGCCTGCTGGGCAACGAGGTGCTGGCCGAACTCATCGCCGACCTGCTCTCGCGCTCGCAGCTGATCGCGCTGATGTACCAGTCCAGCCATTCGGCGGAGCATTCGCAGGAAGAGCACGTGGACATCGTCGATGCGCTCGCCAGGCGCGACGGCCGCGCCGCCGCGAAGGTCATGGAACGCCACCTCGAGGCCGTCGAACGCAACCTGCGCCTCGATCCCCGCACGCCGGACCTCGCCTCCGTGCTGCGTCCCCAGGGCTGAGCGATGACGACACACCCCACCCCCTATCCACGCGATCTCCGCGGCCATGGCCGCAACCCGCCGCATCCGCGCTGGCCAGGCGACGCGCGCGTGGCCGTCCAGTTCGTCCTGAACTACGAGGAAGGCGGCGAGAACAGCGTGCTGCACGGCGACGCCGGCAGCGAGCAGTTCCTCTCCGAGATGGCCAACCCGCCGGCCTTCGCCGCGCGCCATCTCAGCATGGAGAGCATCTACGAATACGGCTCGCGCGTGGGCGTGTGGCGCCTCCTGCGCGAGTTCGAGCGCCGCGGCCTGCCGCTGACGGTGTTCGGCGTGGGCATGGCGCTGGAACGCAGCCCGGAGGTCGCGGCCGCGTTCGTCGAGCTGGGCCACGAGATCGCCTGCCACGGCTGGCGCTGGATCTCGTACCAGGGCGTGGACGAGGCCACCGAGCGTGCGCACCTGCAGGCCGCGCTCGCATCGTTCCAGCGGGTGCTGGGCCAGCGACCCACCGGCTGGTACACCGGCCGCGACAGCCCGGCCACGCGCCGCCTGGTGGCCGACGCCGGCGGCTTCGAGTACGACAGCGACTACTACGGCGACGACCTGCCCTTCTGGCTGCAGGTGCGCAAGACCGATGGTGCCCTCGCCCCGCACCTCGTCGTGCCCTACACGCTGGACGCCAACGACATGCGCTTCGCGCTGCCGCAGGGCTACAGCCATGGCGACGAATTCTTCCAGTACCTGCGCGACGCCTTCGACGTGCACTGGGCCGAGGGCGACGAGCGCCCCACGATGATGAGCATCGGCATGCACTGCCGCCTGCTCGGACGTCCCGGCCGGATGCGCGCGCTGCAGCGCTTCCTGGACCATGTGCAGCGCCACGAGCGCGTGTGGATCACGCGCCGCATCGACATCGCGCGCCACTGGAAGCAGGTGCACCCCTTCGACCCGGACCAGGCCTTCACCTGGGAATGACGATGTCCACCCTCACCCTCGAGCGGCTGAACGCCGCGTCGCGCGCCGAATTCGTCGCGCTCCTGGACGGCACCTACGAGCACTCGCCGTGGATCGCCGAGGCCGCGTTCGATGCGCGCCCGTTCGCGAGCCTCGCCGCGCTCAAGCAGGCCCTCGTGCGCGCAGTGCGCGCGGCCGGGCGCGACGCGCAGCTCGGGCTGATCCGCGCTCACCCGGAACTCGCGGGCAAGGCGATGGTGGCGAACACGCTCACCACCGAGAGCACGAACGAACAGGGCAAGGCCGGCCTGACCGCCTGCACGCCGCAGGAGTTCACGCGCATCGGCGAGCTCAACGCGGCCTACAACGCCCGGTTCGGCTTCCCGTTCATCCTCGCCGTGCGCGGCCCGCGCGGCGCCGGCCTGACCCGCCAGCAGATCCTCCTGGCGTTCCAGCGCCGCGCCGCCAACCATCCCGACTTCGAGTTCGCCGAGGCGCTGCGCAACATCGAACGCATCGCCGAGATCCGGCTCGACGACAAGTTCGCCACCTCCCCCGTGCAGGGCAACCTCGTGTGGGACTGGGCCGAATCGCTCGCGCGCTTCAGCGAGCCCGGCTACGCCGAGCGCGGCGAGCTGACGGTCACGTACCTCACCGACGCGCACCGCGCCGTCGCCGCGCAGCTCGCCGCCTGGATGCGCGAGGACTGCGGCTTCGACGAGGTGTCGATCGACGCCGTCGGCAACGTGGTCGGCATCTACCACGGCAGCGACCGCGCCGCGCCGCGCCTGCTCACCGGCAGCCACTACGACACCGTGCGCAACGGCGGCAAGTACGACGGGCGGCTCGGCATCCTCGTGCCGATGGCCTGCGTGCGCGACCTGCACCGCCGCGGCGAGCGCCTGCCGTACGGCTTCGAGGTGATCGGCTTTTCCGAGGAGGAAGGCCAGCGCTACGAGGCCGTGTTCCTCGGCTCGGGCGCGCTCACGGGCCACTTCGATCCCGCCTGGCTGGACCAGGTCGACGCGGGCGGCGTGCGCATGCGCGACGCGATGGCCGCCGCCGGCCTGCGCCCCGGCGACATCGCCGGCCTGAAGCGCGATCCGGCGCGCTATCTCGGCTTCGTCGAGGTGCACATCGAGCAGGGCCCGGTGCTCAACGAACTCGACCTGCCGCTCGGCGTGGTCACGTCCATCAACGGCAGCGTGCGCCACGTCGGCGAGATCATCGGCCTGGCGAGCCACGCCGGCACCACGCCGATGGACCGCCGCCGCGACGCGGCCACGGGCGTCGCCGAGCTCGCGCTGTTCGTCGAGCGCCGCGCGCAGGCCGAGCCGCACCTGGTCGGCACCGTGGGCATCGTCGAGGTACCTGGCGGCTCGATCAACGTGGTCCCCGGGCGCTGCAGGTTCAGCCTCGACGTGCGCGCGCCGTCGAACGAAGCCCGCGATGCATGCTCGCGCGACATCCTCGCCGAGCTCGCCGCGATCTGCGCGCGCCGCGGCCTGTCGCACCGCCTGCAGGAGACGATGCGCGCCGCCGCCGCGCCGAGCGCTCCCGCATGGCAGGCGCGCTGGGAACGCGCGGTCGGCGCACTCGGCCTGCCCGTGCACCGCCTGCCCAGCGGCGCCGGCCACGACGCCATGAAGATGCACGCGCTGCTGCCGCAGGCCATGCTGTTCGTGCGCGGCGAGAACGCCGGCATCAGCCACAACCCGCTGGAATCGACCACCAGCCACGACATCGACCTCGCCGTGCAGGCCTTCGCGCGCCTGCTGGATCAACTCGCCTCGGAGACCCGATGACTTCCGCTTCATACGCCACGCTCGATCGCTGGATCGACGCCCACTTCGACGAGCAGGTGCGCCTGCTGCAGGAACTGGTGCGCGTGCCCACCGACACGCCGCCCGGCAACAACACGCCGCACGCGCTGCGCACGCAGGAACTGCTGCGCGCCTTCGACTTCGACGCGCAGGCGCATGACGTGCCGGCGGACTTGGTGCGCGAACACGGCCTGCAGTCCATCACCAACCTCGTCGTGCAGCGCCGCTACGGCAGCGGCGGCCGCATCGTGGCGCTGAATGCCCACGGCGACGTCGTGCCGCCCGGCGAGGGCTGGACGCACGACCCGTACGGCGGCGAGATCGCCGAGGGCCGCCTGTACGGTCGCGCCGCGGCCGTCAGCAAGTGCGACTTCACCACCTTCACCTTCGCCGTGCGTGCGCTGGAGGCGCTCGGCGCGCCGCTGGCCGGCGGCGTCGACCTGCTGTTCACGTACGACGAGGAGTTCGGCGGCGAGCTGGGCCCCGCGTGGCTGCTGGAGCGCGGCCTCACCCGGCCGGACCTCGAGATCGCCGCCGGCTTCAGCTACCAGGTCGTCACCGCGCACAACGGCTGCCTGCAGCTGGAGATCACCGTGCACGGCAAGATGGGCCACGCCGCGGTGCCGGAGACGGCCGTCGACGCGCTGCAGGCCGCCAACCGCATCCTGACCGCGCTGTACGCGGAGAACGAGGTGCTGAAGAAGACGCGCAGCGCCGTCCGCGGCATCAACCATGGCTACATCAACGTCGGCCAGGTGGCCGGCGGCACCAACACCAATGTCGTGCCCGGCAAGGTGGTGCTCAAGGTCGACCGCCGCATGATCCCCGAGGAGGATCCGGTGGTCGTCGAGGCCGGGCTGCGCGCGCTGGTCGAGCGCGCGGCGGCCGGCCAGGCGGGCATCACGGTCGACATCCGGCGTCTCCTGCTGGCCCACGCGATGCGGCCGCTGGCCGGCAACGCGCCGCTGGTCGACGCGCTGTGCACGCACGCCTCGGCGCTGTTCGGCGAGCCGGTGCAAGCCATGGGCACGCCGCTGTACACCGACGCGCGCCTGTTCAGCGAACGCGGCATCCCGGCGGTGATCTATGGCGCGGGACCGCGCACGGTGCTGGAGTCGAACGCGAAGCGGGCCGACGAGCACATCGTGCTGGAAGACCTGCGGCGCGCCACGAAGGTCGTCGCACGCACGCTGCTCGACCTGCTCAGGGCCGACTGATCTGCCGCACCGTCATCCTGCGCGCAGGGTGGACGCGTTCAAGGCACGGACCAATCCGGCGCGCCGTCATCCTGCGCGCAGGGTGAGGCGTTCAGGGCACGGACCAATCCGGCGCGCCATCATCCTGCGCGCAGGGTGACGCGTTCAGGGCACGGACCAATCCGGCGCGCCGTCATCCTGCGCGCACGATGACGCGTCTAGGGCACGGACGTCCGGTTCCACCACTCCCCCTCGAACTGCGCCTGCAGCCAGCCGACGAAGCCCGACACCTTCAACGGCAGCATGCGCGGCGAAGGGAACACCGCGTGCACCTCCTGCGCGGGCAATGACCACGCCTCCAGCAGCGGCCGCACGGTACCCCGCACGAGCGCCTCCTGCGCCACATAGCGCGGCAGCGCCGCGATGCCCATGCCTTCGACCGCCGCCTCCAGCAGCAGCGACAGGCTGTTGGAGCGCAGCGGCCCCTTGACGGCCACCGACGCCGCCTGCCCGCCCGCGCCGGTGAAGTGCCAGCGCGCGTCGCCCTGCACGGTGCTGTAGATCAGGCAGTCGCGCGCCGCGAGGTCCTGCGGCGTCGCGGGCGCGCCGCGCTCGCGCACGAGCGCGGGCGAGGCCACCAGCACCCACGGGTTCATGCCGAGATGGCGCGCGCCCAGCGTGGAATCGGCCAGGCGGCCCATGCGCACGGCGACGTCCACGCCCTGCTCGATCAGGTCGACATAGCGGTCGTCCACGCCGAGGTCGACCTGCAGCTCCGGGTTGGCGCGCATGAACTGCATCAGCAGCGGCCCCAGCACGCGGCGACCGAACGCCACCGAGGTGCTGATGCGCATCGCGCCGCGCACCTGCGACTGCAGCAGCGCGGCCACCGAATCGGCTTCCTCGACATGGTGCGCGATGGTGCGGCACTTCTCGTAGTACAGCGCGCCGATCTCGGTGGCGGTGACGCCGTGCGTCGAGCGGTGCAGCAGCCGCGCGCCCAGCTGCTGCTCCATGCGCGCCACCTGCTTGGTGACCGCCGGCTGGCCGATGCCCAGCTCCGCCGCCGCCTTGCTGAAGGAGCCGAGCTCGACGACCCGCATGAAGAGCTTGACGGCGGAGAGGCGATCCATGGCGTGCGTTCGATGGGGTATTCCATTGTGGAATAAACGTCATGCTTGTCAACGGCGTTCCTCGATGCGCCGCGCTCGCCGACCATCACGCCACCCCGAAGCAATGATGGAGACGAGCATGGCAAGGATGAAGGCCGCGATGGCGGCCGTGCTGGTGATGGAGCGCGAAGGCGTGACGCAGGCGTTCGGCGTGCCGGGCGCGGCGATCAATCCGCTGTACGCGCAGATGCGCGAGCGGCAGTCGATCGCGCACATCCTGGCACGCCACGTGGAAGGCGCGTCGCACATGGCCGAGGGCTACACGCGGGCCCGCGCCGGCAACATCGGCGTGTGCATCGGCACCAGCGGGCCCGCGGGCACCGACATGATCACGGGCCTGTACTCGGCCAGCGCCGATTCGATCCCCATCCTGTGCATCACCGGCCAGGCGCCGCGCGCGCGCCTGTACAAGGAAGACTTCCAGGCCGTGGACATCGAATCCATCGCCAGGCCCGTCACCAAGTGGGCCGTCACCGTGCGCGAGCCTGCGCAGGTGCCGCGCGTGTTCCAGCAGGCCTTCCACCTGATGCGCTCCGGTCGCCCCGGCCCGGTGCTGGTCGACCTGCCGTTCGACGTGCAGATGGCCGAGATCGAGTTCGACATCGACAGCTACGAGCCGCTGCCCGCCTACAAGCCCGCGGCCACGCGCCGGCAGGCGGAGAAGGCGCTCGACATGCTGGCCGCCGCCGACAAGCCGCTGATCGTCGCCGGCGGCGGCATCATCAACGCGGACGCCAGCGCGCTCCTGCAGGAGTTCGCGGAGATCACCGGCGTGCCCGTCATCCCGACGCTGATGGGCTGGGGCACGATCCCCGACGACCATCCGCTGATGGCCGGCATGTGCGGCCTGCAGACCAGCCACCGCTACGGCAACGCCACGCTGCTGGCCAGCGACTTCGTGCTGGGCATCGGCAACCGCTGGGCCAACCGCCACACCGGCTCCGTCGACGTCTACACCCGGGGTCGAAAGTTCGTGCACGTCGACATCGAGCCCACGCAGATCGGTCGCGTCTTCGACCCGGACCTGGGCATCGCCAGCGACGCCGGCGCGGCGCTCGCATTGTTCATCGAGGTCGCACGCGAGCGCGCCGCCGCCGGCCGGCTCCGCGACTACGGCGACTGGGCGTTCCGCTGCCGGGAGCGCAAGCGCCTGATGCACCGCAAGAGCCACTACACGCAGCAGCCGATCAAGCCGATGCGCGTGTACGAGGAGATGAACGCGGCGTTCCCGCGCGACACCATCTACGTCTCCACGATCGGCCTGAGCCAGATCGCCGGCGCGCAGTTCATCAACGTCCACGGCCCGCGCCAGTGGATCAACTGCGGCCAGGCCGGGCCGCTGGGCTGGACGATTCCCGCCGCGCTCGGCGTGGTGGCGGCCGATCCCACGCGCACGGTCGTGGGCCTGTCCGGCGACTACGACTTCCAGTTCCTCATGGAGGAGCTGGCGGTCGGCGCACAGTTCCGGCTGCCCTACGTGCAGGTGCTCGTGAACAACAGCTACCTCGGCCTGATCCGCCAGTCCCAGCGCAACTTCGACATGGACTTCTGCGTGCAGCTCGCGTTCGAGAACCAGAACGTCCCCGCGGGCGAGGGCGACCTGCGCGGCTACGGCGTCGACCACCAGCAGGTCGTGGCCGGCCTCGGCTGCAAGTCGCTGCGCGTGACCGACCCGGAGCAGATCCGCGGCGCGCTCACCCAGGCGCAGCAGATGGCGCGCGAGTTCCGCGTGCCGGTGGTCGTCGAGGTGATCCTGGAGAAGGTCACCAACATCGCGATGGGCACCGAGATCGACGACATCGCGGAGTTCGAGGAGATCGACTGCCGCCATCCGCAGGGACGCCCGGGCCTCGAGCTCGCCGGCCTCCTGGAATGACGCCCTCCACTCACCACGACCTCCCGGAACCTCGAACATGCCCCGCCTCGCCGCCAACCTCACGATGCTCTTCACGGAGTTCCCGTTCCTCGACCGCTTCGAGCGCGCCGCGCGCGCCGGCTTCAAGGGCGTGGAGTTCCTGTTCCCATACGCCTTCCAGCCCGCGGACCTCCGCGCACGCCTCGAGCAGTTCGACCTCCAGCTCGTGCTGCACAACCTGCCCGCGGGCGACTGGGACGCCGGCGAACGCGGCATCGCCTGCCATCCCGATCGCGGCGCCGAGTTCCGCGAAGGCGTGGAGCGTGCAATCGACTACGCGGGGGCGCTGGGCGTCGGCCAGCTCAATTGCCTGGTCGGCAGGACGCCCGCCGGCGTGCCGCCAGCGCAGGTGCACGAGACGCTCGTCGAGAACCTCCACCGTGCCTCGCAGCGCCTGAAGGAGGCGGGCATCCGGCTGCTGGTCGAGCCGATCAACCGCTTCGACATCCCCGGCTTCCACCTGCACCGCACCGACCAGGCGCTGGCGCTGATCGACGAGGTGGGCGGCGACAACCTGTTCCTGCAGTACGACGTGTACCACGCGCAGCGCACCGAGGGCGAGCTCGCGGAGACGCTGCGCAGGCACCTGCCGCGCATCGCGCACGTGCAGGTCGCCGACAACCCGGGCCGCAACGAGCCGGGCAGCGGCGAGATCAACTTCCCGTTCCTGTTCGGGCACCTCGACCGCATCGGCTACCAGGGCTGGATCGGCTGCGAGTACAAGCCCGCCGTCGCCACCGAGATCGGCCTGGACTGGATCCGGCGCATCGCCAAGTGAGCCGTCCCTTCGCATCCCCACACAGAGAGATCGACATGACCACCACATCCCTGAAGATCGGCTTCATCGGCCTGGGCATCAT
This sequence comes from Vitreoscilla sp., assembly GCA_045810285.1. GTDB lineage: Bacteria > Pseudomonadota > Gammaproteobacteria > Burkholderiales > Burkholderiaceae_C > Scleromatobacter. Next base: position 19,968 of record JBJMWE010000486.1, on the reverse strand, counting down.
GGGCGCGCCCATGGCCGGCCACCTGATCGCCGCCGGCCACCAGCTGTTCGTGCACACCAAGGGCAGGATGCCCGAGGCGATCACCCAGACGCGCGCCACGCAGTGCGTCGACGCGCGCGGCGTCGCGGAGCGCGCCGACATCATCTTCATCATGGTGCCCGACACGCCCGACGTCGAGGCGGTGCTGTTCGACGACGGCGGCGTGGCGGCCGGCCTGGCCCGGGGCAAGGTCGTCGTCGACATGAGCTCCATCTCGCCGATCGCGACCAAGCGCTTCGCGCGCCGGGTCAACGACATCGGCTGCGACTACCTGGACGCGCCCGTCTCGGGGGGCGAGGTGGGCGCGCGCAACGCCACGTTGTCCATCATGGTGGGCGGCGACGAAGGCGTGTTCGCGCGCGTCCGGCCGCTGTTCGAGCTCATGGGCAGGAACATCACGCTGGTGGGCGGCAACGGCGACGGGCAGACGGCCAAGGTGGCCAACCAGATCATCGTGGCGCTCAACATCGAGGCCGTCGCCGAGGCGCTGCTGTTCGCCGCGCGCGCCGGCGCCGATCCGGCCAGGGTGCGCCAGGCGCTGATGGGCGGCTTCGCGGCCAGCCGCATCCTCGAGGTGCACGGCGAGCGCATGATCAAGCGCACGTTCGATCCCGGCTTCCGCATCGAGCTGCACCAGAAGGACCTGAACCTGGCGCTGGCCAGCGCGCGGGCGCTCGGCGTCTCGCTGCCCAACACGGCCAACGCGCAGGAGCTGTTCAACGCCTGCACGGCGCACGGCGGCAAGGGCTGGGACCACTCGGGCCTGGTGCGCGCGCTGGAAAAGCTCGCCAACTTCGAGATCGGCCAGGCGGCATGATGACGACGGCCGAGACCGCATTGCTGCGCCGCATGTTCGACGCCGCGGTGGCCAGCGCGCAGCCCGCGCTGTGCGTGCCGCCGCACCTGCCGCGGCCCGGGGAGATCGGCGACGGCCGGCTCGTCGTCATCGGCGCGGGCAAGGCCACGGCCGCGATGGCGCAGGCGGTCGAGGCGCACTGGCACGGGCCGCTGTCCGGCCTGGTCGTCACGCGCCACGGCTACGGCGCGCCGTGCAGCCGCATCGAGATCGTCGAGGCGGCGCATCCGGTGCCCGACGACGCGGGCCAGCGCGCCGCGCAACGCCTGCTGCACGGCGTGCGCGACCTGCGGCCGCAGGACGTCGTGCTGTGCCTCATCTCCGGCGGCGGCTCCGCCCTGCTCCCGCTGCCGCTGCCGGGACTGACGCTGGCCGACAAGCAGGCCGTCAACCGCGCGATGCTCGCCAGCGGCGCCACCATCGGCGAGATGAACTGCGTGCGGCGCCACCTGTCGGCGATCAAGGGCGGGCGCCTCGCGGCGGCCTGCCATCCGGCGCGCGTCGTCACGCTGCTGATGTCGGACGTGCCGGGCGACCGGCCGCTGGACATCGCCTCCGGCCCGACGGTGGCCGACCCGACCACCTGCCAGGACGCCCTCGACATCGTGCGTCGCCACGCGCTGGCACTGCCCGCCGCGGCGATGGCGCTGCTGGAAAGCGGCCGCGGCGAATCGGTCAAGCCCGGCGACCCGCGGCTGGCGCGCGCCGAGCTGCGCATGATCGCGACGCCGCAGGCCGCGCTCGAGGCCGCCGCCGCGGTCGCCGCGCAGGCCGGCTGCGCCGCGCACATCCTCGGGGACGCGATCGAAGGCGAGGCGCGCGACGTCGCCAAGGTGATGGGCGGCATCGCGCTCCAGGTCGCGACGCGGCGCCAGCCGTTCGCGCCGCCGTGCGTGCTGCTGTCCGGCGGCGAGACGACCGTCACCGTGCGGGGCCAGGGCCGCGGCGGCCGCAACGTCGAATTCCTGCTGTCGCTCGCGCTCGCGCTCGACCAGCACCCCGGCGTCTTCGCACTCGCCGGCGACACCGACGGCGTCGACGGCCAGGAAGAGATCGCCGGCGCCCTGCTGCGCCCCGACACCCTCGCCCGCGCCCGTGCGCTCGGCCTGCACCCGCGCGACCGCCTGGCCGACAACGACGCGCACACGTTCTTCGAGCGCCTGGGCGATTCGATGGTCACCGGGCCGACCCGCACGAACGTCAACGATTTCCGGGCCCTGCTGATCACGTAGGGCGGTGTAGTGCGGGGTAGGGCGGGTTAGCCGCAGGCGTAACCCGCCGTTCGCAGGCGCACCGGCGCCTTCTCGCATTCGACACAAACACCGAGCTTCATCACGCGAGCCGAACGGCGGGTTACGCCTGCGGCTGACCCGCCCTCCCCGTTGCCGGTCGCAAAAGGCACGGCGGAACGCACGCATCGCGTCGTCGCTTGCGGCACGCACGAACGCCGTACGTCCTGACACCATTGGTCGGCGAATGATCATCGCTCGGTAAGAACTGCGGCGCGCGCTGCGGCTAGATTCGACGCAGCCCGCAGATCACGCCGTAGCGCTCCCCAGCTTCCTTTCATGAACAAGTACAGCAGACAACTCACCGCTCTCTCGATCCTCACGGCGACCATCGCCGCGGGCTGCGGCGGCGGCGGTGGCAACTCGCCGGCTCCGACGCCAGCGCCGACTCCGGCTCCGGCGCCAACTCCGACCCCGGCTCCTGCCCCGGTTCCGGCACCTGCTCCCGCACCTGTACCGGCACCGTCACCGACGCCCTCGCCGGCACCGTCACCCGCACCCGGCCGTACCTGGAAGAGCATGAAGTTCGGCGGCGGCGGCTACGTCACCGGCCTCGTCCTGCATCCGACCACCGCCAACCTGCGCTATGCGCGCACGGACGTCGGTGGCGCCTACCGCTGGAACCAGGCCACGGCGTCCTGGGTGCCCATCACCGACGGCCTGGGTTTCGGTGGCGCCGAGGCCAGGTTCCACGGCATCGAAAGCATCGCCGTCGATCCGAACAACGACCAGCTCGTCTACCTGGCCGCCGGCATGTACACGTCCGACGGCAACGGCCGCCTGTACATCTCCAGCGACCGCGGCGACCACTGGACCTGGGTCGACCTGCCCTTTCCCCTGGCGGGCAACAGCCCCGGCCGGGCCATCGGCGAACGCCTGACGGTCGACCCCAACAAGCCTTCGACGCTGTTCTATGCCACGCGCACGGCCGGCCTGTGGAAGAGCGTCGACTCGGGCCTGACCTGGGCCCAGGTCACGTCGCTGTCCACCGCCATGTTGACCAAGGACCAGGTCAATGCCCTGGGCGTCGGCAGCGCGATGGGCGTCGAGCTCGTGGCGATGGACACCGGCACCAAGGGCAGCGGCACGGCCACGCAGACGCTCTATGCCGCCATCGCCCCGGACTACGTCGGCACGGCGGGCCTGGCCTCGAATCTGTACAAGTCCACCAACGGCGGTGCGACGTGGACCGCGGTGACGACCCCCGTTTCCGGCTATCACATCCCGCACATGGTGCGCGCCGCGGACGGCATGTTCCATGTCGTGTTCACCATGGGCCCGGGTCCCGGCGCCTCCGGCCCCGCCCGGCTCTACAAGTTCGATGGCAGCACCTGGACCTTGCTCAAGGACCCGAATGCCGGGTCGAGCGGCGACGGCCTCGGCCTTGGCGGCGTGTCGGTGTCGGGCACCGGCGCGAGCACCCGCATCGCGCTGGGCGTGACCAACTCCTGGGGCGACTTCAGCGGCCAGAAGATCATCCAGCTGTCCGATGACGGCGGCAAGACCTGGCGCGAGATCGCCGCCACCATGCCGCACACGCCCGCCGGCGACGCGTTCTGGGGCTGGCCCGACGACGTCGAGATCGATCCGTCCAACCCCGACCACGTGCTGTACGTGCATGGCGGCGGCGTCTGGGAAACGCGCAACGCCTCGTCCTCCACGCCGAGCTGGAGCGAACCGATCGACGGTATCGAGGAGACGGCCGCCCTCGCGCTCGCCACCCCGCCGGCCGGCGCGCCATACACCGTGATCGACAGCTCGGGGGACGTCGGCACCTGGGTGGACACCGACGTCGCGACGAAGCCGACCCTGACGCCGGGCACCTCGTGGAGCAACGGCTTCGGCGCCGACATGGCGTGGTCCGACCCGCTGTACATCGCCACCATGGGCGTCGTCCTCGGCAACAGCACCGCGTTCGGCTTCTGGTCCGGCGACGGCGGCAAGACCTGGACGTCGTTCGCCACGCTCGCCCCCGGCGCCGCGGCCCACACGAACCAGGAAGCCAGCATCGCGGTCACCGCGCGCAACAAGGCGGTCTGGGCGCCCGCCTACTCGGTGCCGTCCTACACCACGGACAACGGCGCGACCTGGGTCGCGACCAACCTGCCGCCGGTCTCCGACATCTATCCCCGCGCCTACCACCTGGCCGCGGATCGCAAGAACCCGAACAAGGTGTATGCCTACGATTCCGGCGCCAACTGGTGGGGCACCACGGGCAAGGTCCATGTCTCGACGGATGGCGGCCACACCTTCACGCAGAGCCAGAGCCCGGCCATCGCGAAGCTGGCCCCCAACTACTTCGCGAACACCTCGCTCGCGGTCAACCCCAACACCGAGGGCGACGTCTGGCTGGCCGACGGCAACGCCGTCTACCACTCGGTGGATTCCGGCGCGACCTGGACGAAGCTGAGCCAGTTCGCGTCCATCATGGGCAGCAACCCGTGGCCCGACGTGCAGGGCGCCACCTTGGTGGCCCTGGGCAAGGCAGCGCCCGGCGCCGCGTCTTCCGCCGCCGTCTACGTGGTGGGCGTGGTGAACGGCGTGTGGGGCGTGTACCGCTCCGACGACGCCGGCGCCACCTGGACGCGCTTCAACGACGACGCCCACCAGTTCGGCGGCATCGGCGTGATGGCGGCCGACCAGAACGTCTACGGACGCATCTACGTCAGCGGTACCGGCCGGGGCGTGCTGTACAGCGAGTGACCGCACGCGGGGCGCCGGGCGTGCCGCCGTCGCCCCGTCCCGGACTTCGGTGTGCTGCCCGAACCTGGCGGCGCCGCGGCGTTCGCGCGCCGCACTCGACAGCGCCCCCGGCACCTGGGAACATCCAGGCCATGCAGACGATCTACGACGCCGCCGGCGGCATGGACGGCATGCGCCGCCTGGCGCAGGCCTGGCACGCGCGCGTGCTGGCCGACGACGTGGTCAGCCACGCGTTCAGCCATGGCTTCCACCCCGAGCACACCGAGCGCCTTGCCGCGTACTGGGCGGAGGCGCTCGGCGGCCCGCGCGCCTATTCGGGGGCGTACGGCGACGAAGCCCGGGTCGTGCGCATGCACAGCGGCAACGGCGCGCACGACGTCATGGACCAGCGCGCCATCGCCTGCTTCGACCTGGCGCTGGCCGACGCGGGCCTCGTGGCCGCCAGCCCGTTGTTCCAGGCCCTGCACGACTACTTCGCCTGGGCCACGCGCGGCGCGATGGCGCGCTATCCACACTCGCAGCGCGATGTGCCCGCGAACCTCGGCGCCATCCCGCGCTGGGGCTGGGACGGCCCCGCGGCCTGACTTCGTACCTACGTACCTGCAAATGTCGCGATCATTGTCGCGACGTCGCGTCAAGGTCGAACGTCCGGATGGACACCCGCCGTCGAGCTGTCACAGTGCGATGGAACCGTATCCACGCCCGCCGATGAGCCACGACGACGCCTCCCCCGATTCCGCCGGTCGCCGCCGGCTGCTGCGCGCCGGCATGGCCGCGGCGCTGCCCGCGCTGCTGCCGGGACGCGCGCAGGCGTCGGAGGATCCGCTCGTCGTCGGCGGCCTGGCCGTCACGTGCAACCTCACGCTGCCCGTCGCGTGCACGGCGCGCCAGGCGCTGAACCAGAAGAGCGGCTCCAGCGCGCTGGCGTACGAGTACAGCCGCTACAACGGCTGGCCCGAGGTCAAGGAATCGCTGATGTCCGGCCGCATCCAGGCCGCGTACATGCTGGCGCCGCTGGTGATGGATCTGGCCGACAAGCGCATCCCGGTCAAGATCGTGTCGCTGGGCCATCGCTCCGGTGCGGTGATCATGGTGCGCACCGATTCGCCCCACCAGAAGTTCCGCGACCTCGCCGGCAAGCGCATCGCGGTGCCCAGCCGCTTCGCGGTCGACTTCCTGTTCCTGCGCAAGATGCTCGCACGCGAGAACATGACGCCCAAGGACATCGTGCTGGTCGAGATGGCCCCGGCGGACATGCCCGCCGCGCTCTACGCCAGGGCCGTCGACGCCTATTGCACCGGCGAGCCCTTCGGCGCCGCCGCGCAGCGCGCGGGCTACGCGCGCGTGCTGCGCATGACGCGCGACGAGTGGCGCAACTACATCTGCTGCGTGCTCACCGTGCGCGAGGAACTGATCCGCACGAACCGGCCGCTGGTGCAGGACCTCGTCGACATGGTGGCGGGCGCCGGCACGTGGCTGGACCAGGCGCCGGCCAACCGCGAGAAGGCGGTGCAGATCGCCGCGGGCCGCAAGTTCTTCAACCAGGATCCGAAGATCCTCCAGTTCGTGATGCAGAACCCGGCCGATCGCGTCACCTACGGCGACCTGCGCATGATCCGCCCGGAGTTCGAGGAGCTGATGAAGCTGTCGATCGAGGCCGGCACGCTCAAGGCGCCGGTGCCCTACGAGAAGTACGTGGACGACAGCTTCTTCAAGGCCGTCAAGCCCACCGCCATCCCGCTGTGAACCGCCTCGCCCGCTCCCTGCTCGCGCTGTCGCTGGCGGCCGCCCCGGCGTTCGCGCTCGCCGTCGACCCGAACCCCGTCGGCCTGAAGGCCGGCGTGTTCGACCCGCCGCAGCCCGCGGCCGACTTCCCCGCCGGCGTGCACGCCACCGACCACGGCGACCTCGCGCTCGCGCGCTGGCACGGCCAGGTGGTGCTGCTCGTCTTCGGCTTCACGCACTGCCCCGCCGTGTGCCCCACGACGCTGGCCACGCTGGCGCAGGCGCGCCGGCTGCTCGGCCCCGATGCGGCGGCGATGCAGGTCGTCTACGTCACCGTCGACCCCGAACGCGACGACCTGGCGCATGTGCGCACGTACCTTGCCGGCTTCGATGCGAGCTTCGTCGGCGGCACGGGCCAGCCCGCCGTGCTGGCCGAGCTGCGCAAGCGTTACGGCGCCACGGCGCAGAAGATCCCGCCCGCCGTGGGCGGCGCGGACTACGCCATGAGCCACTCGACCACGATCTGGCTGATCGACCGCGCCGGCCGACTGCGCGCGCTGATGCCGTTCGGCCATTCGGCGGAAGACTTCGCGCACGACGTGCGCCAGCTGATGGCGCTCAAGTGAAGGCCGTGCATGTCGCGTCGTGGACGCTGGCGGCGCTCGCGTCGGCCGCGCTCGGCTGGGCCGCGTTCGCGCCGCTGTCGGTGGCGTCGCGCGACGAGCCGTTCGAGATCCCGCAAGGCACCTGGGCGCGCCGCATGGCGGGCGACAAGGTGGAGATCCTGCCGAACCGCATCGATCTCGCGCTGGGCCTGAACGACCAGCTGCTGCTGCGCAACCTCGACGACGTGCCGCAGCAGTTCGGCCCGGTGCTGGTGATGCCGGGGCAGAGCTTCCGGCTGCCGTTCGAGAAGGCATCCACCTACAGCTTCGACTGCACCGCGCACGCGAGCGGGCAGATGACCATCGTCGTGGCGGAGGCGCCGGCCACGCCGTGGGAGCGCATGCAGTGGCGCTGGAACCAGTTCAGGAAGAAGACGCGGGCATGACTTCGAGGCATTCACGTTGGAACGGCTGGCCCGGGCGAGTGATCCCGCCCATGCTGGTGATCGGCGCCATCGTGGCGTTGTGGTGGTGGCTGGTGGCGCGCGACGACAGCGCGATCTTCCCCACGCCGCTGGCCGTGCTCACCGGCGCGTGGGAGCTGGTGCAGGACGGCACGCTGTTCGAGCACATCGGTGCGTCGCTGATGCGCGTAGGCATCGGCTTCGGGCTCGCGTTGCTGGTCGCGATCCCGCTGGGGCTGTGGATGGGCTGGGTGACGCCGGCCTACCGCACGCTCAACCCGGTGTTCCAGATGCTGCGCCCGATCTCGCCGATCGCATGGATCCCGCTGGCCATCCTGTGGTTCGGCGTGGGCAACCTGTCGCCGGTGTTCCTGATCTTCATCTCGTCGGTGTTCCCGATGATCGTGCAGACGGTCTCCGGCGTGCACACCATCGAGCGGCGCTACCTGCGCGCCGCCGCCAACTTCGGCGTGCCGCGCGGCGTGCTGTTTCGCCAGGTGGTGATCCCGGCGGTGCTGCCCGAGGTGATCATCGGCATGCGCATCGGCATCGGCGTCGCGTGGCTGGTGGTGGTGGCCGCCGAGATGATCGCGCTGCACTCGGGCCTGGGCTACCTCATCATGGATTCGCGCAACGCCGGCAACCGCTACGACCTGGTGGTGGCCAGCATGGTGATCATCGGGCTGATCGGCCTCCTGCTCGACGGCCTCACGCGCCTGCTCGAGCGACTGAAGACGGTGCGGTGGCGCTATGTCCGCTGAAAACATGAAGCAGGCCGGCGGCGACAAGATCGTCGTCGACGCCATCCGCAAGAGCTTCACCGGCGCGGACGGCAGCGAACTGCCGGTGGTGGGCGGCATCGGCCTGTCGGTGGCCGACGGCGAGTTCCTGGCCATCGTCGGGCCGTCGGGCTGCGGCAAGTCGACGCTGATGAACATGCTCGCCGGCTTCGAGCAGCCGGACTCCGGCGGCGTGCGCATCGACGGCCGCCGCGTCACCGCGCCCAGCCCCAAGGGCATCGTGATCTCGCAGCAGGGCTCCGTGTTCCCGTGGCTGACGGTGCAGCAGAACCTGATGTTCGGCCTCAACGGCACCGCGCACGCCGAGACGGCGCAGGAGCGCGCCGCGCTCGCGGACCACTACGCCGCGATGGTCGGCCTCAAGGGCTTCGAGAACGCCTACCCGCACGAGCTGTCGGGCGGCATGCTCAAGCGCGTGGAGCTGGCGCGCGCCTTCATCGTCAAGCCGGAGATCCTGTACCTGGACGAGCCGTTCTCGGCGCTGGACGCGCTGATGAACCTGCGCATGCGCAACGAGCTGCTGCGCATCCTCGCCGAGGAGCGCCACACCGTGCTGCTGATCACCCACGACGTCGAGGAAGCGATCCACATGGCCGACCGCATCGTGGTGCTGTCGCCGCGGCCCACCACCATCCAGGCGACGTTCGAGGTCGGCCTGCCCCACCCGCGCCGCATCGGCAGCCCCGAGGCGCAGGCGCTGCGCGAGGCGATCCTGGCCGAACTGGGGCGTAGGGCGGGTAGGGCGGGTTAGCCGCAGGCATAACCCGCCGTTCGCTGCATCCTGGTCCGCCCACGTCATTCGACATTCCGGTCTGTAGGGCGCCGGCGAACGGCGGGTTACGCCTGCGGCTAACCCGCCCTACGTGCCTCGCCGTGGGAAAATGTCGCGCCAAGACCGCGCGTGTCGAATTCCGGCCCTCCCGTTCGTCGTCCAGGAACAGGAGGCACTGGAATGACGAACTCTCGAACTGCTTGGGGCGTGGTCGCGGCGGGCGCGCTGATCACCTGGATGGCCATGGGCGCCCTGCTGTCGCTGCCGGTGTTCCTGGCGCCGATGTCGGCCGACACGGGCTGGTCGCGCGGGGGCATCGGCTTCGCGATGACGCTGAATTTCCTGTCGATGGGCGTGGCGTCGTTCGTCTGGGGCAGCCTCAGCGACCGCTATGGGCCGCGCCTGATCCTGACCTGCGGCGTCGTCCTGCTGGGCATCGGCCTGGCGCTGGCCAGCCGCGCGACGTCGCTGCTGGAGTTCCAGCTCGTCTACGGCCTGCTGATCGGCGTGGCCGCGGGCAGCCTGATGGTGCCGCTGATGTCGACGGTGACGCTGTGGTTCGACAGCCACCGGGCGCTGGCGGTGTCGCTCGTGTCCTCGGGCATCGGCGTGGCGCCGATGACGGTGTCGCCGTTCGCAGCGGAGCTGGTCGTCACGCACGGCTGGCGCACGTCGCAGCTGATCCTGGCGGTGGCGGTGGTGGTGCTGCTGGTACCGGCCGCGCTGTTCGTCCACCGCCCTGCGCACATGCCTGCCGCGGCCGACGCCGGCGGCGTGGGCGGCCCCGAGCTGAAGGCCGTCGCTCGGCGCACGCTGCGCTCGCGCGCCTTCGTCGTCCTGTCGCTGACCTTCTTCGCCTGCTGCGCCACCCACGCCGGCCCGATCTTCCACACGATCAGCTACGCGATCGGCTGCGGGCTGCCGCCGATGACGGCCGTCACCATCTACAGCGTCGAGGGCTTCGCCGGCCTGCTGGGCCGGCTGCTGTTCGGCGTGCTGGGGGACCGGCTGGGCGTCAAGCGCATGATCGTCACCGGACTCGTGGTGCAGGCGCTCGCGGCAGGGTCGTACATCCTGGCCACCGGCCTGCGCGACTTCTACGTGGTGGCGTTCGTCTTCGGCATGGCCTACGGCGGCGTCATGCCGCTGTACTCCGCGCTGGCACGCGACTACTTCCCGCCGCAGGTCATGGGCACCGCACTCGGCGCGATGACGCTGCTGTCGGGCCTGGGCATGGCGCTCGGCCCCGCGCTCGGCGGCTGGATCTACGACCACTGGCACACGTACACGTTCATGTACCTGGGCTCGTTGGCCGTGGGCCTGGGCGCCGGGGCGATCGCGCTCGCGCTGCCGCGCGTGCGTGCGCACGGGGCCGGCGCACCGCAGGCCGCCGCGGCGTGAGGCGTACCGAGCGCTGGACGAACGAGCCCCGCGGACGCGTTGGTCTCGATCGACCGCGCCGCCGCTCGGCGGGGCATCGGTGTTGCCGCATTCCTGGTCCGAGGCCGGCCGCCTGGCCGGCGACGAGAACCCTTACCGCAGAGGAATGCGAACATGGCTCAACACGACAACGGGCGGCGCAACGCCGGCCAGCAATCGGGCGCCTGGCAGGAACACCGCGACCAGCCGGATCCCTCCAGCAACCAGCAGGAACAGTCGAGCGGACGCTATGGCAGCAGCTATGGCGCCGGCCAGCAAGGCGCGCAGCAGGGCGGCCATGGCCAGCACAGCCAGTGGGAGCAGGGCCGCCAGCAGCAGGGCGACAATTGGCGCGAGCGCCAGGGGCCCGCGGCCGGCGGCTGGCGCCCGGCCATGGAGGAGCGCGATCGCGAGTGGAACGACCGCGGCCAGGGCGCCGGCGGCCGCCCGGGCCGTTTCGGCGGCCAGGCGTCCGACGACGACTACGGCAACCGCGGCATCACCGAGAGCGGCAACTTCGGCAATTACGGCGGCGGGCGCGAGGACGCGTACGACACGATGAGCGGTCGCCCGGGGCCGGGCGGCAGCTACGACCAGGGCGGCCAGAGCGCGCAGCGCTTCGGCCGCCAGGGCGGATACAGCCACGGGTATGACGCGCGCAGCGACTCGACCGGCGGCTATGGCAGCAGCAACTTCGGCCCCGACAACCGCTACGGTTCCGGCAACTACGGGAGCGGGGACTGGAACGCCGGCAGCTACGGCCCGGGCGGCGGCGGGCGCGACCGCTACCAGGGCGGCGGGCGCGGCTTCGACCAGACGTACGGCCAATCGTCGGCCGACGACTACCGGGGCAACCGTGCCGGCCAGGGCCAGGGCGGCTGGCAGGGCCAGCAGCCGACCAACCGCGACCGCTACGGCGACAACGGCTACCAGTCGAACTGGCAGCAGGGCCAGCAGGGTCACGCGTTCCACGACCCCGACTACCACCAGTGGCGCAACGAGCAGATGAACAAGCTCGATCGGGACTACCACGAGTGGCGCCAGCAGCGCTACCAGCGCTTCTCGGACGATTTCGACAAGTGGCGCGCCGACCGCGACAACCAGCGCGGCGCGGGCCAGGGCGACAGCCGCGCCCCGGGGACGTCGACGAGCGGCAGCACGAGCTCGACTGCGGCCGGCCAGCAGAACACGCCGGGCGAGACGTCGGGCATGCAGTCGGGCACGTCGAAGCACGACATCTCGAGCACGGGCGACAAGGGCGCCGGCAAGACGGCCACGAAGTGACCGCGGGCGGGCGGCCTCGCGCGCGCGGGGCCGTCAGTTCCTCACAGCGTCTTGCGGTCGCAGTCGGCCCAGCTGGTGGGCGTCTCGTACAGCCGCAGCCGGCGCAGCTTCAGGTGGTTGCCGAAGCGCTCGGTGTAGAGCGGATCGAGCACGCCGAACGCGATCGCGACGAGGTTCTCGGCCGTGGGCACGCGGTCGACGACCACCGTCTTGTGGCCGGGAATCTGGTCGAGCAGGCCGCGGATGAGCGTGTCGCCCTCGTGCACCAGGAACGCATGGTCCCACCGGTCCACGAGGTGTTCCTTGGCGATGGTCTTCACGTCGGTGAAGTCCATCAGCATGCCGTGATCGCTGGACCCGGGATCGTTCACCGGCTCGCCCTCGAGCGTGATCTCCAGGGCGTAGCGATGGCCATGCAGGTTGCGGCACTGGCTCTTGTGCTGCGGGATGCGGTGGCCGGCGTCGAATTCGAGTCGTTTGGTGATCGTGAGCATGAGATGGGATCGAGACCTGCCGGCGTCGAGATCCAGCCATTCGAAGAAAGCCCGGGCGCCGAGTGGAGCGACGGGGCTCACATTTCTAGCGGATGTCGAGGATCTTGTGCGTCTGCAGGCCGAGTTTCCATTGAGGGTGCGCGAGGCAATAGTCCATCGCCAGGCGCTGGTTGGTGGCCTGCAGCACGTTGTCCATCGGCTGCAGGAAGAAATGCGTGAAGGCGAGGTCGGCGAAGCGCTCCGGGTCGACCCCGTCCTGCGGGAAGACCAGCTTGAGCTCGTCGCCTTCGGTGATGACGACCTTCGAGTCGGCCTTCGGGCTGACGCAGATCCAGTCGAGCCCCGCCGGCGGCTCGATGGTGCCGTTGGTCTCCACCGCGATGGTGAACATGCGCGCGTGCAGCGCGTCGATCAGCGCGGTGTCGACCTGCAGCAGCGGCTCACCGCCGGTGAGCACCACGAAGCGGTGCGACGGCGTGTCGCCCCAGTGCTTCGCGATCTCGTCGGCGAGGTCGTCGGCGGTGCGGAACTTGCCGCCGCCCTCGCCATCGGTGCCGACGAAATCGGTGTCGCAGAAGGTGCAGACCGCCGAGGCGCGGTCTTCCTCGCGCCCCGTCCACAGGTTGCAGCCCGCGAAGCGGCAGAACACCGCCGGCCGCCCCGCATTGGCGCCCTCGCCCTGCAGCGTATAGAAGATTTCCTTGACGCTATAGGTCACGAGGCTTTCCCTGGGAGAGGCAGGCGCAGCCGCCGCCGGCGCTCGCCCCCTGGCCGCGAGTGCAAGGGAGCGCCGGAACCGGCTCTGCCGGGCCGGTCGCGGCCGGCCCCCTCGGGGGCAGCGAGCGCAAGCGAGCGTGGGGGTTCACGATGTCAGCAGGCGGTTGACGCGCTGCACGTACGCTGCCGGCTCCTCGAGCTGGCCGCCTTCGGCGAGCCAGGCCTGGTCGAACAGCAGGTTGGCGAAGTCGTCGAAGCGGTCGTCCGTCTCGAGCTTCTTGACCAGCGCGTGCTCGGGGTTCACCTCGAGGATGGGCTTGCTGTCCGGCGCCGTCTGGCCGGACTGCTTGAGCAGGCGGGCCAGGTGGGCGCTCATCTCGTTCTCGTCGACCACGATGCAGGCCGCGGAGTCGACCAGGCGTGACGTGGCGCGCACGTCCTTGGCGCGATCCTTGAGCGCGTCCTTCAGGCGATCGAGCGTCGGCTTGAACGCGGTGGCGGCCTCCTCGGCGGCCTTCTTCTCGCCCTCGTCCTGGAGCGAACCGAGGTCCACCGCGCCCTTGGCCACGCTCTGCAGCGAGTGGCCCTCGAACTCGTGCAGGTGCGACAGCAGCCACTCGTCGACGCGGTCGGTCAGCAGCAGCACCTCGATGCCCTTCTTGCGGAAGATCTCGAGCTGCGGGCTGGCCTTGGCGGCGCCCAGCGATTCCGATGCGATCACGTAGATGGCCTGCTGGCCCTCCTTCATGCGCGCGACGTAGTCGACCAGCGACACGCCCTTGTCCGCATGGGTCGACGCGAAGCGGTAGAGCTTGGCCAGGCGATCCTTGTTGGCGTGATCCTCGCCGATGCCTTCCTTGAGCACCGAGCCGAACTCGTCCCAGAACGCCTGGTACTTGTCCTTGTCCTCGGCCTTGTCGCTGTCGGCCAGCGACTCGAGCATGGACAGCACGCGCTTGGTCGAGCCTTCGCGGATCGCCTTGACGTCCCGGCTTTCCTGCAGCAGCTCGCGCGAGACGTTCAGCGGCAGGTCGGCCGAGTCGATCACGCCCTTGACGAAGCGCAGGTACACCGGCATCAGCGCCTCGGCGTCGTCCATGATGAACACGCGCTTGACGTAGAGCTTGACGCCGCCGCGCTTGTCGCGGTTCCACAGGTCCATCGGCGCGTGCGCCGGGATGTAGAGCAGCTGCGTGTACTCGCTGCGGCCCTCGACGCGGTTGTGCGTGTAGGCCAGCGGTGCGTCGGAGTCGTAGCTGATCTGCTTGTAGAACTCCTGGTACTCGGCGTCGGTGACGTCGCTCTTGCTGCGCGCCCACAGGGCCGACGCCTTGTTGATCGTCTCCCACTCGTCGAGCTGCTTGTACTCGGCCTTCTCGCCGTCCCACTCCTCCTTCTTCATGAGGATGGGCAGCGAGATGTGGTCGGAATACTTCGAGACGACCGACTTGATCTTCCACGGGCGCAGGAACTCGTCCTCGCCGTCGCGCAGGTGCAGGATGACGTCGGTGCCGCGCTCGGCGCGGGTGATCTCCTCCACCTCGAAGTCGCCGGTGCCTTCCGAGCTCCAGCGCACGCCCTGCCCGGCCGGCAGGCCGGCGCGGCGCGATTCGACGGTGATGCGGTCGGCCACGATGAAGCCCGAGTAGAAGCCGACGCCGAACTGGCCGATCAGCGCGGCGTCCTTCTTCTGGTCGCCTTCCAGCTTCGACATGAACTCCTTGGTGCCGCTCTTGGCGATCGTGCCCAGGTGCGATACCGCCTCCTCCGCCGACAGGCCGATGCCGTTGTCGCGGATGGTCAGCGTCTTCTTTTCGGCGTCGAAGAAGATGCGCACGTCGAGGTTCGGCGCGTCCTCGAGGTACTGCGGGTGGTCGATGGCCTCGAAGCGCAGCTTGTCGCAGGCGTCCGACGCGTTGGACACCAGCTCGCGCAGGAAGATCTCCTTGTTGGAGTACAGCGAGTGCGTGACGAGGTGCAGGATCTGCTTGACCTCGGCCTGGAACGAAAGGGTTTGCTTTTCCATGGAATGTGCCCGATTGGATCTGGGTTCGAAGGGGGAAAGAGGCGTGCGGAAGTCGCCCGGCGCACGGCCGGCGGAATCGCGTATTGTCGCCCGAGCGCCAGTTGCGGGCCAGCCGACGGGTTTTCAAGCCCCGGGCGGGATCCGCTCTCGCGCGGCCGGGCCGCCATGGAAAAAGGGCCCGGAGGCCCCCTTGCGGTCGCGCAGCGGGTGGCCCGTCAGGCGTCCAGCGCCTGCCCGCGGCGGCGTGCCGCGACGCCCACCAGCCCCAGGCCGGCCAGCAGCAGCGCGACGTTGGCCGGCTCGGGCACGGCCGTGACGTCGGTGTACGTGCCGTCGAACGCGATGCGCGTGCCCAGGCCGTCGATCGTCGTGTCGGCCATCAGCGCCAGGAACGCGGAGTCGTGCGTCAGGTCGCCGGCAAAGCGCAGCGCGTAGTCGGGCGACGTGGCGGCCAGCCAGTCGCTGACGCTCAGCGATGCGCCGGCGGCCACCCGGCCCAGGGCGCCGACGGTCAGCGACGACGCGCCCAGGTCGATGGCGGAATCCTGGCCGAGCAAGAGCGCCGCGAATGCCTGGCCACCGGCGCCCGACACGCCCACCAGCCGCAGCGTGCCCCCTTCCAGGTCGAGCGTGCTACCCGCGGCCAGGCGGTTGGCGCCCTGCAGCGCCAGCGTCGCGTCGGCATCGATCGTCGTCGTGCCCGTGTAGCTGCTCTGGCCGGACAGCAGCACCGTGCCGCTGGCGATCTCGACCGTGCCGAAGTTGGCGATGCCTGACGCGTACGCGAACGTGTCGCCGGCGCCCGGCGCGATCGTCATCGCGTTGACCGCGCCCACGCCGCCGACGATGTCGCCCAGGACCACCGCCTGGCCCCCGGTGATGTTGACGACGAGCCCGCCGCTGCCGCCTGCGATGGCCACGTGGCTCGAGTTGCCGTCGATGCGCCCGGCGTTGGCGATGATGGCGGCGTCGGCGCCCAGTTGCACGGCGGCGCCGGTGCTGCCGCCCCCTTGCAGCGTGGCGCCGGCCGCATTGGCGATCGTCACCGTGTAGCCGCTGGGCAGGCCCTTGGCGACGATGGCGGAGCCGTCCTGGCCACGGATCAGGCCGCCGGCCCGGTTCGTCACCAACGCGTCGCCGTACAGGCCGTCGCGCTTGCCGGCGTTGGGGCCGCTGGTGATGTCGTTGCCGGTCAGCGTGATGCCGATGCCCCGGGCGGCCCCGTTGCCCGCCGCGACCAGGCCTTCGATCGTGCCCGAGTTGGTAATCGTGCCGCCGCCGGCGCTGATGCCTTCGCTGAAGGCCAGGCTTTCGCCGGCGCCCGGCACGGCGTTCAGCGAGCGGATCACGCCGGTGTTGACGAGGTGCAGGAGGCCGTCGACGTCCACGCCGTCGCCGTCGCCCGTCACGCCGTGGCCGGCGATCAGGCCTGCGTTGTCGACCGTGACCACCTGCTTGCCGTTGAATCCGTCCAGGTTGATGCCCGAGCCGTTGTCGCCCTGGATGACGCCGCCCGCGGCATTGGAGATGGCCATCGTGTAGACGGTGCCGGCGTCGGCCGCGCCGCCGGTGATGCCGTGGCGGCCGCCCTCCACCTTGCCGCTGTTGTTCACCACGATGCCGCCGTTGGCCTGGCCGTCGATGCCGTCGCTGCTGCCGCCGGTGGCGGTGATCGACAGGATCGTGCCCGCGTTGTTGACGACGCCGCTGGCGCCCGGGCGCACCGCGTCCGCCTCGAGCGCCTTCAGCAGGCCGGTGGCGTAGTTGTTGACGACGTTCCCGCCGCTCGCGATCGCGCTGAAGTCCACCGCCTGCGCGCCGCCCCTGGAGGCGTTGGCCGAGATCATCGAGCCGAAGTTGTTCAGCGTGACACCGGCCGGCGAGACGTTCATCTGCACAACGTCGGCATCGGCCGTCAGCATCTGCGCGGCGCTGTTGGCGGCGCTGCCGTTGTTGATGGTGACGCCGGTGACGCCGGTGTTGTCCCGGATGGCGCGGCCGGTGCCGGCCTGGCTGATCGTGCCCTGGTTGTCGACGGTGGCGTTGTTGCCCTTGAGCGTGACGGCCACGGTGCCGCCGCCGACGGTCAGCGACGCGCCCGGGTTGACCGTGAGCTTCTGCCCGGCCGCCAGCGACTGGGCCGTGGTCGAGTTGCCGCCGACGACGATGTCGGCGGCCAGCGCCGGCGCGGCGAGCGCGGCCAGCAGCGGCACGAGGACGAAGGGAGCGCGAGCGCGGGCGACTGTCGACGGGAAGGTCGGCATGGGGGGCTTCCGAAGGGGTGGGCCGAATCGATGTCGGCGGGTGGCCGCGGGCGGTGACGCCGTCGCGATCCGGGCTCGGGCGAGTGTCCGCAGGCCACGTGACGCTCCCGTGACAACGCGGACGTGCGCCTCCCCCATTCCGGTCAATCCACGCTGCCATCGTGTCGATCAGCGCAAACCCGCATCGGGATACCTC
Organism: Vitreoscilla sp.; assembly: GCA_045810285.1. Classification (GTDB taxonomy): domain Bacteria; phylum Pseudomonadota; class Gammaproteobacteria; order Burkholderiales; family Burkholderiaceae_C; genus Scleromatobacter. Next base: position 2,315 of record JBJMWE010000486.1, on the reverse strand, counting down.
GCCCCGTCGTTTCCGGGTTCGCGTCGTTGACAGGGAATCGGCCCCAACCGAGACTTTTTTCCTCGGAAATCCATCTTTTTCTCTCATCGAGAGGGCCATCCCATGCGTATCAACAAGCTATTGGCCGCGGGCCTGTGCGCCAGCGGCCTCGTCGCCGCGCAGTCCGCGTTCGCCGCGCCCCTGCGGGCCCTGGCCAAGGTCGACGCCCAGGCCACGGTCGCCGCCGCCGCGGCACAGGACGTCGTCGAGTTCGGCATCTACCTGCCGCTGCGCCACAAGGACAAGCTCGAGGCGCTGATCGCCAGGCAGCACGACGCGCACTCGCCGCAGTACCGCCAGTGGCTGCAGCCGGATGAATTCCTCGCGCAGTACGGCCCGCGCCCGGCCGACATCGAAGCCGTCAGGAACGCGCTCGCCGCGCGCGGCCTGACCATCGTCTCCACCAATGCCCACGGCGTGCGCGTGCGCGGTACCGCGGCCCAGGTGACGCAGGCGTTCAGCGCGCCGCTGGAGAAGGTCACGCGCCACTCGCATGCCCGCTTCCAGGCCCGCAGCGGCCTGCGCATCCCGGGCGAGCTCGCCGGCATCGACCTGCGCGTGTTCGGCCTGGCCGCCGTGCCGGAGCACCACATCCACGCGCACGTGCTCGGCAAGACGCCCGAGGCCGGTCCCGACAACCGCTACACGCCGGTCGGCCCCTACTGGTTCACCGACCTGAAGCAGGCCTACGACTATCCGGCCTGGAGCACCAAGACCGACGGCAGCGGCGTCAGCGTCGCCGTGCTGATGGCCGACCTGATCTTCCCGAACGACGTGCAGGCCGCGTTCGACCACGAGAAGTTCACCGCCGTCACCGGCAAGCCGGCGCCGACGGTCGACACCGTGCCCATCGACGGCGGCGGCGTCTACGACGGCTACGGCTCCTTCGAGGCCAGCCTCGACGTGCAGCAGGTGCTGGGCGGCGCGCCCGGCGCCAAGGTCACGCTGGTGAGCATCCCCGACCTGTCCGACCAGCACATCATGGACGGGTACCAGTACATCATCGACAGCAACAAGTACGACATCGTCAACTCGTCGTTCGGCGGTTGCGAGCTCGCGTACACGGCCGCCTACAACGACGGCGTCGACTACACCGACCTGCTGCGGGCCCAGCACGAGATGTTCCTCCAGGGCAACGCACAGGGCATCACGTTCGTGGCCAGCTCGGGCGACGAGTCGGGCCTGGAGTGCCCGAGCGCCGACTACGTCACCGGCGGCACCGCGCCCACCTTCGTGCCCAGCGTCAGCACCCCGGCGGTCGACCCGGCCGTCACGGCGGTCGGCGGCGGCAACCTCGTCACCAACAGCGCGCCCCCGTCGCTGGACTCCGCCTACGTCCGCGAAAGCGCCTACAACGATCCGGAAGTGCCGAGCGACCCGTGGGGCGTGGGCGTCGACGTGTCGGGCGGCGCCTGGGGCGCGGGCGGCGGCGTGAGCGTGGTGTTCGACAAGCCGCTGTACCAGTACCTGGCCAACACCGGCTCGAGGAAGTTCCGCACGATCCCCGACGTCGGCATGCAGGTCGGCGGCTGCCCGGGCTCGGCCATCAGCTGCGGCGCCGACGACAGCGCGGCGGTGGTCACCTACGGCGCGGGCATCGGTGGCGGCAACTACGGCGTGATCGGCACCTCGGTGTCCTCGCCCGAGTTCGTCGGCGCGCTGGCGCTGTACGAGCAGCAGCTCGGCAGGAAGAACCACCGGATGGGCAACGCCAACTACTACATCTATGCGATGGGTGCGCTGCAGACGCTCGCCGGCGGCACCAAGGCACCGGCCGCGCTGCAGTTCTATCACCGCAACAACCCGGGCTACAACGGCGTCGCGCCCGACAGCTTCCCGAGCTACAACTACAACTATGTCTACGGCAACGGCAGCCCCGACGTGCGCAAGCTCTTCGGCCTGACGCAGTACGCGCCGGCGGGCGTCCCGCAGACGACGACCAATCCGTAAGCCAACTGTTTCAAGGTGCAAGGGGCGTTCGCCGCGAGGCGAGCGCCCTTTTTTCATGGGCGGCACGCACGCGGGGGCGGGCACCGGCTCGACCGTCGTGCAACCGGATGCTTCCATGGCCGGGCAGCCGGGCATGCGCATCGCCACCAAGCGGGAATGACGGGCCCTCCGGGTCCGGAAAAAGGAGACTCCCATGACCGCCACGCCTTCCCGCGCCCGCGCCTTCCAGCTCGCCCTCGTCGCCTCCGCGGCCATCGGCCTGGGCGCCTGCTCGAAGACCGACTCCAACGACATGCCGCCGCCCAACGCCGCGGCCAGCGCGCCGT
>JBJMWE010000485.1:0-6363 GCA_045810285.1 Vitreoscilla sp. | reverse complement strand
GGTGTCCGACGGCACGGCGGCGCCCGCGGTGGCGCCGGACGGCGGCGCGCCGTCCTCCGCGCCGCTGCCGGCGCCCCCGGCGTCCTGACCGGGCAGGCGCTGCGCCGGCACCTGGATTGCCGACCGGAGACGACCCCGCCATTCCGGCGGAATCGGCCACGGCGCGGTCCTGCGCCGCAACCGGACAAGGAACCGAACATGCACACCGCCCGCCTGTACTCCATCGCCGCGCTCGCGGCCGCCACCGCGCTCGCCGGCTGCTCGACCACCGCCAGCGTCACCAAGCCCGGCGAGGGCGACCACCCGAGCACCGCCGAATCGCGGCACGCGGTCGATGCCAGCTACCAGGAGACGCTGGAGCGCCTGTACGCGTCCAACCCCGGCACCCGCGAGCTGGTGTCCAAGGCGCGCGGCGTGCTCGTGTTCCCGCGCGTGATCTCCGCCGGCCTGGTGATCGGCGGCGCGTATGGCGAGGGCCAGTTGCGCGAGCACGGCCGCGTCGAGGGCTACTACCGCACCACCACCGGCTCGGTCGGCTGGCAGATCGGGGCGCAGTCGCGCGCGCTCGTCTTCCTGTTCATGACCGAGGACGCGCTGCAGCGCTTCAAGGCCGGCCACGGCTGGTCGGGCGGCGTCGACGCCTCGGTCGCGCTGCTCACGGTGGGCGCCAACGGCCAGGTCGACGCGAACGCCGCACGCGCCCCGACGATCGCCTTCGTCATGACCAACGCCGGCATCATGGCGGGCGCGACGCTGGAAGGCACCAAGGTCACGCGCATCGACGACTGACCGCCGGCCCGGCATGTCCATTCCGGCATCGCAGGCGCTCGACTTTCGCGCCCTGCGAGGGCCGGCGGCGGGCCAGAATCCGGCAGACCTCACTGCCGGGATTCCTCCATGACCTACGCCGCCGAAACCCATCGCTACGACGGCCGCATGCCCTACCGCGCCTGCGGCCGCAGCGGCCTGAAGCTGCCCGCGATCTCGCTGGGCCTGTGGCACAACTTCGGCGACACCACGTCGCAGGCGACGCAACGCCAGATGCTGCGCACCGCCTTCGACCTGGGCGTCACGCACTTCGACCTCGCCAACAACTACGGCCCGCCCTACGGCAGCGCCGAGATCAACTTCGGCGAGCACCTGCGGCGCGACTTCCGTCCCTACCGCGACGAGCTGCTGATCTCCACCAAGGCCGGCTGGGACATGTGGCCCGGCCCCTACGGCCAGGGCGGCGGCTCGCGCAAGCACGTGCTGGCCAGCCTCGACCAGAGCCTGAAGCGCCTGGGGCTGGACTACGTCGACATCTTCTACTCGCACCGCTTCGACCCCGACACCCCGCTGGAAGAGACGATGGGCGCGCTGGCCACCGCGGTGCAGCAGGGCAAGGCGCTGTACGTGGGCATCAGCAGCCATTCCGCGGGCAAGACGCGCGAGGCCGCGGCGATCCTGAAGTCGATGGGCGTGCCCCTGCTGATCCACCAGCCCTCCTACAGCCTGCTCAATCGCTGGATCGAGGACGGCCTGCTGGACGCGCTGGAGGACACCGGCGCCGGCTGCATCGCCTTCAGCGCGCTGGCCCAGGGCCTGCTGACCGACAAGTACCTGGACGGCATCCCCGAGGACTCGCGCATCCGGCGCGAAGGCGGCGGCTCGCTCAAGCCCGAGCACCTGAGCGCGCGGAACCTGGCGCACGTGCGCGCGCTCGACGACATCGCCCGCAGCCGCGGCCAGACCCTCGCCCAGATGGCCACCGCCTGGGTGCTGCGCGACGCGCGCGTCACCTCCGCGCTGATCGGCGCCAGCCACGCCGACCAGATCGTCGACCTGGCCGGCGCGATGAAGCGCCTGGACTTCTCGCACGACGAACTGATCGCCATCGACCAGCATGCGGTGGACGGCGGCATCAACCTCTGGCAGAAGCCGTCGACCGACCAGCGGCCCGGCTGAAGCCCGGCCGAAGCGGCCGCCTGTCCCGCGGGCGTCAACGCCGCGGCCGCTTCGGCGCTATCCTGGCGCCCGACACCCAGGAGCCTTGCCATGCACATCCCCTCCCTCAAGGAAGTGGTCAGCGCCGAGGAATGGCAGCTGCGCTGCGACCTCGCCGCCTGCTACCGGCTGGTGGCCGCCTACGGCTGGAGCGACCTCGTCTTCACGCACATCAGTGCGCGCGTGCCGGGCGGCGGCCACAGCTTCCTGATCAACCCGTACGGCCTGATGTTCGACGAGATCACGGCGTCCTCGCTGGTGCTGATCGACCAGGAGGGCAACAAGCTGCGCGAGTCGCCGTTCCCGGTCAACCGCGCCGGCTTCGTCATCCACAGCGCGATCCATGCCGCGCGCGAGGACGCGCAGTGCGTGCTGCACACGCACACCCGCGCGGGCGTGGCCGTGAGCGCGCAGGCGGGTGGCGTGCTGCCGATCTCGCAGCAATCCACCTTCGTGCTGGCCTCGCTGGCCTATCACGACTACGAAGGCGTGGCGCTGCGCGACGACGAGAAGCCGCGCCTGCAGGCCGACCTCGGCGAGGCCAGCTACTTGATGCTGCGCAACCACGGGCTGTTGACGGTGGGCCGCTCGATCGCCGAGGCCTTCCTCGCGATGTACCTGTTCGAGACCACCTGCCAGATCCAGCTGGCGGCGCAGGCCGGCGGGCCGCTGACGACGGTGCGGCCGGAGATCCTGGCCGGCGTCGCGGAGTCGATGCGCGTGCAGACGGGCAACCAGGGCGCCGCCTTCGCCTGGCCGGCGCTGCTGCGCAAGGCCGAACGCCTGGATCCCGGCTATCGCACCTGAGGGCGGGCGGAGATCGCCGGCTGCCCCGCGCAACGGCGCCTCGCGCCGTCCGGCGCGGGAAAACGCCTGGCCGGGACGGACAAACTCCCAGAACCTCCTCCAACGACAGCGAATTGCCGGGCAGACCGGCTATCCTGCCCGCCATCCCGAGGAGGAGTCGAAAAAGTGAAATGCCATGCCTGCGGGCACGACAACGCCGACAGCGCGTTGTTCTGCACCGCCTGCCGCCGCCCCCTGGTGGCCCCGACCAAGCTGCCGACGCGCCTGGAGCCCCTGGCCGCGACCGCGGCCCCGTCCATCGCGGCGATGCCGCCCCCGGCAGCGCCGGCGCCTGCACCGGGCGACGTGGGCGGCCGCAACCGCTTCGCACCGCCCGAGACGGGCGCGGGCGGCCGCGCCGGCCGCATGGACTCCGATTCGCAGGTCATCACCGACGAAGAGCTGCGCACCGCGGTCATCGGCCATTCCTCCACGCTGTACTACCTCGGCGCCTTCGACCGCATCGCGCGGGGCGAGGGCAGCGGCTGGAACTGGCCGGCCTTCTTCGTCACCTGGTACTGGCTGCTGTATCGCAAGATGTGGGTGCCGGCGCTGATCTACTTCTTCGCGCCCGCCATCGTCAACATCTTCCTGCTGGCCGTCATCGGCGCCTCGCCGGTGGTCGGCGGCCTGATGTGCCTGGTCTGGCTCGCCGCCTGGCTGATCGGCCCCGGCATGCTGGCCAACGGCTGGTACCACCGCCACTGCCTGGCCAGGATCCGCGACGTGCGCGCCCGCGGCGGCTCGAAGGACCAGGTCATGGCCCGCCTGGAGGCGGCCGGGGGCACCAGCCCCGTCGCCGTGATCATCGCCGCCGTCCTGGGCTTCCTGGTCCTCCCCGGGATGCTGGCCGCGATCGCGCTGCCGGCCTACCAGACGTACACCGTCAAGGCCAAGGTGGCCGACGCCATCGTCGCGGGCGCGGAGGTCGCCCAGGTGGCGGGCCGCCAGTTCGAAGCCACCGGCCAGTACCCGACCGACATCGACCGCATCGTGCAGCAGTCCGCGCACCCGTCGAAGTACGTCAAGGCCATCGAGATGGATGGCATGTCCGGCACGATCTCCGTGCAGGTCGAGGCGACGCCGACGATAGCCGGCACGATCCTGCTCACGCCGAACGTCGACGGCAGCCGCCACGTCACCTGGTCCTGCTCGACGACCGACCTGCTGAAGTATGTGCCCCAGAGCTGCCGCGGGTGAGGCGATGAGCGCCGCCCGGCCGCCCGAAGGCGCTCGCGCCGCAGCCCGCAGGGCGGAGGTTGCCTCATGAGCGACGACGTTCGCAACCCTTACAGCCCGCCGCTGGCGACGACGCCCAAGTTCCTCGCCGAGGCGTCGAGGCCGGCCCCGAGGCGACCGATCTCGGCATGGATCCTCATGGCCTTGCTGGCGATCATGACGCTCGCCATCGCCGCCCTCGCGCTGAGCGTGGGCTGGGCACTCGTCTCCGGTGCACACACCGCGTCCACGATCGGCGTGATCGGCTGGCTGGCGTTGATCGCCGGACTCGCCACGCTGCTGGTCGCGACGATCCTGGCCATCCATCGCGCCCGGCCGTGGTCGCGCTGGGTCGGCCTCGCACTGATCGTGGCGTTCGCGGCGATCGACCTGCTCACGACGGACACGGCCCGCTACCCGAACGACGGCCAGCGCGCCGGCGCCCAGATCGCCCGGATGCTGGTGCTGCCGGCGCTGTTCGCCTGGTGGGCCTGGGCGTTCGCCTTCACCGCCAAGGCGCGGGCGTACTTCGCGCGCCCCGCGGCCGATTCCGACTGACGTGCTGCCGGCGGCTGGCCCCACTGGTCACGCCATCGGCACCCGTACCGCGCGCAGGAACTTGCCCGCCACGCGCATGACGGCCGTGGCGGCGGCCTCGTTCGCATAGACGTCGGGCACGCAGACGGCCATGCCGCGCGCCGTGAGCGTGCCGGGATGGCGGATGCGGAAGAACGGCGCGGGCGGCTCGAAGGCCTTGGGGAACGCGCGGATCAGCGCGATGTCGGTGCCCGGGCCGCGGTCGGCCACGCTGCCCTCGGGCAGCTCGCAGCTGGCCAGCACGTGCATCGCGAAGAACACGCCGTAGCCGGCCACCATCACCGGCAGGAACTCGAGCTCGGGGAAGTGCGACAGCTCGTCGCGCACGCCCTGCGACACCACGTGCGCGGCCGGGTGGAACAGCACCGCGGTCGGGCTCATCTCGGAGCGATAGAGCTCCAGCGACGGCGGCTGCCAGCGCTCGGCCAGCGGGGCCGTGGTGCGCAGCAGCGGCTCGTTCCACGCCGAATGCTGGTCGTCGACCCACTCGGCGGCGGCGTCCGTGCCGTCGATGAAGACGGGCTTGATCTCGAAGACGGGCATGACCCAGTGTAGGGCCGGCGCCCAGAGACCCTGCAACGCAGGCGCACGCACCCGGCGCGCGGTGCCGGGCACTTCGGTGTCAGGCAACACGGTGCCAGGCAACACGGCTTCAGGGCGTCGAAATGCTCGGCGCCGGCCGCCGTTTCGCTCATTTCGGGCAGTTCTGCGCATGTCAGCGCTAACCAGGGAAACATCGCCAACCCAACCGTCGGGCGCCGCCGTAGACTGGAGCGACATGGGGGTACGCGCCAGCCGAACGGCCAAGACCGGGTGTGGCGCTTCCAGGCTACAGCGAGCATGAACCGATCGTCCGCGCGCTTGAGGCGCGCGCTTGCACTCGTGGTCGCCATCGGGGTCGTGATCCTGGGCGGCATCGCCTGGTCCACGCACGAGCAATCCGTGCGTCTCGACGAGACCGCGGGCTGGGCCGGCCGCACGCGCGACAGCGTCGCCGCCATCCATGCGGTGACGCAAGCCGCGGCAGACGCCGAGTCGGCGCAGCGCAGCGTGCTGCTGGGCACGCCCGGCAGCCCGGCGCGCTACCGCGAGGCCACGGCCGTCGCCCGCCTCCAGCTCGACCGCCTCGCCGGCGCCATCGGCGACGACCAGGAGCAGCGCGCACTCCTGACGGGTCTGCGCACGGCCGTCCTGGCGCACCTCGCGCGGCTCGACCAGGCGCTGGCGCCGGCCGCCGTCCGGCCGGCCACGTCGCTGCCTGATAGCGACGATCGCCAGGTGCGCCACGACATCGCCAGCTTCGCCGACGCCATGGCCGCCACCGAGGGCCGGCGCTTCGACGAGCGCCTGGCCGCCAGCCGCGACGTGCGCCACGCGGCCGAGACCTGGGCCGGTGCCTCGCTCATGCTGCTCGTGGCCGTGATGGCCGGCGGCGCGATCATCGTGCGACGCGAATTCAAGCTGCGCGCGGCGACGGCGGAACGTGCCCGACGTCGACGCCGCCGGCCACGTCGACGGCTTCTACGTGATGTCGCTGGACATCACCGGGCGCAAGACGGCCGAGCTGGCCCTGGCCAACAGCGAGCGCCGCCTCCGCACGATCACCGACAACCTGCCGGCCACGATCGTGCGCATGGACAAGGACGGCGTCTGCAGCTACGCCAACGAGCAGATGCGCCGGCTCTACGGCATCGACCCGGCGCTGCTGGTGGGCAT
>JBJMWE010000484.1:0-41491 GCA_045810285.1 Vitreoscilla sp. | reverse complement strand
TGCGCGAGCCGACAACGCTCTGTCATCCTGCGCGAAGTCGCAGGATCCACGCCTGCCCGGGCCTGCGCCGCCTTCGGCCCGCTGTGCCTCGCGGCAAGGCCAGCGTCATGACAGACGTGGATCCTGCGACTTCGCGCAGGATGACCGAGATTTTTTCCGTTGAAGCAGAAAGGCGTCGCCCCTTCCCCGCCCATCGGCGATGAACCATAGGAAGGCTCTTCGCCGATCTGCGGGGAAGCCACGGCTCGGCGCTGGCCCGCCATGCGCGGCGCGTGGCACGCCATGCGCGAGCCGACAACGCTCTGTCATCCTGCGCGAAGTCGCAGGATCCACGCCTGCCCGGGCCTGCGCCGCCTTCGGCCCGCTGTGCCTCGCGGCAAGGCCAGCGTCATGACAGACGTGAATCCTGCTACTTCGCGCAGGATGACCGAGGTTTTTTCCGTTGAAGCAGAAAGGCGTCGCCCCTTGCCCGCCCATGGGCGATGAAGCATAAGAAAACGCTAAGACGTGCGGCTCACCATGGCGGCATCGACATGGAGCCGACATGACCACAGGAATCCCCAAGTCCCGACCCTGCGCCGCGGCCATTCTTGCCGCGGTGCTGGGCACGGCGTGCGCAGGAGCGGCCGCCGCGACCCCACAAGGCCTCATGGCGGACTATTCCGCACGCGCGTCCGGATCCGCGGACGCCGCGCGCGGCAAGGCCTTCTTCACCACCGCCCATGGACGAGAGTGGGCCTGCGCGAGTTGCCATGGGCCGACGCCGGTGTCCGACGGCCGACACGCCGCGACGGGCAAGCCGATCCAGCCGCTGGCGCCGAGCGCCAATCCGGCCCGCTTCACGGATCGCGACAAGGTGGAGAAATGGTTCCGGCGCAACTGCACCGACGTGGTCGGGCGCGCCTGCACCGATGCCGAGAAGGCCGATGTGCTGGCGTGGTTGATCACGCTCAATCGCTGAACACGCCGGGAGCTGCACCATGCATGGGAGAAGACGCTCGATGTCATCCGCACTTCGTGTCGCCGCGCTGACGATCGCGGCTGCTGCATTGCAATCGTCGGCACACGCCGCCGGGACGGCCCCCGCCGACACGCGGGCAGGTACCGACGCGGCGGCGCTCTACCGGCAGGAATGCGGCGCATGCCACACCGCCTTTGCGCCGCGACTGCTGCCGCCGGCCTCCTGGAACGCCTTGATGAACGACCTGCCGCACCACTTCGGCGCCGATGCATCGGCGGAGCCCGCGACCCGGCGCGCGCTGACCTCCTGGCTGGCCAGCCACGGCTCGGCGGGGCGGGCCCGTCCCGAGGACGACCGGATCACGCGATCGGGCTGGTTCCGGCACGAGCACTCGGAGTTTCCGGCGGACGTCTGGTCCCGTCCCTCGATCAAGAGCCCATCCAACTGTGGCGCCTGCCATGCCGGTGCCGACTCCGGAGTCTTCGATGAACACGATGTCCGAATCCCGCGTTGAACCGCCGACCGCCGCGCGGGATCGCATCCTTGTGTGGGATGCGCCGGTGCGCGTCTTCCACTGGCTGCTGGCGGCCTCCTTCATCGGCGCCTATCTCACCGCCGAGAGCGAGCGTTGGCGACTGTTGCATGTCACGCTCGGCTACACCGTGGCAGGCCTGGTGGCCTTTCGCGTGCTGTGGGGGCTGGTCGGCACGCGCCACGCCCGCTTCCGCTCGTTCGTGCAGCGACCCAAGGTCGTGCGCGCCTACCTGGCGTCCATGCTCCGCGGATCGCCGTCGCACTCGACCGGCCACAACCCGGTCGGCGCCCTCGCCATCATCGGGCTGCTGGCGCTGGCCGTGCTGGTCTGCATCACGGGGTGGGGTACGTACAACGAAGTCGGCGCGCTGTCGTCGGACGACCTGCACGAGTTGCTCGCCAACGGCATGCTGGCGCTGGTGGGCGTGCACGTGGCGGGCGTCCTGGTCGGCAGCTGGCTGGAGCGCGAGAACCTGGTCAAGGCGATGCTCACAGGGCGCAAGTCCGGCCCGGCAGGCAAGGCCATCTCCAGTTCCCGGGCCGGGGTGGCGGCACTCGTCCTGGTCTCGACCCTCGCGTTCTGGGCATGGCAATGGCAGGCGGCGCCGGCAGGCGCGTCCGCCGCCCCCGGCAGGGCCGGCTCCGGCGAGCACCGGGATCGCGACGACGATTGACTCCACTCCGATCCGACGATGCGAATCCTCCTGGCGGAAGATGACACGCTGCTCGGCGACGGCCTCCGGGCCGGCCTCCGGGGCCTGGGCTTCCAGGTCGACTGGGTCCGCGACGGCCTCGCCGCGGAGAGGGAGCTGCGTGCGCAGGCCTATGCGGCGCTGGTGCTCGATCTCGGATTGCCGCATCGCGATGGTCTCGAGGTCCTGTCCACGCTGCGCAGGGAAGGGCACGCCGTGCCCGTGCTGGTGCTGACCGCGCGCGACGCCATCGGCGAGCGGATTCGAGGCCTCGACAGCGGCGCCGACGACTATGTCGTCAAGCCGGTGGACCTGCATGAGCTGGCTGCGCGCCTGCGCGCGCTGGTCCGCCGCGCGCATGGCCAGCCGCACGACCGGCTGCAATTGCGCGGGCTCGCGCTCGATCCCGCTGCGCGGCAGGTGGAGCGGAACGGACAGCCGGTGGCGCTGTCCGCGCGGGAGTTCGACCTGCTGCACGCCCTCATGCTCAACGTGGGCCGCGTGCTGTCGCGCGAGCAGCTGGAGCAGCATCTCTACAGCTGGGGTCGCGAAGTCGACAGCAACGCGATCGAAGTGCACGTGCACCACCTGCGCCGCAAGCTCGGGCCGGGCACGATCCAGACGGTTCGCGGAATAGGCTACCTGATGCCCGTCGATCCGGCGCTCGCATGACCTCGCCCCTGGCTTCGCTGCGCGGCAGGACGACTCTTCTCGTGGTCGCGATGACGAGCGCCGCCTGGTTCTGCGCGTCGATCGCCATGTGGGTGGACACGCGCCACGAGCTCGACGAACTGCTCGACGCCCATCTTGCCCAGGCGGCCTCCTTCCTGGTGATCCGGGAGGGCGGCGAGGACGAGGAGCTGGAGCATGGCCGTGGAGCGACGCTTCATCCGTATGCGCCACGGGTGGCGTTCCAGGTCTTCCAAGGCTCCGAACTGATCGCCAGGTCACCCGATGCGCCGGCCACGCCGATGACAGGACTCGCGGCGGGCTTCGGCAACGCGACGATCGCGGGGGCGCCATGGCGGACGTTCACCGCACGGAACGACGAGCGGGCGGGACGCGTCATCGTGGCCGAGCAGGTGGCGTCGCGCACGTCGATCGCGATGGCCGTCCTGCGCGGCAGCCTGTGGCCGATGCTTCTCGCGATGCCGCTGCTGGCCGTCGCCATGGCCTGGGCGACAGGTCGTGGCCTGCGCCCGCTGACGCAACTTGGAAGCGCTCTTGCGTCCCGCTCGCCGACGGCCCTGGACGCGATCGTGATCGAGCGGGCGCCGTCCGAGATGCGCCCCATGCTCGATGCGCTGAACGGCCTGTTCGCGCGAACAGGCAACCTGCTGGATTCCGAGCGCCGGTTCACGGCGGACGCCGCGCATGAACTTCGCACCCCGATCGCGGGCATCCGCGCGCAGGCCCAGGCCGCCATGACAGTGGTCGACGCGCAAGCCCGCCGGCATGCACTCGGGGCCACCCTCCAGGGCTGCGACCGCGCGGCGAGGCTGATCGACCAGTTGCTGCTCCTGGCCCGCCTCGAGTCCGGCGCGATGCCCGAGTTCGCCCCCCTGGATCTTTGCGCCCTGGCCCGGCGGGTGCTCGCGGACGTGACGCCCGATGCGCTCGCGAAGCGGCAGTCCCTGGAGTTCGTGGCGCCCGATCACCTGGTGGTCCGCGGCTCGGTGGCCCTACTGCAGGCGCTCGTCCGCAACCTCGTCGACAACGCCATCCGCTACAGCCCGGGCGGGGCGCGCGTCTGCGTGACGGCCTTGCAGGAGGCGGGTCGAAGCGTCCTGCTCGTGGAGGACGGCGGACCGGGACTGGGCGAGGCGCAGCGTCGTCGGCTTGGTGACCGGTTCTTTCGCGGGGCGGACACGCAGGAGGCAGGGAGCGGCCTGGGCTGGTCGATCGTTCGCCGAGTCGCGGAGCTGCATCGGATGGACGTCGAAGTCGATCGGTCGCCCGCCTTGCACGGCCTGAGAGTCCGGTTCGCGTTTCCGGCATGAGCTTCGGCGGCTTGCGGCGGAGCAGTCCATGGAACGACTTGCTGTCGACGGCGCGAGAGCTCGCAGCCTTCGGTGGCAGCCTCTTCGAGCGGCGCAGGCGCCTCGGGGGCGTGTTCGAGCAGGCCGATTGAGCCGGGCCCCTCGGATGCGGCCGTCGCGGCGACGGCGTGATCGCTAACGATGCAGCGGCGACGCATCGGGGCGTCGCAGTCCCGACTCCCGCATGCGCAAGGCCAGTGGCTGGATGCGCGATTCCGCGTCGCCCAGCGTGCTCTCGTTGGCACGTTCCGTCGTGGCCAGGTGCGACAGGGCCATCAGCGGCTCGAGCAGGATCGCGAGCAGGTCGTCGCCCGAGACGAGGCCGACGACGCCTTCCTCGTCGTCGACGAGCAGCAGGCGGCGGACGCCGGCGCGACGCATCGCGAAGGCAACGTCGGCAGGCGTCGCCGTCGCGCGAATGAAATGCGGCGGGCGCGGGGCCACTGCGCCCACCAGCACCTCGGCCGGCGCCAGGCCGTGCGCCGCGACGGCGTCCGCGATGTCGCGGTCCGTGACCACGCCCACCGCGTCGCGCTGGTCGGCCACCTCCGTCGTGACGACGAGGGCGCCGACGTGATGTTCGCGCATCAGCATGGCGGCCTCTCTCAGGGTGCGGCCCTCGTCGATGCTGATGACGGCGTGCCGGCAGTGTTGCCCGATGTTCATGTTGCGTGTTCTCCTGACGTCGTGGCGCGGCCGAACGTGCGCCGTGGTGACCCCGGGGGGCCATGCCAGGAAGTGTGCCGGCGCGCATGGCCCGGGGCTTGCGCCCGGTCAAGGCCGCCATGGGTGGCCCGGGCGACCTCGATCGGGGGGCGCGACGTCCGGCCGTTCGGGCGATCAAGCCGTGCGCGGATAGCCGATCGTCTGGGCGATGAGAATGCGCTGGCTGGGCGCCAGGGACAGCGCCGCCGCGAGACGGCGGCGGTCGATCAATGCACGCACCACGCATCCCAGCTTCATCGCCGCCGCGGCCAGGAAGACGTTCTGCGCCATGGCGCCGGCGCCCACGGCGCTGAGAAACTCGCACTGTTGCGGCGTCGCCTCGGGCGCGCGGGCAAAGTCCGCCACGTAGACCAGGTCGAGCGGCGCGTCGGCGACGAACGCCTGCTCGCCCGTGCTGGCGCGCAGGTCGCCCGGCGCCACCGGCAGAAGCGCGTGGCCGGGGGCGTCGTAGAGCCAGGCGCCCTGCGGCGTGACGACGAACACGTCGATCTCCCGGTTGTCGTGGGCCGTCGGCGCGGTGCGGCCGCCGTTCGCCTGGCGGTTCACGCCGGCGGCCGACCAGAGCAGCGTCGCTGCCTGGGACGCGGTGAGCGCATCGGGACGGAAATCGCGTGTGGATCGGCGCATCTGCAGCGCGTCGCGCAACGTGCCGCCCGGCATCGTCGGCTCGGGCAGCAGGATGGGAGTCAGGCGAAAGGCGAGGTCCAGCGCGATCATCTCGGTCTCGGGGAGCCGAACGGATGCCCACTGTGCTTTCCTCGGACCGCACCCGGGTTGCGCCAGCGCAAGCGCGGACGAGCCCACGCGCGGCGGCAGCGGCGCGCCGGCGAACATTCGGTGCGCCGGCGCCGGCGCGTTCGCCGGCGAATGCGCAGGACCGGCCTCAGCTGCGGCGCAGCCCGCAGGTATCGATGCCCAGCATGCGGTACGCAGGACAGGTGCCGATGATGCCGGTGACGAGCGGCACGATGCCGATCCAGGCCCAGGGGCCCAGCGCACCGGCATAGGCGGCCCCGACCAGCCCGAGTCCGACGACCACGCGTGCGGCGCGGTCGATGGTTCCTACGTTCACTTGCATGGCGTTCTCCTTTGCTTGCGAGAGCAGCATGGCGCCGCCGCGCGCGACTTGGGTTGTGCCGCGTCAACAAACTGTCACGCGGCCTGGGCGAGCGCCTGTGGCGGGGCGCGGCGCCAGCGCGCGAGGATCGGGAAGGAACCAGCACGATGTTGCCGGAAGACCCCGCGACGCGTCCCGGCCGGTCTCAGGCCGCCGCCTCCGTCTGGAACGACCCCATGGCCTGCGCCAGCGACGCGGCCTGGTCGCGCAAGCCGTCCGCCGCGGCGGCGGACTGCTCGACCAGTGCCGCGTTCTGCTGGGTGGCCTCGTCCAGCGCGCCGACCGAGCGGTTGACGTCGGCGATGCCGATCGTCTGCTCTTGCGCGGCGGTGGAGACCTGCGTCAGGAGCGCGTGCACCTGGCGCACCTCTTCGATGATGCCGGCCAGGGCTGCGCGTGTCTCGAGCCCGACCGCGACGCCGCGCTCGACCTCCTGCGTGGACTGGCCGATCAGCGCCGTGATCTCGCTGGACGCCTCCGCGCTGCGCTTGGCGAGCCGCCGCACCTCGCTCGCGACCACCGCGAAGCCGCGTCCGGCCTCGCCGGCGCGCGCCGCCTCGACCGATGCATTGAGCGCGAGGATGTTGGTCTGGAACGCGATGCCGTCGATCACGGACGTGATCTCCGAGACTCGCCTGGACGACTCCGTGATCGCGTGCATGCTGCCGGCCAGTTGCTCGGCGGCGGTCTCGCCTTCGGCGGCGCGACGCGCGGCCTCGCTGGCGCGCTGCGAGGCCGCCTGGACCGTGATCGAGGATCCCTCGACCGTGGCGGTGAGTTGCTCCAGCGCCGCGGCGGTGCGCTGCAGGTCGGCGGCGGCCTGCTCCGTGCGATGGGACAGCTCCTGGTTGCCGGAAGCAATCTCGGAGGATGCGATGCTGACCGTCACGGCGGTGCGGCGTGCGACGGCGGTCGCATCGCGCACGGTGCGGAGCACCGACAGCAGCCGCGCGCCGGCCTCGGTGCGCGGCGACGCCGTCAGGCGCGAGAAGTCGACGCAGCCGGGGGTGGCCGACAGGCCGGCGGTGATGCTGTCCAGTTCCGCTGCGAGGTGCGACTCCTTGCGCATCTGGCGCGCGATCAGGATGCTGAACGCGGCCTGCGAACCGAGGTAGCTCAGTTGCTCCAGCACCCCCAGGAAGTCGGGCCGGCCAAGGCTCCAGACGGCGTAGCCGAGCGCCTGCAGCCGGTCGAACACGATGTGATGCAGCGCGATGGTGCCGGCCGTCGCCAGCAGCGGCAGCCAGTGGCGGTACACCAGCGCATAGGCGAGCACGACGAACGCGCCGAAGTGGTATTGCGCGCGGCCGGCCGTGATGAGGATCTGCGCCGCCACCACGGCCGCGAGCAGGATCGGATAGGCCACCGAGTTGAACCAGCTGCCGCGAGCGCTGACGAACAGGACGATCGCGGCGAGCAGCAGGCCGGCGGCGAGCGTCGCGCCCAGCTGGAACTGATCGAAGCGCAAGCCCAGCCACGCCAGGCCCGCGGACCCGAGCAGCGTGGCGGCGAGCATGTAGGCGTCGCCGGTGCGGCGCAGGCCCGGCAGGCTGGTGTCGTAGGTTGTTTCGATGGGAAGCATGATGAGGTCTCGGGCCACGGGAATCGCGTGATGGACGCATTGGAGACTGCGGCCGCCGAGACGATTTCGGTGCCTGCTTGCGGCGATTGAGCGGAAAACGAGCCGGGCTTGATCCAGGTCAAGCACAGTCAGCGGCGTCCTGCGGCGGGCCGTCTTGTGTCGGGGACCGGCCGACACGGGTCCGCCGATCACGTGCTGTTTCGCTCTGTTGCGTGCGATTGACCCGGCGTTTTCGCTGCACTTCTATCTTGGTCCCAGGGCGGCATGGCGTCGCCGGAACTGCAAAGGAGCGCATCGTGAACACTCGCTACACGAACCACCTGGCCGACGCGGCATTCGAACTTCGCTTCCGCTCCCTGTTCGACGAAGGCCGCGGCTACAGCTTCCCGTGCGACAAGGCCGGCCACGTCGACATCGACGCGCTCAGCGACGGCGCCCGAAACAACTACTTCTTCGCGCATACCGTCATCGGGCGCGACGTCGCGATGCCCGCCGTGCTGCCCTGCGCGATGCATTGACCGCCATGCCCGCCAGCGGCGCCCGCACGCGCCGCCTCTTGATCCCGTGCAACCCGGCTTCTCGGCGACCATTGCCAAATCGCGAGACTTCGAAGGACCTCGATGGCCTCCATCAGCCTGCGCAAGCTCCGCCGGCGTTCCCACCTGGTCGACGTTGCCTGCGTTCATCACGAGGATGCGATCCGCCAGGGTCATCGCCTCGAGCGTGACGGCGCGCCGGTGCCGCTGGATCGGCTGCATCTGTTCGACACCGCCAGCGGGCGGCGCGTCGGCGAGCCGGACGCCGGCCCAGTGGCGCCGACAGGCAGCCCTCCACCTTGAGACGCGTCAGCGCCGGCCAGTTCCTTCCTGGCGAGCGCCCTGAGGCGCCAGCAGCCATGCAGGCAGCATCGATGCGAGCACGCCGTCCTTGAGGATGGCGTGGTGATAGAGCGCGGCGACGGCATGGAGGCCGGCGACCCACAGGATGGCGTCGCCCAGCCAGGTGTGGATCTCGGCGATGCGGTTGCCCAGATCGTGCGACGGCGGCAGGGGCGGGGCGATCTCGAGGCCGCCGAGGTAGGCCAGCGGATGGCCTTCGAGCCAGGCGCCGAGGATTGCCGTCAGCGGGACGGCGAACAGCAGCAGATAGAGCAGTCCTTGCACGCTGGTCGCGGCCAGGCCCATCCATCGACTGACTGTCACGGGATCCGGGCGCCCGGCGACCAGGCTCCAGATCACACGAACCAACGTGAGAGCGAGCACCGCCGTTCCCAGCGTCTCGTGCAGGTGACGGTCGAAGTCGCGCGAGGCGGTATACACCCGGGCTTCCGAACCGCCCGGGCCGTAGACGAAGGCGGCGAGCACGACGACCGCCGTCGTCCAGTGCAGCAGCTGCGCCGCACGTCCGTAGCGCCGAGGAGCGCCGGAGCTGCGCGTTGGTGTCTCGATGGTCATTGAGCAAGTCCTCTCCGAGTGCGAGAGTATCGATCATCGGCCTTGCAACCTTGAGTGCAATCAACGAATCGACGGGCGAGGGCCGTTCGACCGCGGGTACGCAGCCTTGACGGCGCTCAACTCGAGCTCGATGGCACGCTCGTAGCCTGGGGCCTTCATTCCAGGAGGTCCGAGATGAATCACCGCGAGCTGATGCAATTCCATGGCCGGCGACTCGTTGCCGCGCTCACCGTGCTCGCCTGGGCGTGCGCGGCGTCGCAAGCCGTGGCGGCGACTCAAGGCCAGTCACCACAAGGATGGGCCTTCATCGAGGGGGGCATCGGTCAGACCGAGACCGAGAGCATGGAATCCGAGCGGGGCAAGTACAGCCTGTGGATCATGACGGCGAGCAGGACCTCCGGCGCGCATCTGGCCGACGTCGAAGTGACCATCGTCGACGGCAACGGCGAGGCGGTCTTCCAGCGGCGGCTGGAGGGTCCGTGGCTGATGATCGACCTCCCGTTGGGGCGCTACGAGGTCCGTTCCCGCTACGCGCAGGAGGCACAGAGCCGGATCACCACGATCCACCCCGGCGACCATCACCAGATCGTGTTCTATTTCAACGTGGAAGCCGAGGTGCTGCCCAAGCCCTAGGCCTTCGCTCAGACCTTGCGTTGCCTGACGCTCGTGCCGTCCCGCACGGTGGACGGTGGGTAGACGATGACGGTGGTGCCCGCCTGGAGGCCCTGCCGTATCCAGGCGTCCGCGCCGTTGCGGTCGGCCACGTCCACCGCGGCGAGCCGGGCGTGCCCATGATCGAGCACGAAGACGGCCATGCCCGAGTTGTCGCTGCGAGGAAAGACGGCGCTCACGGGCACCTTCAGCACCTGGTCCTGCGACTGGTTCACGATGCGGACGCTCACGCGATAGCCGTCGCCGAGCGCCTTCCACCTGTCGGCCGGACTGGTCAGGTCGATGAGGACGCGCACGCGCTGCTCCTCGACGCCGAGCGCGGAGACCTTCGTGAACGCTTCGGGCTCGACCAATCGGACCCGTCCCTCGAGTGCGCCGTCACCGCCCCAGCGCTCGATCCTCACGAGGCTGCCCGGGCGGGCCCGCAGCGCATCGGTGGTCAGGAGTTCGGCGACCACCTCCATGCGGGAGACGTCGCCAAGTTCCACCAGCGCGGCGCCCAGGGGCACGCTGGCCTCGCTCGTCTGCGCCACGTGCAGGACGCGCCCGCCCACGGGCGCCTCGAGCACGAAGGCGCGCGCCTCGCGCGGGCGCGTCACGGCGGCGACCGCGGCGCGTGCTTCCTCCACTTCGTGCAGCGTCACGTGCCGCTCCTGGATGGCGGCGTCCAGCTCTTTCTGCGTCGCCAGCACGGCGAGCCGGTCAGTGTCCATCTTGGTGGGCGAGACGAAGCCCTGCGTGGCCAGCTGCTCGCTGCGCGACGCTTCGTTGCGGGCCTGCTGCAGCGCCACCCGCGCGCCCTCGATGCGCGCGTCGGCGCGTTGCACGCTGGCCTGCGCGATGTCCACCCGCACTTGCTGCGCGCGCAGCGTGCGCTCATCCAGGAAGGGCGACAGGACCGGCGTGAGGGTCGCCACGGGATCGCCGGCCCGCACGGTGTCGCCTTCGCGCAGCGAGATCCGGGTCACGACGCCGGCCAGGGGCGCCGACACCAGGTAGCGGTCGCGCAATCGCGTCTTGCCGTCCTCGTCGATCGTCGCCTCGAAGTGGCCGCGCGTCACTGCGGCCACTTCGACCTCCACCGGCCGCGGCGCGAACGCCCAGGCCATCAGCCCGAGGGTCGCCGCAACGGCCGCGCCGCCGCCGATCCAGGTACGCTTGTTCATCTCATTCCCTCGTCTTCAGGACGGCCACCATGTCGAGCCTGTCTACCCGGCGCCGGACGACCAGGCCGCTGCCCACGCCCGCGACCAGCACGCACAGCGCCGCCCACGCGTAGGTGCGCGGCTGGATCGCGACAGGAAAGAAGAACTGGTCCGACTTCAACATCTCGCTCACGCCGTGGACCAGGCCCCAGCCAAGCAACATGCCCACGGGCAATGCGACGGCGATGGAGATCGCCATCTCGCCCAGCAGCAGCGCGGAGACCTCGGCGCGCGTGAAGCCGAGGACGCGCAGGCTGGCCAACTCCCAGCCGCGCTCCGCCAGCGCGATGCGCGCGTTGTTGTAGACGACGGCCACCGAGATCACCGCGGCGAAGGCCGTGAGGATGGTGCTCATGATCCGCACGTTGCGCGCGCTGATCTCCTGCATGTTGCGCAGCATCGTGGCCTTGCTGAATGCACCGGCCACCCGGGGCAGCGCCTTCGAGGCGTCGAGCAGCGCCGCTTCCTGGCCGCGCGCGACCGACAGCACCCAGCCGGTGGCCACGTCGCCGTCGCCGAGCAGGCGGTTCAACGTGTCGCGATCCAGGTAGGCGTTGAGGCCCATCATCTCCCGCACGGTGCCCGCCACCTTCAGCGGCAAGGTGCGCGCCTCGCCGGCCAGCACCTCGACGAGGACGGTGTCGCCCGGCGACAGGTCGAGCTTGTCCGCGAGCCGGTCGGTGAGGATCAAGCCGCGGCCCTCGAGGAGGGTCTGGTGGCGGTCCATGTCGATGACGCGATAGAGTTCGGCCCGCGGCGCGTAGCCGCGCACCAGGCCGCGTTCGCGCAGATGGCCATGCACCAGCATCACCGGCACGAACCGGGTGGACTCGACCTGCGTGACCCCGGGCAGCCGCGCCAGCTCCAGGCGCGCTTCGTCGTCGACGGGCTCGTACGTCCAGACGGAGACGTCGCCTCGCAACGACAGCGTGAACTGCGTGTCCACCACCACGTCGATCGCGTCGCGCAGGAAGTTGCCCATGATCGTGATCGCCACGGCCGAGGCGATTCCGCCGATCCCCAGCAGCGTGCGCAGCGGCCGTCGCTCCATGTTGCGGACGATCATCCGCATCGCCGGTCCCATGACGCGGATGCCCAGGCGCTCCAGCAATGTCCTGCGGTAGTGGCCCGGCGCCGGCGGCCGCATGGCCTCTGCCGGAGGCAGCCGCACCGTGCGCAGGATGGCGTTGAGCGTCCCCAGCACGGCCGTCGCCACCGTCACGCCGAGGCTCGTGAGCAGGAGCCATGGCGCAATCCGGTGCTCGAAATGCGGGAAGTGGAAGAACTCGGCGTAGAGCCCGGTGAACATGCTGCCGAGCCGGTCGCCGACCACGATGCCCAGTGCCAGGCCCGCCAGCACGATCGCCAGCACGAGCTTCAGGTAGTGCAGTGCGATCGCCGCGTTGGGATAGCCCAGCGCCTTGAGCGCCGCGATCTGCTCGCGCTGCGCGCCCACCAGGCGCGACACCACCACGTTGAGAAGAAACGCCGCCACGGCGAGGAAGATCGTCGGAAGCACCGTGCCGAGGACGCGCTGCTCCTTGATCTCGTTGTCCAGCATCTGGTTCGACGACTGGTCGGTGCGGCCGATGGCGTCCCGACCGCCGTAGGGCGACAGGCGGCGCGCAAGCGCGTCCACCACCGTGCGCTCCGAGGCGCCCGGCGCCAGCTTCGCGGCGACCTGGTTGAACGCGCCGTCCATGTCGTAGGCGGCCGCCAGCGTGTCGTGGTCGATCCAGAAGATGCCATAGCCGCGCATGTCGGGCATGCCCCACAGGCCGGCGAAGATGAATTCCGGCGACAGGGCGGTGCCGACCATGCGCAAGCTGCGTCGCTTGCCGTTCATCAGCACGTCGAGCGTGTCGCCCGGCTTCAGGTGGCGTACCTGCGCGAAGCCCTCGGACACGAGCGCCGGGATGCTGCCGTCGGCCCGCGCGCCGGCCGCCGCGAGCGTCTGGCCGGCGCAGACGCTGACCAGGTTCATGCGCGCCGGATGACGCGCGTCCAGCCCGATCAGCTGGCCGATGATCGGATCGGGCAATCCCGGAATCTCGACGCGCACGACTGCCTGGACGCTCGTCTGCACGTCGGCCACGCCGGGCAGCGCGCGCAAGGACTCGGCCAAGGTATTCGGCGCTCGCTTGACGCCGGCGAAGACATCGGCGAAGTGGCCAGCCGCGTAGAAGTCGTCGCGCGCCAGCGCCAGCGAATCGACGGCCGACAGGCTGGTGACGAAGCCCCCGATCCCGCTGGCCACCACCAGCGCGATGGTCAGCGCCTGGCTCCACATCAGGCGCAGGTCGCGCAGCAGCTTGCGATCGAGGGCTTTCATCGCGCTACCAGCTCAGCTCGGCGGGCGTCCGCTTCTCGGGGTTGGAGTCCACGCGCTGGATGCGGCCGTCGCCGAGATGGACGACGCGATCGGCCATGCCGGCGATCGCCGCGTTGTGCGTGATGATGACCGCGGTCGTGCCCAGTTCGCGGTTGATCCGTGCGATGACCTCCAGCACCAGCTTGCCCGTCTGGTAGTCGAGCGCGCCGGTGGGCTCGTCGCACAGCAGCACGTCCGGCTTCTTGACGATGGCGCGCGCGATCGCCACCCGCTGCTGCTCGCCCCCGGACAGCTGCGCCGGAAAGTGGTCGCGCCGCGGCGTCAGTCCGACGAGGTCGATCGCCTCGTCCACCGGCATAGGGTCGTCGACGATGTCGGTGACCAGCGCCACGTTCTCGCGCACGGTCAGGCTGGGGATGAGGTTGTAGAACTGGAAGACGAAGCCGACGTGCTCGCGGCGATAGGTCGTCAGCTCCGCGTCGGATGCGCCGCTCAGGACATGATCGTGGAAGGCCAGCGTTCCCGTGCTGGGGAGGTCCAGTCCGCCCAGGATGTTGAGCAGCGTCGACTTGCCGCTGCCCGAGGCGCCCAGCAGGACGACGAACTCGCCGCGACGGATGTCGAGGTCGACGTCGCGCAGTGCCCGCACTTCGACCTCGCCGGTGCGATAGGTCTTGGAAATGCCGCGCGCGAGGAAGACGCTGTCGCGGCGGGGAGGGCTGGCATCGTCCATGGGCGACGACGATTGTGGAAAGCGTGGCGGGAGCGGGCCTTGCGCCAGCGCAAGTCATCGGCCGCGGCGGCGCCTCGTCGCGGCGATCCGGGCGCGCAGCGTCCTAGGCCAGGGCCTGGATCAAGGCGGCCTGGAGCAGGCTGTTGAGGTTGTCGTCGTCGGTGCCCGTCGCGTCGCCGTCCGCCGCGCCGGCGAGCGCCGGAAGCAGTTCGCGCAAGGGGCGCTCCGCACAGGCCAGCCCGTCGAAGACGGGGATGCTCGCGAGGCGCTGGAGCTCGCGGGCGCGATCGGCGCTGAGTGCGCTGCAGTCGATGACGTCGTAGAGGCTGCCCAGCATCCGGGCCAGCGCGTGATGTTCGGGTGCGAAGTCGAGCGCGTCCAGCGAGATGTACGACACCCGGGCGCCCAGGCCCGTCGCCGCACGCTCCACCGGATCGCTCTCGTGGCGCGCCGGGTCGGGGCAGGCGATGGCGATGTGCCGGCCGGTCAGGGGCCGCAGCGCGCGCTGGTCCTGCGATGCGCGCTTCAGACCCCGGGCCGATCGCAAGAGGCTCTGCCTCAGGTCGTCGGGCAAGGTGTGGCCGGCGAGAAAGTGGTGGGACATGTCAGGTGACGGGACCGGTTCGTGATCTCGCGCATGCACGTCGCACCGCGATGCATGAAGGGTAGGTTGCCTGTCGCCTTCCGGCTTGCGATACCTCAAACGGGCGCGCCGGCGCCTGTGCTGTTGCGCTGCGTCACCGAGCATTCACCGACCGTTACGCAGTGATGCCCGGCGTTGTTCGGCTCGTGGCGGAGGGCCCCTAACGTTGATGCATCCGGGAAAACCGCCAGTCCAACCAGGGATCCAGCCATGTTCGCCAACGCCAACGCCCTTGCCGCCAATCCGTCGCCCTTCGTGATTCCTGGCGCCGCCAAAGCGATCGAGCCGCGCTTCGGAGCCACGCCGGAGCCGATGCGCGAGGACGATGCCCTGCACAGCCGGCTGATCGCCGCGCGCCTCGCGCTGATCGCGGAGAGCGTCGAGATCCAGCGGCGCGTCCTGCGCCTGGACGGCCGGGTCTACCAGGCCGGGCTGCGCTTCACGCACCTGTTCGTCATCAACACGGGCGTCTTCAAGGTCGTGACCCTGTCGCCCGACGGGCGCGAGCAGATCGTCGGCCTGAAGTTCCGTGGCGACTGGCTCGGCTTCGACGGGATCGCCGACGGCCAGCACGACTGCGATGCGATCGCGATGGACACCGGCGAGGTCTGGGCCATTCCCTATGCGGCCCTGCTGCAGGCCGGCGCCGCTCGACCGGCCCTGCTGGGTGCCCTTCACGAGGCGATGAGCCGCGAGATCGCCCGCGACCGGAATTCGCTGATGTCGATCTGCACGCTGCCCGCCGATGCGCGCGTCGCGGACTTCCTGCGCAACTGGGCCCACGCGCTCGCGCGGCGTGGCCTGCGCACCGACCAGATCACCATGCGCATGACGCGCGCCGAAATCGGCAACTACCTCGGCGTCACGCTCGAGACGGTCAGCCGCGGGCTCTCGCGGCTGGCCCGCTGCGGCCTGATCGAGTTCGCCGACAAGGGCCGGCGCGAGATCCGGATCCCGCAGGTCGAGGCCCTGTCGGCCTTCGTCCAGGAATGCCTGACGCCGGTCGCGGGCGAGACCCTGCAGTGAGTCGACTCAGAACCTGTGAATGAATCCGTGTCGGATTCGTTCACAGGTTCTCAGGCGGGCTTCGCGCGCGAAGCCTGGCTGACCGCCGTCGCGACCGCGCGCGCGAGGTCGTTGCGGGAATACGGCTTGGGCAGCAGTTCCCAATCGAGCGGCGCCACCCGGTCGGCATCGATCAGCTCCGCCGAGAAGCCCGAGACCAGCAGGACGGCCAGTGCCGGTCGGCTCGCCTGGGCCTGCGCGGCCAGCTCGGTGCCGCGCATCCCGGCTCCGAGGGCGATGTCCGTGAGCAGGAGATCGAAGTCGGAACCGGAGTCGAGCACGAGCATCGCCTCCTCGCCCGACGCGCAGGCGGTCACCTTCGCATCGAGCGCGCCGAGAAATGCCAGGGCGACTGCCCGAACGGGCGCATCGTCCTCGACGAGCAGGATGCGCAGGCCGGGCGGCACCACGTCGGCCACCTGCACGTCGTCGATCGGCACGCCGGGTTCGGCGCCGAGTTGCGGGATGACCAGCGTCACCGTCGTGCCGGCCCCCGGCGCGGAAACGATCGTGACGGCGCCATGCGACTGCTTGACGAAGCCGTAGACCGTGCTCAGGCCCAGGCCGGTGCCGCGACCGACGCTCTTCGTGGTGAAGAACGGCTCGAACGCGCGCTCCCGCACTTCGTCCGGCATGCCGCTGCCGGTGTCGGCGATGGCGATGGCGACGAACCCGCCGGGCGCCGCGTCCGCTGGCGGCAGGGCATCGCTCGTGCCGGGATCGTCGGGCAAGCGATCGACGGCGGCCGCGCGGAAGGTGAGCGCCCCGCCGTCGGGCATGGCGTCGCGGGCGTTGATGGCGACGTTGAGGAGCGCGGATTCGAGCTGCACAGGGTCCGCCAGGACGGACGGGCAGTCGGGCTCCACCTCGATGTGGATCCGCACGCGCTGGTCGAGGGTGCGGCGCAACATGTCTGCCAGCGACTTCAGCATCGGGCCGATCTCGATCGCCTCGGGCTGGAGCACCTGCCGGCGCGAGAACGCGAGCAGCTTGCCCGTGAGCTCGGCGGCCCGGCGGGTGGCATGCGTCGCGGCGCCGACGAGCCGCTGGGCGTGTTCGTTCGTCGCGATCGCCGCCGTGTCTTCCAGGAACTGCAGGTTGCCCTGGATCACGGTGAGCAGGTTGTTGAAGTCGTGCGCGATGCCGCCGGTGAGCTGGCCCACGCTCTCGAGGCGCTGCGAATGGTTCAGCGCCTCCTCCGCCTGCGCCCGCTGGAGGCTGGTCGCCAGCAGCGTGGCCAGCGACTCGAGAAAGTTCACCTCGTCGTCGCCGAAGGCCTGCGGCCGATGCGAGTGGACGGTCAGCGTCCCGAGGGTGCGCCCGCGGTCGGAGATCGGCACGACGATGCCGCAGGTCAAGCCGGATTCGATCAGGTCGGCCGGCAGTTCGAAACGTCGTTCGTTCCGGTAGTCGGGCATGACGAGCGGCTGCGGGTGCTCGAGCAGGTAGCCGGGCAGGGCGTCGGCGATGTTGGCGATGCGCGTGCCGACTTGCTGGTTCGGTGGCAGCCCGACGCCCGAGGCGATCCGGAACCCGCGCCCGTCGGTCTCGAGCAGGCTGACCAGCGCGACCTGCAGTTGCAGTGCCGCGGCGGCCAGCCGGGGTGCGTGCTCGACCAGCACTTGCGGATCGCGCTCGTCGACCGCCAGCCGGCCCAGCTGCGCCAGGTGCTCGCTATAGCGTGCGCGCTGGAGCGCCTTCTGCACGCGGGGGTAGGCGCCGATGTCGCGGATCGAGGCCACGACGAGCGGGACGCCGTGCTCCTCGAGCGGGCTCAGCGCGATCTCCACCATGACCTCGCTGCCGTCCTTGCGCATGGCCACGAGATCCATCTGGGAGCCCATCGGGCGAGCCCGCGGGTTGTCCACATAGGCCCCGCGATAAGCCGCATGGCGCGGGCGGATGCTCTCCGGCACGAGCTGGTCGACGTTCATGCCGGGGAACTCGTCGGCCGCATAGCCCAGCAGCGCGGTGGCGGCGGGATTGGCAAGCACGATCACGCCCGTCCGGTCCACCAGCAGCATGGCGTCGGGGTAGGCGCCGAACAACGACCGGAACACCGAATGCGCATCCACGCCCGGGGGCAGCGGATGGGCGGTGAAATCGCTGCGGTTCATGCGGATGGCCGACGCGGCGCGCTCAGCGCAGCGTCACGGCAGGCACCAGGACGTAGCCCGCACCGCGCACCGACTTGATCAGCTCCGGCCGCTCGGAATCGGCCTCCATCTTCTTGCGCAGTCGGCCGATCTGCACATCGATCGTGCGGTCGAAGGGGCCGGCGTCGCGTCCACGCGTCTGTTCGAGCAGGAAATCGCGCGAGAGCACGCGTCCCGCGTGGCGTACCAGGACTGCGAGGAGGTCGAATTCGCCGGTCGTCAGCGCGACTTCGCCGCCTTCGGGGTCGAGCAGGCGACGAGCGGCGGTGTCGAACTCCCAGCCGGCGAAGCTGAAATGCTCGCGGGTCGGCGCGGCCTCGAGGCGGCCTTCGGGGGCCGCCGGCGGCGTCGTGGCGGCCACGATCCGGCGCAGCACGGCCTTGATGCGCGCCGCGAGCTCGCGCAGGTCGAACGGCTTGGTGACGTAGTCGTCGGCACCGATCTCCAGGCCCACGATCTTGTCGACCGCATCCCCGCGGCCCGTGACGATCACCAGGCCGCAACGGAAGTGCTCGCGCAGCTGGCGCGCGATCGCGAATCCGTCTTCGCCGGGCAGCCCCAGGTCGAGGAGCACGAGCGCGGGGGCATCGGCCGCCATCGTGGCCAGGAGATCGCGCCCGGTGTGGACGCTGGTCACGCGATAGCCCTGCGTCTCGAGATAGCCGGCCAGCAGCCGCGTGATGTCGACCTCGTCGTCGAGGACGGCGATATGGATGGGCGTCACGGATTGCGGAGTCATCTGCGAAGGGCTGGATCTTGAAGCGGCCGCCGGGGCTGCATCTGTCGGGAAACCTTGATTGCCGGCGTGGCGCGCCGTCGGTGCCACCAAGCGTACACCAGCACCACGCATCGGCGCGCGGCGGGGCATGGCCATTGGCGGGCGCCGCTGATCATAGGGCCGTCGACGCCAGTTGCGGCGCGTTTTCGGGCGGCCGCGGTGCCGTGATCAGTGCGACATGAGCACCGGCACCGTCATGCTGTCCAGCACCGTGCGCGTCGCGCCGCCGAGCACGCGCTCGACGAAGCGCGAACGACTCCAGGCGCCCATGACCAGCAGGTCGGCACCCACGTCGGCCGCGTGGGACAGCAGCGCATTTCCGGTGTCCGAGCGCGTGAAGCCGATGCTGGCCTGGGCCTGCACGCCGTGCGCCGACAGCCAGCGCGTGACGACTTCGAGGCGCGACGCGTCGATGCGGCCGCTCTCGCCGACGGACGGATCGAAATTCACCAGGTGCACCGCGTGTGCCTGCTTGAGCAGGGGCATCGCGTCCGCGACGGCCCGCGCGGCCTCGCGGCTGTCGCTCCAGGCGATCAACACCGTCTCGCCGAGCGTCGGGAAGCGGCCGGCGTACGGCAGCACGAGCACCGGCGCGGCCGTCTGTTCCATCACGCGATCGACGATGTCGCGCTGCCGGGCATGGCCGGCGTCGGCGGGATCGGCCTGGCCCAGGATGATCAGGTCCGCACAGAATCCCCGCTCGGCGATGGCGCGCGCGGGTTCGTCATCGGACGTGGCGACCTCGAACGAGGCCAGTCCGGCCACGTCGCAGTGGCGCAGGAACGCGGCTTCGCGGCTCGCGGCAGCGCGCGCGGCGGCTTTCAGTTCGGTGGTCAACGGGTCCGCGGCCATGAATTCGGCGCCGGCGACACCGACCCATGGCGCCGGTCGATGGCACGACAGGCCGATCAACCGCGAATTGAACCGGCGCGCGAGGTTCGTCGCCTCGTCCAGCCGGATTGCGGCACGCGTATCGTCATCGAGATGCAGGAGCAGCGTGGAGTAGGTCACGATGGACTTTCTGGATCTCGGTGACGCCATTCTGTGGGGGCCCCCCGTGCCGGGGATTGCGCCACCGCAACGGCCTGGCGCCCGGCCCGGCTCGGCGCGCCTCGGGCGCCGGGCCGCCTCTCAGCTGCGCGCCCCGGCCGAACGCGGCGCGGGCATCCGACGCGGCGCACGCCGACGCGATGCCATCTCCGAGTTCATGCTGGCCCGGTCGCGGTCCGTGAGCCGACGCTTCGCTTCGGGATAGACGAGCGACTCCTCGAGGAGGATGTGTTCGCGGACCAGCGCGGCGAGGATGCGGGAACCGTCGCGAAACAGGTCCGGGTCGAAGCTGCAGTGTCCGCGGGCGAGGGCGTCCAGTTGCGGCTGCAGCGAGCGCCAGTTGACGTCCATCCACGCGTGATCCTGGCGGAGCCGCGCGAGGACCTGCCGGGTGCCGGCGTCGCCGCTCGCCGACAGGACGGGAAACAGGTGGCGCTCCTCGTCGGCATGGTGCGCGGCCACCGTCTCGGAGAAGTGGCGCTCGATGGTGCCGGCCGTCGAGCGTGCGCGATCGTCCGCCCCGATATCCCCGAGGCGATCGACGAGGGCATCCAGCTCCTTCAACATCCGCAAGGTCTCGCGATGGCACAGGTCGAGCGCTTCGAAGCCGTCGAACTGCCAGCGCTCGGCGCCGTGGGCGGACGCGGAAGGCCGATCCATGATGCCGCGGCGCTTCAGGTCGAAGCGCACAGGGGCGCCGACGAGGGTCGACCGGCGAAGTCCGTCCAGCAGCCGGTGCGGAAGTCGTAGAGCTTGCATCGGCGTGCCGTGTCGACATACCAGCGCCACGAGAACGGCTGCACGACGATGCGGCCCGCCAGGCGTTGCTCCAGGAGTGCCTGCGCGGCCTTCAGGCGGTACAGCGGGACGCTCATGTCCACGTGGTGCGCGGTGTGTTCCATGATGTGGTGCAGCACGCCGCCCATCGCCGACCTGAACGTCAGGTGGACGGTGGTCGAGACGAACGGCTGCGCGGCGGCCCATGCGCGCTTGTCCTCGAACCAGGCGACGCCTGGATGCGTGTGGTGCACGTAGACGACGAAGCCGATCAATCCGTTCCAGAACAGGAACGGCAGCACGAAACCCGTGGCCACCAGCCAGGCGGCCGATTGCTGCGTGGCGTGGGCGGCCAGCACGAGCGCGGCCACCCAGGCGAGGCCGAAGGCCGTCACCAGCAGGCCGTCGCCGACGAAGACGGCGCGCCGCGTGGGCATGTGCGTGCGATTGGGGAACAGCAGCCGGCTCCACCAGATCTCGACGAGGTAGTAGAGCCAGGGCGCCCACCCGCTCCGGTAGACGCGTTCCAGCCGCTGGCGCCAGCGCGGCAGGGCCTGGAATTCCTCCAGCGAACGCGGTTGCCACACGAAGTCGAAGCCGCGCAGGTTGGTGTAGCCGTGGTGGACGACGTTGTGCCCGGTCTCCCAGAGGCTGTACGGCGTCAGCGACGGCAGGAAGACGAGGCGACCGAGCCAGCGGTTGAGCCGGCGATGGCGGGTCAGGCTCTGGTGGCAGGCGTCGTGGCCGAGGATGAAGAGGCGGCCGATCACCAGGCCCGCGGCGACGCCCGCGAGCACCTGCAATGCGGCGGACGGCAGCAGCACGACCCCGGCCATGCACGCCGCAAGGAGCGCGAGGTCGACAGCGACCAGCCCCAGGGCGATGCCCGTGCTTTGCGAGCCCAGCGGCGCGAGCCAGGAGCGGATCAGCTTGCGATGCGGGATGGGTGATGCCGGGGGCACGGCCGGCGTCGCACGCGGCAGGGAGGGTTCGAGCGGTCTCATCGAGAGCCATTTCACGCCGTTCCAGGCCCGCGGCCCTTGTCCTGGATCAAGGGCCGGTCGGTGCGATGGACGTGCCGCGGCGGCGCGCCCCGACGCCTGCCGGAGGATCGATGGGTGAGCGCGGCCGCTGCGTCGTCGAGCGACGGGATTTCAGGTGATGCAGATCGCGCCGAGACGCTCCTGCAGCGTCCTGGCCAACGCCCAGGACGATGCCAGCACCAGGCCGAGGCCGGCGCAACGGTAGCCGAAGGCCTGCAGGCGGCCGGGTGTCGTTGCCCGGCCGCTCGTGCGTTGCCATCGCGACCAGAGCCAGGGCGCCGCGAGAAGCGCGGGGCTCGAAGCGAGTGCGAAGGCGCCCATGACCAGCGCGCCGCCGGCGGCGTCGTTCGCCATGGCAGCGAGCAGGAGCGCGGCCTGCAGCGCGGCGCATGGCCAGGCGACCCACGCAAGCCCGCCGAGGGCGGCCCGAAACGAACGGCGACGGCGCGGCACGACGTGCACCGGCGCCGCGCCATCGCGCAGGAGCCGGGCCGGCGTGCGGCCGGTGGCCAGCCACCAGAGGCCCAGCGCGAGGAAGGCAAGCTGCAGCAACGTCCACAACGGCTGCAGCCGTGGCGACGTGCGCGTCCAGGCGCCGAGGGCGCCGACGCTGGCCGCGGCGAGGCCCCCGGCCGCCATGTAGCCAGCGGCGCGTGCCGCGAGGAACCACGCGCCGTCGCCGCGCCGCCCCCCCGTCAGCGCGGCGCAGGGCGCGCCGCACATGAGCGCGCAATGCGGCGTCGTGGCCGCGCCCAGCGCGAATCCGGCCAAGGCGAGCGCCAGGTTCATCACACGATGCGCGAGAAGCGTCCACGTTCGGCGCTGTCGTGCAGGTAGCGGTCGAACACCATCGCGATGGCCCGCACGACGTACCAGCCGCTGTCGGTCACCTCGATGGCGTCCGGGTGCAGGCGCACGAAGCCGTCCGCGCGCAGGGGCGCAAGGCGTTCCAGTTCGGGTGCGAACGTCGACGCCATGTCGATGCCGTGGACGCGCCGCACTTCCTCGAACTCGACGCGGCCGCGGCACATCAGCGACATGATGATGTCGCGCCGGATGCGATCGTCGTCGTCGAGCAGCAGGCCGCGGGCCACCGGCAGGCGGTGCTGGGCGAGCGCTTCCTCGTATTCGGGCAGCGTCTTGGCGTTCTGGTAGTAGCCGTTGCCGATGCGGCCGATCGCCGAGACGCCGAGCCCGACGAGGTCGCAATCGGGCTGCGTGCTGTAGCCCTGGAAGTTGCGGTGCAGTCGACCCTCGCGCTGCGCCACGGCGAGTTCGTCGCCCGGCAGCGCGAAGTGGTCCATGCCGATGTAGGCGTAGCCATGCGCGCGGAAAGCCGCCATGGCGCTGCCGAGCATCGCGACCCGGCCCGGGCCGTTCGGCAGCTCGTCCGCCATGATGCGCCGCTGCGGCTTGAAGCGCTGGGGCAGGTGAGCATAGGCGTAGAGCGCGATGCGGTCGGGACGAAGCTCCGCCACCTGCGCGAGGGTGCGCGCGAAGCTCGACGGGGTCTGGCGCGGCAGGCCGTAGATCAGGTCGACATTGATGGATCCGAATCCGGCATCGCGCGCCGCGGCCATCAGGTCGCGCACGCTCTCGAACGACTGCTCGCGGTGGACGGCCTTCTGGACGTCCGGGTCGAAGTCCTGCACGCCGAAGCTGATCCGGTTGAAGCCTTGCGTGCGCAGGTGCTGGAGGCGGGTCGGCGTCACCGTGCGCGGATCGACCTCGATCGAGATCTCGGCATCGTCCTCCACATGGAAGGATCGCCGGATGCTCGCCATCAGGCGCGAGATCTCGCCATCCGAGAGGAACGTCGGCGAGCCGCCGCCGAAATGCAGTTGCGAGACGGCGCGCTGCGGTCCGAGGACGTCGACGACGAGGGCGAGCTCGCACTCGAGCGCGGCGACATACGGCAGTCCGCGCTCGTGATGCTTCGTGATGATCTTGTTGCACGCGCAGTAGTAGCAGACCGATTCGCAGAACGGGATGTGCACGTACAGCGACAGCGGCAGGCGCTTGCCGGCGTCGGCCGCGTGGCGCCGTTCTTCCAGCAGGGCCCGCACGCGATCCGCGCCGAAGCCCTCCCCGAAGCGATCCGCGGTCGGGTAGGAGGTGTAGCGCGGGCCGGGACCCTGGATGCGGGCGAGCAGGGCGTCGGAAGGGAGTTCGCGATGGATCGCGATCGGCTGGGCAAGGGTGTCTTCCATCCCTCGATGGTCGGCCGGATGGCCCCCGCAGGGCTTGCGCTCGCTCAAGGCGCGCAGGTGCCGGGGCGGCGCCTGCGTCAGATGCCCGGTTCCGTCTCGGGAGCGTCCGGGGCCGGGTGCGCGGGGGGATCGACCTCGATCAGCAGCAGCGCCGAGATCGCTCCGGAGGTCGACAGCACGCCCCAGAACATGAGGAACCCCAGCGTGTAGATCGCCTGCGCGGACGGCTCGAAGCCGTAGTGCTCGAAATGCAGCTCGCGTGGATCCACCATCGAGAAGACGAGCGTCTCCAGCACGCCTGCCATCAGGAAGGACGGCCACAGGATCGTCAGTGCGGTTCGGCTCATCGGGCCTCCGGCCGGTCGAGTGGATGGGGACTAGCGGCGCAACGAAGCCTGGTTGCGGGCCAGCTCGGCGGGCAGGGTCGCTGCACCTTGCGCGGATTGGGCGGCCGGGCGGTGCGAGGCGCCGCGATGGTCGTCGACGAGCGGGTCGGCATGGCGGATCGCGATCACCGCCGACAGCGTGGAGGCCACGACGGCGGACGCCGGCAGGCCGAACGCCAGCCAGGCCATGCCGAAGCGCCACCAGCGCGGCGCGGGTGCCGAAGGGGCTTGTACGGGGGGGCTCATGGTTGCTCCTGGTTCAACGAGGAATGACGAAGGTCGACTTCTCGCTGACGCCGTCGCCCGACGGCACGTCGATGCGGAAGTGGATCGCATGGACGCCGGGGCCGGCGGCCTGCGCCGAGTCGAACGGCACCTGCACGCGCACGGCGAGCCAGCGCTCCTGCGCGCTGTCGACGTCCAGCTCCGGCGTGGAGGCGACGACGATGCCTTCCAGCCCCGTGACGGACACGTGGAAGTGCCGCGGCTGCTCACTGACGTTCATGACCTGCAGCCGGTAGACGTTCTCGATGCGCCCCTGCTCGACCTGGCGCGCGAGCGCGCCGCGGTCCCGGATCACGTCGACGCGAAACGGGGCACGCGTGGCCAGCTGCGTGCCGATCGAGCCCAGGATCGCCACCAGCACGCCGGTGTAGACCAGGACGCGCGGGCGGAAGACGTGCCGGATCATCTCGGCGCGCGTCCAGCCCTTCTCGAGACCGTTCTCCGTCGCGAAGCGGATCAGGCCGCGCGGGTAGCTCATCTTGTCCATCACGCCGTCGCAGGCGTCGACGCATGCGGCGCAACCGATGCATTCGTATTGCAGGCCCTTGCGGATGTCGATGCCGGTGGG
This sequence comes from Vitreoscilla sp., assembly GCA_045810285.1. Lineage (GTDB taxonomy): Bacteria > Pseudomonadota > Gammaproteobacteria > Burkholderiales > Burkholderiaceae_C > Scleromatobacter. The sequence goes on along the minus strand of JBJMWE010000484.1, from coordinate 16,483 downwards.
ACAGACCTGGACGCACAGGCTGCAGTCGATGCATTCGCCCTTGCCCAGCCCGGCCAGCGCCGCGTGGCCGACCGACTTCGCGCGTGCGCCTCGCGGCTCGCCGCGCCGGGGGTCGTAACTCACGATCATCGTGTCCCGGTCGAACATCGCGCTCTGGAAGCGTGCGTACGGGCACATGTACTTGCAGACCTGTTCGCGCATGAACCCCGCGTTGCCCCAGGTGGCGAAGGCGTAGAACAGGACCCAGAACCATTCCCACGGGCCGAAGGCCAGGTGCGCGGTCTCCGCCGCGAGCGTGTGGATCGGCGTGAAGAAGCCCACGAACGTGAAGCCGGTCCAGAAGGCGATCAGGATCCAGGCGACGTGCTTGGAACCGCGCCTGCGCAGCTTGTCGGCGGTCCACGGCGAGGCGTCGAGGCGGATGCGTGCGCTCCGGTCGCCCTCGAGCCGACGCTCGACCCACAGGAAGATCTCGGTGTAGACCGTCTGCGGGCAGGCGAAGCCGCACCACAGCCGGCCGGCCACGGCGGTGAACAGGAAGAGGCTGCAGGCCGAGACGACCAGCAGGGCCGCCAGGTAGATGAAGTCCTGTGGATAGAGCACCAGCCCGAAGATGTAGAAGCGGCGCGAGGCGAGGTCGAACAACACCGCCTGGCGCGCATTCCACTGCAGCCACGGCAGGCCGTAGAACGCGAGCTGGGTCAGCGCGACGAACACCCAGCGCCAAGTCGCGAAGCGGCCCTTGACCTCGCGCGGGTGGATCGTCTTCTCGGCTTTGTACAGGCCGCCCGACGCCGGCACGATCGGGATCACCGTCCGCCGCTGGGGCGGATCGAGGGAGTCGTCGGCGGCCGCCATCCCGAGGTCGCCTTCTCAGCGGGAGGCGACGGGCGCCGGCTGCGGGTTCGACAGGCTCCACACGTACGCCCCGACCACGTGGATCTGCTCGGGCGTGAGCCGCTGTTCCTGCGCGGGCATGGTGTTGCTCTTGCCGCCGTTGACCATGGCCGCGATCGCCTCCCTGCCGAAGCCGTGCAGCCAGACGTTGTCGGTCAGGTTGGGCGCGCCGATCGCCTGGTTGCCCTTGCCGTCGATGCCGTGGCATCCGGCGCAGACGACGAACTTCGCCTGGCCGGCCGCGGCCGCCGTGGCGTCGTGCGGGCTGCCGGACAGGCTGAGCACGTAGTTCGCCACGTTGTCGACGTCCTTCGCGCTTCCGAGGGCCGCGGCCATCGACGGCATCATGCCGTGCCGGCCACGCGTGATCGTCTCGACGATCGTTTCGGGGCTGCCGCCATAGAGCCAGTCGTTGTCGGTGAGGTTCGGGAATCCCTTGTTGCCGCGGGCATCCGAGCCATGGCAACCCGAACAGTTGTTGACGAACAGGCGCTCGCCGATGGCCATGGCCTGCCTGTCGCGCGCGAGGGCCGGCGCCGGCTGGGTGGCGTATTGCGCATAGACCTTCGCGAGCTTCGAGTTGGCCGCGTCCTGCTCCTGCTGCCATGCCTGTGCGCTGCTCCAGCCGAGCACGCCCTTGGCGCTGCCCAGGCCCGGATACAGCACCAGGTAGCCGGCGCTGAACACGATGGTGATCACGAACAGGATCATCCACCAGCGCGGCATCGGGTTGTTCATCTCGCGCAGGTCCCCGTCCCACACATGGCCCGTGGAGCCGTCCGCGGTCGGCGTCCTGCCGCGCGCGGTGATGATGAGCAGCGCCAGGCAGGCGACGAGGCCGACGATCGTGGCCACGGCGACGTAGATCGCCCAGCCCGGAGAGATGAAATCGCTCATGACTTCCCTTCCCGCGCCGCGTACGGCGCTCCGTCCCCCGAGGGGACTGCGGGCCGGCTTGGGGCGGCCCGGCGCTCGCCCCGCAAACTGTTTGCCAAAGGATGTCTCATTGCGTGTCTCCGGTGTCCTGGAACGGGAGCTGCCGCGCTTCGTCGAACGCCGCCTTGTTGCGGGACGACATCGCCCACGCGACGATGCCGGCGAAGACGAAGAACGACATCACGGTCGTGGCGTAGCGGAGGGTGTCGAGGTCCATGTCCGGGTGCTCCTCACTTCACGGCGGTGCCGAGCACCTGCAGGTAGGCAATCAAGGCGTCTTCGTCGCTCTTGCCGGCGACCTCGTCGGCGGCGTGCGCGATGTCCTCGTCGGTGTAGGGCACGCCGACGCGGCGCAGGGCGCGCATGCGGGGCGCCATGCCGGCCGGGTCGACCTGGCCCTTGGGAAGCCAGGAGTACGCGGGCATGTTGGACTCCGGCACCACGTCGCGCGGGTTCTCGAGGTGGATGCGATGCCACTCGTCGCTGTACTTGCCGCCCACGCGCGCCAGGTCGGGCCCGGTGCGCTTGCTGCCCCACTGGAAGGGGTGGTCCCAGACCGATTCGCCGGCCATCGAGTAGTGGCCGTAGCGCAGCGTCTCGGCGCGCAGCGGGCGGATCATCTGCGAATGGCAGCCGTAGCAGCCCTCGCGCAGATAGATGTCCCGCCCCGCGAGCTGGAGCGCGGTGTAGGGCTTGAGTCCTTCCACGGGTTGCGTGGTCGACCTCTGGAAGAACAGCGGAACGATCTCGACGAGGCCGCCGACGGCGACGACGAGGAGGATCAGCACGATCATCAGGAAGTTGTTGGTCTCGATGTTCGCGTGCGAGAAGCCTTGCGGCTTGGCGGCATTGTCATTGGTCATGTTGCCTGGGCTCCTTCAAGCGGCGGCCGCGGCGAGCGGGATGCGCACGGGGACGTAGCGGCCGACCGTGGCGGTCTTCCAGACGTTCCAGGCCATCACCAGCATGCCGCTCAGGTAGAGCAGGCCGCCCGCGAGGCGTACGAGGTAGAACGGGAACGTCGCCTTGACGACCTCGACGAAGCTGTAGGCCAGCGTGCCGTCGTCGTTGACGCTGCGCCACATCACGCCTTCCATGACCCCGGCGCTCCACATCGCGGCGATGTACAGCACGATGCCGATGGTGGCGATCCAGAAGTGCAGCTCGATGGCGCGCACGCTGAACATCTGCGTGCGGCCGAACATGCGCGGCACGAGGTAGTAGAGCGAACCCATCGTGATCAGGCCGACCCAGCCGAGCGCGCCGGAATGGACGTGGGCGATGCCCCAGTCCGTGTAGTGCGACAGCGAGTTCACCGTCTTGATGGCCATCATCGGGCCCTCGAAGGTGGACATGCCGTAGAACGACAGGCTCACGATGAGGAACTTCATGATCGGGTCGTCGCGCAGCTTGTGCCAGGCACCCGACAGGGTCATCATCCCGTTGATCATGCCGCCCCAGCTCGGCGCGAGGAGCACCAGCGAGAACAGCATCCCGACGCTCTGCACCCAGTCCGGCAACGCCGTGTAGTGCAGGTGGTGCGGGCCGGCCCACATGTAGGTGAAGATCAGTGCCCAGAAGTGGACGATCGACAGCCGGTAGCTGTAGACCGGACGCTCGGCCTGCTTGGGGATGAAGTAGTACATCATCCCGAGGAATCCGGCGGTGAGGAAGAAGCCCACGGCGTTGTGGCCGTACCACCACTGCACCATGGCGTCCTGCACGCCCGCATAGGCCGAATAGCTCTTGGTCAGGCTCACCGGGATCACGGCGCCGTTGACCACGTGCAGCAGCGCCACGGCGATGATGAAGGCCCCGTAGAACCAGTTCGCGACGTAGATGTGGCGAACCTTGCGGATGGCGATCGTGCCGAAGAACACGATGGCGTAGATGATCCAGACGACGGCCAGCAGCAGCGCGATCGGCCACTCGAGTTCCGCGTATTCCTTGCCGCGCGTGATGCCCAGCGGCAGCGTGATCGCCGCGAGCACGATGACCGCCTGGAAGCCCCAGAAGTGCAGCTTCGACAACAGCGCCGAGAACAGCCTCACCTGGCACGTGCGCTGCACGACGTAGTAGCTGGTGGCCATCAGCGCGCAGCCGCCGAACGCGAAGATGACCGCGTTGGTGTGCAACGGGCGAAGGCGGCCGTAGCTGAGCCATTGCAGGCCCATGTTGATGTCCGGCCAGGCCAGTTCGGCGGCGATGAAGACGCCGACCAGCATGCCCACGACGCCCCACACGACCGCGGCAATCGCGAACATGCGGACGGCATCGTCGTCATAGACCGAGGCGGCTTGTGCCGGCGCGGGGGTGGTACTCATGGGGTTCCTCCGACTAGGCGTCCTGACCATGTTGGACGCAGGCCCATTCTTCCTGCGCGGGTCAGGACTGCCCTTGATCCCGATCAAGCGACGCAGCGCCGTCCGAAAGGATCCGTTCGCCTTCGCGTTCCAGGTCGTCGAACTGGCCCGCGTCGATCGCCCAGGCGAACACGCCGATCAGCCCGAGCACCAGCAGCACGGAGAACGGAACGAGCAGGTAGAGGATGTCCATCCGCTCGCCTCAGCGTGCGAGGCGCAGCGAATTGAGCACGACGACGAGCGAGCTCGTCGCCATGCCCAGGCCCGCGGCCCAGGGGGGCAGTGCGCCGCCCAGTGCGAGCGGGATGCAGAGAAGGTTGTAGCCGGCGGCCCAGGCCAGGTTCTGGCGGATCACCCGCAACGTGCGGCGTGCCAGCGCGCGCGCCTTGGCGATGTCGCTCAGGCGGTTCGACAGCAGGACGCCGTCCGCTTGCGTGCGCGCGACCTGCGCGCCTTCGCCCATCGCGATCGACACGTCGGCCTGGGCCAGCACGGGCGCATCGTTGATGCCATCGCCGACCATGGCGACGACGTGCCTGGACTGCTGCGCGCCGCGCAGGTGCGCCAGCTTGCCTTCGGGCGACAGGCCGCCCCGCGCCGAATCCAGCCCGAGACGCCCGGCGAACGCCGCGACGCGCGCGGGCGTGTCGCCCGAGAGCAGGTGCACCGTCACGCCGTCCGCCTGCAGCGCGGCGATGGCCGCCGCGGCGTCCTGCCGCACGTCCTCCCCGAACGAGAACAGGCCCATTGGCCGGCCGGCGCAGGACAGCAGCGCTTGCGTCGCATCGGCAGGGACGTCCGCCGCCGCGCCGGCCCACGCCGTCGAGCCGAGTCGCCAGCGCCGGCCCTCCGCGTCGAGCGCTTCGATCCCGTGGCCCGGAGCCTCCCTCACCTCGTGCCAGACGCTGCCGTCGCCGTCGCGTGCGGCCTGCAGCGCGCGAGACAGCGGATGGGTCGACCAGGCTGCCAGCGACGACGCGCGGGCGGCGAGCGCATCGACGGAGAGCTCGCTCGCGACGGCCTCGACCGCGGTGCATCTCAGGCGCCCCGACGTCAGGGTGCCCGTCTTGTCGACGAACAGCGTGTCGACTTCGACGAGGCGCGCGAGGGCATCCACGTCGCGCAACAGCAGGCCTTCGCGCGCCATGCGGTTCGCCGCGGCGAGCAGGGCCGCGGGCGCCGCCAGCGAGAGGGCGCACGGGCACGTCACGATGAGCACCGAGACGACCACCCACACCACGCGTTGCGGGTCGGCGAAGCTCCAGCCGACGGCCGCGAGCGCGGCCAGCGCCAGCACCGTCCAGAGGAACGGGCCGGCCCAGCGATCGGCCGCGCCGACGACCGCGGGCTTCTGGGTGCGCGCTGCCCGCATCAATGCGGCGATGGCTTCGTAGCGCGTATCCGCGCCCACCCGCTCGGCATGCATCAGCACCGGCGCACCGAGGTTCAGGCTGCCGGCGACGACGTCATCGCCCGCCTGCCGGAGGCGAGGGCGTGATTCGCCGGTCAGCAGCGACTCGTCGGTCTCGGTGGCACCGTCGACCAGCGTGCCGTCCGCGGAGAAGGCCTCGCCGCGCGGTACGCGCAACAGGTCGCCGGGCCGGATGTCGTCGATCGAGATGGTCTCGTCGATGCCGCCCGGCCCCACCCGCAGCACGTGGTGCGGCAAGCGGGACGTGGCGCCCTCGAGTTCCCTTTCCGAATGATGGCGGGCCTTCATCTCCAGGTAGCGCGCGCCCAGGAGGAAGGCCACGAACATCGTGATCGAATCGAAATACACGTCGCGGCCGAACGGACCGCCCGGATCCCAGGTCGCCGCGGTGCTGGCGACGAAGGCGACCGCGATGCCCAGCGACACCGGGACATCCATGCCGATCCGGCGCCCGCGCAGCGCACGCCAGGCGCCGCGGAAGAACGGCGCGGCCGAGAACGCCAGCACGGGCAAGGTGAGCAGCCAGGCGCCCCAGTTCATCAGCCGCAGGTACTCGGGCGCGATGTCGCCCGGTGCGGCGAGGTAGGCCGGCTCGGCCAGCATCATGACCTGCACGGCGCACAGGCCCGCCACGAAAAGGCGCCAGAGCGCCGCGCGAGCTTCGACGACCCGCGTCTGGCGTGCCGCAGCCGCCGTGTCGGGCGTGGCCTCGTAGCCCGCCGCGCGCACGGCCTCGAGGATCGCCGCGATGCGCGAGCGTTCGGCGTCCCAGCGGATCGACGCGACTTGCGCCGCTGCGCTGACGTGGGCCTCGAGCACGCCAGGCACGCGCCGCAGCGCCTGTTCGACCGTGTCCGCGCACGCGGCGCAGTGCATGCCACCGATGCGCAGCGAGGTCTCGGCGGCCGCGGTCACCTTCAGTCCACCACGCCGGCGACGATGCGCTGCAGGGCCGGCGCATCGACGATGCGCACGTTGCGTTGCTGGACGTCGAGCACGCCGGCCTCGTGGAACCTCGAGAAGCAGCGGCTGACGGTCTCCAGCGTGAGCCCCAGGTACGTGCCGATCTCCTGCCGCGTCATGCGAAGGATGAACGTCGACGGCGAGAACCCGCGTGCCTCGAGCCGCTGTGCGAGGTTCGACAGGAACGCGGCGACCCGCTCCTCGGCGCGCATGCCGCTCAGGAGCAGCATCACGCCGTGATCGCGCACGATCTCGCGGCTCATGACCCGGTGAACCTGGCGCTGGAGCGCGGGCATGTCCTGCGCCATCGACTCCAGGGCGGCGAACGGCATCACGCAGACCTGCGAATCCTCGAGCGCGATCGCGTCGCACCGGTGCTGTCCCGTCCCGATGCCGTCGAAGCCGAGCATCTCGCCGGCCATCTGGAAGCCGGTCACCTGGTCCCGGCCGTCACCGGTGGTCATGCAGGTCTTGAAGAAACCCGTCCGGATCGCATGGATCGATGCGAAACGATCGCCGCGCCTGAAGAGCGCCTCGCCGCGCCGCACGGTGCGTCGCTGCGCGACCAGCGTGTCCAGCTGCGCCATCTCCTGCTGCGAGAAGCCGACCGGCAGGCACAGGTCGCGCAGGCTGCAGCTCGAGCAGGCGACCTCGTGGCCCGCGTTGGGGGAGGTGGCGCATTGCGGCGAGGGAACGGTCATGGTTTCCATGCTGATGTGGAGCAATGTTGCGATTCTTCGTGCGTGCGATGCGACGACGCTTGCGGCATGTCAAGGAAATCGTCGGAGGGCCTCACCAACATCGCCGGATGTCGCTCATCGCACAACCCATTCCCAACCTGGCTGCAGCTGCCCGGGCGCCTGCGCCGTGCTGCCTGGCCAGCCCGGCGCCGCGCTACACGGCGTACCCGACGGCGGATCGCTTCGTCGAGGAGTTCGGACCCGAGGACCTGCAGTACGCGTTGCAGCAGCGCGCGAACGGGGCGGTCGTCGGCGGCTGCGCGCCGCTCGCCATCCATGTCGGCGTACCGTCGACCTGCAGGCCGGCCCGCACCGCCAACTACCTGCAAGCGCTCGGTACCGAGATGTCGCTGGCGGCCTCGATGCTGGGCGCGGCGCGGGTGGTCTCGCGCCTGAACCTCGGCGGGCCTGCGCTGATGCGCCTGTCCCGCTCCGAACTGTCGCGACTCGTCGGCCTGGCACGCGAGCTGTTCTGCTTCGAAGGCGTCCCCCGGATGCGCATGGAGGTCGACGCGCGAACCGCCGCCGAGGGCGGGCTCGCGCATTTGCGGCAGCTGGGGTGCACCGAGCTGGTCGTCGACATGCCCCTGGACACGGGCGCTGCGTTCGCGGGCGGGCTGGAGACCGTGTTGCGCCTGGTGGCTTCCGCCCATCGGCTGGGCATCGGGATCGCCGCCGTCCGGCTGCGGTCCTGTGCAGCCGTGCAGGCCGGGAACGCGCTCCAGGACGTGCTCGCGCGGCTGGCGTGCGCCCGGCCCGAGCGGATCGCGCTGCCCTCCGTCGCGGCACCGCCGCGTGGCGACGATCGCCCCCGCCCATGCAGCCACGAGCCAGGGGAGGCGCCGTCCCTGCGCGGCGCGACGTTCGACGACGCGAGCGAGTGGCTGGAGGCCGCCGGCTACGTGCCTGTGGGATTGGAGGAATTCGCGCTGCGCACCGACGCCCTCGCGATCGCCCGAGCGCAGGGACGGCTGTTCCTGGGGCTGGCCGGCTTCGACGACACGCCGTGTGCCGACCTGATCGCGCTGGGGGCCGGCGCCGTCGGCCAGGTGGGCGCCTCGTACTACCAGAACCTGGCTGACGTCGCCGACTACGAGGGCGCGGTTGCAAGGGGCCGGCTTCCCGTGGCGCGCGGCCTCGCGCTTGCACGCGACGACCTCGCGCGGCGTTCGGTGATCCACGCATTGCTGTGCCAGGGACGCGTCGAATTCGAGTCGATACGCCTTGCCCATCTCATCGACCCGAAGGCGCACTTTGCGCAGGAGCTGGCCGAGATGTCCTCGCTGGCCGAGGCCGGGCTGGTGGCCATGGACGACGAGGCCATCGAACTGACGGCGCAAGGGCGCCGATCGGCGAGCGCCGTCGCCGCGATCTTCGACCGCTACCGGCGTGCGCGCGCCCGACGCAACCAGTGCGCGGCCCTGCTGTGAGCGGGTCCGCGATGCGCGGCCACGGGAAGGGCCGCGCGCCTGGGCTGGATCAGGCCTTCTTCGTGTAGGCGCTGCACCATCCCTTGGCCGCGACGTGCTTGCCCGCGAAGATCGCGCAAGGTCCGGTCGCGTCGCCCGCCTTGCCCTGGAACAGCTGGCAGCTCGCGCAAGTCTGTCCGGCGGCGTATTTCGGGAACTTCGCCTTGTCGACCTTGGTCGCGTCGACGACGTAGCCGAGTGCGGCCGCTTGCGGGTCCTTCGGATCCACCTGCGCGTCGGCGGCGAGCGCACCCCGCGCTGCGAGCGCCAGGGCGCCGGCGAGCGGGATGATCTGGATGAAGGTACGACGGGAAGTCATGGCGGGGATCCTTGTATTGGCTGTGGTTCAGGTCTGCCCGGCCATGTCCTGAACGCATGGGCCGGGCGCAGCCAGCATAGCCAACGATCTCGTCCGGGCCTTGATCTCGATCAGGTCGACGGCGTCGTTCGCGTGCGACGAGCAGGGGCTTGCCGACGGGACGTGGGCGCCTGGCGCATGCCTATTGCGCTTCGGCACGGCGGGTCGCCGGCGCGGAATCGGATGTCGCCGGTTCCGCGCCGAGTCGCCAATCCATCCAGTCCGGGCCGAATAGTTCGGCGAGGTGCGGGGTGCGAGCGGAGCCGTTGCCGCATGCCATCGAATCGGCGGGGCAGTACTTGTCGCATCCCCAGCAGATGCGCTCGGGATGGCTGGGCAGGATGGGGAACTTCTTGGCCATGGCATCCACTGTCCGCCTCAGCCGTCGACAGGGCCTTGCCCTGGCGCAAACGAGTTCGAGCCGGCCCGCATCGCCGGCCGTTCCGGCGAATGAATCCCCGAGCATGCGCATTGAGCTTGCGCAAGGCCACGACGGCGGTACGCGCATAAGGTTCATCCCACCTAAACCTTTGAACTCCCTGGAGAACAAGATGTCCTTGTCCACCGTTGCAGATCGCATGCGCCGCGGCGCGCTGTCGATCGGTTGCCTCGTCGGCTTGTCGCTGCCTGTGCTGGCTGGTGCCGCGGGCAAGACGGCACCGGGCGACTTCGGCCCGCCGCGCGGCGAGCCCATCCACGCGATCCTCACCAGTCCGCCCAACGTGCCGCCGCCGGTCGCACGCAACTATCCGGCCAAGGTGATCGTGGAGCTCGAGGTCATCGAGAAGGAGATGCAGATCTCCGAGGGCGTGAGCTACACCTTCTGGACCTTCGGCGGAACCACGCCCGGCAGCTTCATCCGCGTGCGCCAGGGCGACACCGTGGAATTCCACCTGAAGAACAACCCGGACAACAAGATGCCGCACAACATCGACCTGCACGGCGTGACCGGGCCGGGCGGCGGGGCGGCCTCGAGCTTCACGGCGCCGGGACACGAGTCGAAGTTCACCTTCAAGGCGCTCAACGAGGGCGTCTATGTCTACCACTGCGCGACGGCGCCGGTGGGGATGCACATCGCCAACGGCATGTACGGCCTGATCCTCGTCGAGCCGCCGCAGGGCCTGCCCAAGGTGGACCACGAGTACTACGTGATGCAGGGCGACTTCTACACCCAGGGCAAGTATCGCGAGAAGGGCAAGCAGGCGTTCGACATGGAGAAGGCGATCGACGAACGTGCCACCTACGTGCTGTTCAACGGCGCCGAGGGCGCGCTCACCGGCGACAAGGCACTGAGTGCGAAGGTCGGCGAGACCGTGCGCCTGTTCGTCGGCAACGGCGGCCCGAACCTCGTGTCCAGCTTCCACGTGATCGGTGCGATCTTCGACGAGGTGCGCTTCGAGGGCGGCACCAACATCCAGAAGAACGTGCAGACGACGCTGATCCCGGCCGGCGGCGCCGCCGTGGCCAAGTTCCGCACCCACGTGCCTGGCAGCTACGTGATGGTCGACCATTCGATCTTCCGCGCGTTCAACAAGGGTGCGCTGGCCATCCTCAAGGTCGACGGCCCGGAGGACAAGGCGATCTACTCCGGCAAGGAGCTCGACTCCGTCTACCTCGGCGACCGCGCCGCGCCGAACCTGAATGCCGTCGCGAAGGCCACCGCGTCCTCCGAGAAGGGCACGCTGTCGCTGGACGAGCAGGTCAAGGCGGGCGCGGAGCTGTTCAACGGCACCTGCTCCGTCTGCCACCAGGCCAGCGGTGCCGGGCTGCCCGGCGTCTTCCCGCCGCTGGCCAAGTCGGACTTCCTCGCCGCCGACATCGGCCGCGCCCAGGGCGTCGTGCTGCACGGCCTGACGGGCAAGGTGGTCGTCAACGGCAGCGAGTTCAACTCCGTCATGCCGCCCATGACGCAGCTCAATGACGACGAGATCGCCAACATCCTGACGTACGTCCTCAACAGCTGGGGCAATCCGGGTGGCCGGATCTCGAGCGACGACATCAGGAAGCGTCGCGCCGAGCCGGCCGCCGCGGCGCCGGCTGCTCACTGAGGCGGACGGCGCGATGCGTGCACGCGACGTCCTGGCGGGCCTGCTGCTCGCCGCTGCGGGCCTGGCCCGGGCGGGCGACTACGCGGCCCTGCCCGGCGGGCGATTCGAGAGCGTGCTGCCGCAAGGCGACCTGCCAGGCGTCTCCGTGCCGGTGACCCTCGCGCCGTTCGAACTGCGCCGCACGCCGGTGAGCGTCTCCGAATTCCTCGCGTTCGTGCGCGCCCATCCCGAGTGGCGGCGCGGCATGGCGCCCGCGGTCTTCGCGGATGCGCGCTACCTGGTGAACTGGAGCGCGCCGCTCGAGCCGCCGGACGGCGCCGGTGCCCTCCAGCAGCCGGTCGTCGACGTCAGCTGGTTCGCTGCGCGCGCGTTCTGCGAGACCGAGGATGCGCGCCTGCCGACCTGGCTCGAATGGGAATATGCGGCCGCCGCGGACGAGACACGCACCGATGCCCGGGCGGATCCGGCCTGGCGGCGGCGCATCCTCGCCTGGTACGAACGCCCCGCCGGCGCCGGCTTGCCCGCCGTTGGCGGCCAGGCGAACGTCCATGGCGTGCGCGACCTGCAGGGCCTCGTCTGGGAGTGGGTCGACGACTTCAATGCGCTGTTCATCGCCGGCGACAGCCGCACCCAGGGCGACCCGGATCTCCTGAAGTTCTGCGGTGCCGGCGCGATCAGCATCATCGACCGCGACAGCTACGCGGTGCTGATGCGAGTCGCCTTCCTGTCCTCCCTGAACGCCGCGGACACGACGAGCACGCTCGGCTTCCGCTGCGCCCGAAGTCTTCACTGAGCCTCCCGATGACCGACCTGCCGATGACTCGCCGTGCCGCCGTTCTTTCAATGATCGCGGCCGCCCATGCGGCGGTCGCCGCGGAACCGGTGCCCGCGCAACTCGCGTCGACCCTGCCGGGGGACTCGATCTATCGGCTACGGCCGCGGATCGTCGACCAGGAGGGACACGCCGTGGCGCTGGCATCGATGCGCGGCGCGCCGCTCATCGTCAGCATGTTCTACAGCTCCTGCGACATGGTCTGCCCCCTGATCTTCGAGACGATCAAGCAGACGCGCATGGCGTTGCCCCCCGGAAAGCGCGAACGCGTCGACGTGCTCATGATCTCGTTCGATCCGGAACGCGACACCGTGGCGCAGCTGAAGGTGACCGCGGCCGCCCATGGCTGCGACAGCCACTGGACGCTCGTGCGCGCGAGCGACGCCGACGTCCGCCAGATCGCCGCCGTTCTGGGCGTGCAATACCGCCGGCTGCCCAGCGGCGCCTTCAATCACTCGAGTGCGATCCTGCTGCTCGACCGCGATGGCCGCATCGTGGCGCGCACGGGCAAGCTCGGCGAGGTGGATCCGCAGTTCGTCGGCGTGCTCGCGCGACTCGCCTGAAGCTCGAGGCGGCCTACGCCTTCCCGAGGCCCAGCGGCGGCGGAACGGCGTAGACGATGCGGTCCAGCAGCGCCTGGTAGTCCGAGTCGACGTCCTGCCCCGCGAGCGGATCGGGATCGCACGCCATCGCGACGTCGAGCTCGGCCCAGTCCGCCGGCGACAGCACGTCGAGCGCCAGGGGAATGATCTCGCGCTCCTCGAGCGCCATGTGCGTCAGGTAGAAGTCGACGTACTGCCGCGCGGCGAGTTCGAACGCGGCGCGCCGCGATTCGCCGATCTGTTCGTACGCGGTCAGCGCGTGGGCGAGCTCGCGGATCCGGAATTCCCCGCGCCGGTGGTCCTCGTCGAGCCGGTCCAGCACCGGTCGAGACATCGGAGACAGCGCGCGCAGCTTCGGGAAGAGGTACTCGGACTCCTTTCGGTGATGACGCTTCTCCGGGAACTCGGCGACGTAGAACAGGATCGCGCGCAGCACGTCGAGATCGGGCGCCCGGCCGGCGTCGCGCGCCTGTCCCAGCAAAAGGAGAAGCGTGCGCAGTACCGACGCAAGCGCAACGTGCTCGTCGCGAAGGATCCGGATGCTCTCGTACATGGGTGTCTCCGTGCCACCGAGACTCGCACATCGACGGTGCGTCGGCTTGTCCCAGGTCAAGCCGGCCGCCGGGCCGGGCGACTTTTTGATCCGCATGGCCGATGGCCGCGTTGTTCCGGATCAAACCCACGCGGGAGCGATCTCCCTAATGTCGCGTGCATGCAATCTTCAACTGGAAACGAGCAGGCGGACGTCGACGTCCAGGACGCCCCTGCGAGCGCGATCCCGGCGCACGCCGCGGCCGCATTGCGGGCATCGGGCCTGCGATCGCTGTCGCTGCGCGGCGTCACGCTGCTGCCCATCGTGCAGGGGGGCATGGGCGTCGGCGTGTCCGCCCATCGCCTGGCCGGAAGCGTCGCCGCGGAGGGCGGCATCGGAACGATCAGTGCCATCGACCTGCGGCGCCTGCACCCGGACCTGATGGATCGCACGCGGGGGCGGGGCGTCGGTCCGGAGGTGAAGGCGGAGATCGAGCGCGCCAATCTCGAGGCCCTGGCCCGCGAGATCGCCGGCGCCCGACGGCTGGCCGGCGGCCACGGCCGGATCGCCGTCAACGTGATGCGCGCGGTCAGCCAGTACGCGCCCTACGTGCGCCATGCGATCGAGTGCGGCATCGATGCCGTCGTGGTCGGCGCGGGGCTGCCGCTGGACCTGCCCGACCTGGCCGCGGACCATCCGGGCGTCGCCCTCGTGCCCATCCTTTCCGACGCCCGGGGCGTGCAGCTGGTGGTCAAGAAGTGGGAGCGCAAGAAGCGCATGCCCGACGCGGTGGTCCTCGAGCATCCCGCACTCGCAGGCGGCCACCTCGGCGCGGCCACCGTCGCCGACCTGGCGGATCCCCGCTTCGACTTCGAACGCTGCATTCCGGAGACGATCGCCGTGCTGCGCGTCGCGGGCATCGAATCGACGCCGGTGATTGCCGCCGGAGGCGTTCGCAGCTGGGCGGACATCCGCCGCCTGCAGGACCTGGGTGCGTCGGCGGTGCAGCTCGGCACCCCGTTCGCGGTCACCCACGAGGCCGACGCCCATGCGGCCTTCAAGACGGTGCTGGCCGACGCGCGCGACGAGGACATGGTCGAGTTCACCAGCGTCGCGGGCCTGCCTGCCCGGGCGGTCCTCACGCCGTGGCTCCGGAGCTACCTGCAGGCACTGCCCCGGCTGCAGGAGGTTGCCCACGCAAAGCCACGCTGCACGGAGATCTTCGATTGCCTGGTGCAGTGCGGACTGCGCGACGGCAAGGAGACCTGGGGCCAGTTCTGCATCGACCACCAGCTCGCCGCGGCGCTGCGGGGCGACGTGCGGCGCGGCTTGTTCTTCCGCGGCAAGGGGGCCCTGCCGTTCGGCAACGAGATCCGCGGCGTGCGGGACCTGCTGCGCCATCTGTTGACGCCCGGCAGCCCCGGCGTGGCGCGACTTGATCCTGGTCAACACATGGCCGGCTGAGGGTTCCTACGATAGATGCATCGCCGATGAATCTTTCGAGTCGGCCTGTTCAGAACTGGAATCGCGCATGAACCAAGTGACCGCCAGACACGTCGTGGACGTCCGCAGCATCTCCCCCCGCGAGCGCCATTCCCTCATCTTCTCGACGTTCCGTGCCTTGCAGGCCGGCGAAGCCATGGAGCTCGTCAACGACCACGATCCGCGGCCGCTGCACGACCAGTTCCAGGCCGAGGCTCCCGGCACCTTCCAGTGGGACGACCTGCTTCAAGGGCCCGGGACGTGGCGCGTCGCCATCACCCGCGTCGCGACCCGGGACGTCGCGGCCAGGGATCGCTGCTGCGGCGGCTGCGGCGGCGCCTGAGCGCGGATCGTCGATGAACAACAGGAGACTTCAATGAACGGAAATTCCAGGCTGTGGCGATGGCTCGGCCTCATCTTCGTGCTGTCTTTCGGCGCACTCGGCTACCTCGGGTGGCAGATCTATCTCGCCGCGCCGCCGATCCCTGCGAAGGTGCTCACGGCGGACGGGACGGTGCTGTTCACGGGCGAGGAGATCCAGAAGGGCCAACAGGCCTGGATGTCCGCGGGCGGCCAGCAGCTGGGCACGGTCTGGGGACACGGCGCCTACGTCGCGCCCGACTGGTCGGCGGACTGGCTCCACCGCGAGGCGACGGCGCTCCAGGCGCTGCGGCTCAAGCAGCGTACGGGTTCCTCGACGCCCACGGCCGAGGAGGCCGCGGCCGTCGACGTCGGCCTGAAGATCGAGATGCGTCGCAACACGTTCGACTCGATCGACCGGACGGTGACGGTCTCGAGAGACCGCGGGGCGGCCATCCGGGCCGTCGAGAAGCACTACGACGACCTGTTCGGCACCGAGCCTTCGCTCGCGAAGCTGCGCGAGCAGTATGCGATGACCGATGGCATGCTGCCGGGACGGGAAGATCGGCACGCGTTGTCCGCGTTCTTCTTCTGGTCGTCCTGGGCCGCGGTCTCCGACCGCCCCGGCGAGGCCGGCCTGTCCTACACCAGCAACTGGCCGCACGATCCGTTGGTCGGCAACACGATGACCGAATCGGCCGCCGTCTGGTCGATGGTCAGCATCGTGCTGCTGCTTGGCGGCATCGCGGCGATGCTGTGGGTGCACGGAAGTGCCGCGCATGATCCGGCGACGCAGCCGCTGGAGGCCGACCCGTTCCTGAACGCCAGGCCGACGCCCTCGATGAAGGCGACGCGCAAGTACTTCTTCGCGGTCATCGGCCTGATGCTGCTGCAGATCGTGATGGGCACGGTCACCGCGCACTATTCCGTCGAAGGCCAGGCCTTCTTCGGCATGCCGCTGGCCGAGGTGCTGCCGTACGTCGTGAGCCGCACCATCCATACCCAGGTCGGGATCTTCTGGATCGCCACCGCCTGGCTGGCCACCGGCCTGTACATCGCGCCGCTGCTGTCCGGGCGCGAGCCGAGGTTCCAGAAGCTCGGCGTCGACGTCCTGTTCTGGGCGCTCATCGCCATCGTGGTCGGTTCGATCGCGACCGGCTGGCTGGGTTCGATGCAGCACCGCGGCGCGGACTACAGCTTCTGGATCGGCAACCAGGGCCTCGAGTACACGAGCATGGGCCGCGTGTGGCAGTACCTGCTGTTCGTCGGCCTGCTGTTCTGGGTCTTCCTGCTGGGTCGCGCCCTGTGGCCCGCGCTCATGAAGCCGTCGGAATCGCGCGGGAACATCGGCGCCGCGAGCAGTCGCATCAGCGCGTAGGCGAGGAGTAATTCACCCATGTCTGCACTCCAGTCTTGCGCTCGCGTCTAACTGTCATCCTCAGCGCAGCGAAGGATCTCCAACTGCCATG
>JBJMWE010000483.1:0-6175 GCA_045810285.1 Vitreoscilla sp. | reverse complement strand
GCCCAGGTCGCCAGCGGCGCGCGCGACGCCGCGCCGCGCGCGCACGAAGCGCACGACAACGACTTCGAGGGCATGCACCACAGCGCGGCCACCGCGCGCCTGCGCAACGACGACATCCCCCCGGGCCAGCAGACGGCCGCCATGCGCTGGGCCGCCGTGCAGGCGCAGATGGCGCGCGAATGCGACCATTGCGTGGCCGACACGGCCAGGCCCGTGCACGCCAGGCAGTTCCGCACGGCGGTCGATGCCGCCGGCGACACGGCGGTCGAGCAGATGCAGCCGGCGCGCGACAACGGCATGGTGCGCATCGTCGTCGTCGGCGGGCGCCAGCAGTTCTGGACGACGGGCCTGCCCAACCTCGAGAACATGGGCATCGCACGCTTCTCGATCTACCGCCGCGACGGCAGCACGCGCCGCTTCGAGTACGTGGCCGGCATCCGCCGTCCCGAGGACGCCGCGGCGCAGCGCGAAGCCACCGAGCGCAACGGCTAGACGCGCGTCCCTGGCGCAGCCCGCGCCGCGCATGCGCCTTCATGGCGGCGGTGCACGCTTCGCCCGGGTCCACACGCCTCGCCGCAGGGCGTGCGCGACGAATCCCTGGCGATCGCAAGAGGGGCATCCACCAAGCCCCCCGCCGGGCGATGCGACGGCGCAACGTCCGGCGCCCGCACCCGTGTTGTCCCGGTTGATCTGACATGTGGCCTCGCTATCCTCGCGCCACAAAAATTCCGTCAGGAGCGACTCCATGGACCGTCGACAACTACTCAAGCGCGGCGCCTTCTTCACCGTCATCGCGGCCACCGGCGCGCTGGCCGCGTGCGGCGGCGATTCGGGCGAACCCGCAGGCACCTACAGGTTCGACCAGGGCGTGGCCAGCGGCGACCCGCGCGACACGAGCTGCGTGTTCTGGACGCGCTGCGTGCGCGCCGGCGGCGGCACCGCCCCGATCGACGTCCTCCTGCAGGTGTCGACGGCGGCCGACTTCAGCTCGAACCTGATGTGGGTGCGCCTGAACGCCAGCAGCGACTGGGACAACACGCTGCGCGCCAAGATCACCGGCCTGCCGGCCGACACCCCGCTGTACTACCGCTTCATCGCCGGCTCCGACGTGAGCCCGGTGGGCCGCGCGAAGACCGCGCCGCCGGCCGGCGCCAGCGTCGCGCAGGTCAGGTTCGGCTGGTTCACCTGCCAGGACTGGTCGATCAACCACTGGGGCGCGATGTCGCTGCTCGCGCAGGAGGAGCTCGACTTCCTCGTGCACGTGGGCGACTACATCTACGAGACGGTGGGCGCGTCGTTCCAGGTCGGCGCCGCGGAGCCCGCGCACACCGCGCTGGCACTGCCGGACGGCACCGCCATCGGCAGCGCGAAGTACGCGACGACGCTCGCGGACTACCGCTACCTGTACCGCACCTACCGCAGCGACGCGCGCCTGCGCACGCTGCACCAGCAGTGGCCGGTGATCGCGATCTGGGACGACCACGAGTTCAGCGACGACTGCTGGCAGGACCACCAGACCTACACCAACGCCAACCTGCAGCAGACCGCGCGCCGCCGCGCGGCCTCGCAGGCCTGGGTCGAGTACATGCCGCTGGACTTCGGCGACGTGTCGTTCGACACCGCCAACGCCGCGTACGACAACATCCGCATCTACCGCGACTTCCAGTTCGGCAACCTGATGCACCTGGTCATGACCGACGAGCGCCTGTACCGCGACGACCACGTGGTCTCCGAGGCCGCCATCGCGCAGGCCCAGGGCCATGACCCGATCAACGGCAGCGACTCGGTGGGCGCGCGCTACTTCGTGCAACAGCCGGTCCTGGCGCAGTTCGACGCCGGCAAGGCGCAGGCGATGGGCCGGCCGTCGTCGATCCTGGGAACGACGCAGACGCAGTGGTGGAAGGACAAGATGTCGGCCACCGGCGCCACGTGGAAGGTGTGGGGCAACGAGGTGATGCTCAATCGCCTGTGGGTCGACCTCACGCAGCTGGCGCCGCCGCCGTACAACGCGGTCTACGTCGTCAACTGCGACGCGTGGGACGGCTACCCCGCGCACAAGGCCGAGCTGATGGGGTATCTCAAGGCCAACGGCGTGCAGAACGTCGTCGCCATCACGGGCGACCTGCACGCGTTCCAGTGCGGCGTCGTGCGCGACACGCCCAACCCCGCCACCGGTACGCCGGTGCTGGTGGACTTCGTGACGGCGGGCATCTCGAGCTCGAGCTTCTACAGCTACCTCAAGGCCGGTGCGGCCGGCACGCCGCTCGCGCCGCTGGTGGCCAACCCGCCTACCTTCGAGGCGGTGGTGGCCGGCAACAACCCCGACCTGCTGTACCACGACCACGACGCCCAGGGCTACGCCACGGCCACCGTGACGGCGGCGCAGATGGTGGTGACCTTCACCAAGGTCAAGCCGCTGGACGCCGACGGCACGGCGCCCGCCTCGCCGCTGCTCAAGCGCACGCGCATGACGATGAACGCCGGCAGCCTGGTGCCGGTGATCGTCGACAACGTCTGAGCCGACGCCTCGCGCGCCGGTGAACGCCCGGGCGCACGCGTGAGCCGCCGCCTGCAGGGGTCTGGCTCCGCCGCGTGCTGCTGCCCGAAAGGCACAGGACGCGCTGGGCGGTGCCTGACGCCGGCTTCGATCGGCCGGCATGAAGACGCCTTCGACGCACCCGCAGATCAATTCGGGGTCAGGCACCGCCCGGAAGCGCCGATGACGTCCCGGCGACCGTGTCGGGGCGGAGCCAGACCCCTCCGGCGGGCGCTCCCTCGGTGACGATCGGCCCGGCCGTCGGCAGGGGGTCTGGCTCCGCCGCGTGGAGCTGCCCGAAAGGCAAAGGATGCGCTGGGCGGTGCCTGACCCCGGCTTCGCTACGCTGGCATGAGGACGCCTTCGACGCGCCGGCAAGATTCGGGGACGATCCGTCAGGCGTAGAGCTGCTCGGCGCGCTGGTAGAGGATCCAGCTGGTGGCGATGTACTTGTCGCCGCCCTCGGGCCGGTTGCCGCGGTGGGTGTGCGTGAAGGCGGCCGGTGCGATCAGCAGGCTGCCGGTGCGCGGGCGGATCTTGCGCTGCTGGTACAGGAACTCCGTCTCGCCGCCCTCGAACGCATCGTTCAGGTAGATCGTCCACAGCACGGCGCGGTGCAGCGCCTCGCCGCCGTCGCGCTTCGGATACTGCTCGCAATGCCAGTACGGGTAGCCGCCCTGCCCGGCGATGTACTTTTGGACGTTGATGCCGCCGGGGCGGAATACCTTGGCGACCAGGCCGTCCAGGAACTCGTCGTTCAGCGCGGCGACGCCGTCGGCATCGAGCAGGCGCAGCGCGCCGGTGGCCGGGTCGCGCATCTTGAGCTGCAGCGGCGCGAGCGCCACGTGCGCGTAGCGGCGCAGGTAGCGGCGCATGCCGCGCACGGCGGCGTCGTCGAGGGCTTGCCGCGCGTCGGCCCAGTCGGGCGAACGATCGAGCTGGATGTCCCAGCTGTCCTTCATGCTGGTGTCGACGCCGCTGCCGGTAGCGCCGCGCTGCGCCTGGCCGCCGCGCTCGAAGCGTTCGACGAGCGCGCGGCAGGTGGCGGCGTCGAGGGCGTCGTCGTAGACCTCGATGAAGTCGTTGGTGTCGGGCATGGGCCGAGATTCTGGGCCCGCGCCGCGACGTGGGTCAATTCGGCGGATCCTTCTGGCGCGTGCGCGAGACGGCCATCATCACGCCCAGGCCGGCGATGACCAGGCAGATGATCGCGACGTAGGTCGACGCGACGTGCGCGGTGACCAGGGCCCACGCGACCCCGCCGATGAGCAGGATCAGGCCGATGGTGTAGAGCAGGAACGACATGGTCCAC
Organism: Vitreoscilla sp.; assembly: GCA_045810285.1. Taxonomy (GTDB): domain Bacteria; phylum Pseudomonadota; class Gammaproteobacteria; order Burkholderiales; family Burkholderiaceae_C; genus Scleromatobacter. Next base: position 2,327 of record JBJMWE010000483.1, on the reverse strand, counting down.
TCCGCAGTCGTTGTTGATGTCCCGACCATGGGCAGGCGTCGTGCCGGAGTGGACCGCGCCAGGGCCGACGCGACCCATTGATCCCGCTCCTCGATGGCCCGGCAGCGCGCACGGCAGACGGGCGGCGCGGCGGCTGCAATCCGAGGGATTCCACGTCGTGCGGCACGCCGGCCAGCGCGTACATTGCGCATCTGTTTCGACAACCCGGCCGCGCGCTCGATGCGGCCACGCCGGTGCCGGCGCGGGATCACGCCGCGTACTGCGGCACGGCAACCAGCCAGGGAGACATGATGAACGCGCTGCGACACGACCCGGCCCCGGGCATGACGGCCCTGCCCCTGGCGGCCCTGGCGGTCGGCGTGGGCGCGCTGGGCGTGCTCTCGCTGGGCAGCGGCGATTTCGCGTTCCAGTGGCAACCGGTGCCGCCGGACGTGCCCGCGCGCGGCGCGCTCGCCATGGCCACCGGCGCGCTGGAGGTGGCCGCGGCCGTGCTCCTGCTGCTGCCCGGTCGCCTGCGCGCGATCGGCGCCTGGCTCGCCACGGCGCTGCTGCTGGCATGGGTGGCGCTGCACGTGCCGCCGGTCGTGCGGCATCCGACGTCGATCGGCGACTGGCTGGGCATCGCCGAGGCCGCCGCCATGGCCAGCGCCGCGTTGATGTTCGCGGCGGCGTGGTCGGGCATCGCCGCGGCGGGCGCCGCGCGGCGCGGCGCGTTCGTGGCGTTCGGGCTCAGCGCGCTGGTGTTCGGCCTGTCGCACTTCAAGTACGCCGACTTCACCGCCGCGATGATCCCGCCGTGGCTGCCCGCGCGCGTCCCGCTGGCGTACGTCACGGGCGCGGCGCACGCGCTGGCCGGCCTGGCCATCCTCACCGGCATCCGGCGCACGCTCGCCGCCTGGCTGGAGGCCGCGATGATGGCCAGCTTCGTCGTGCTGGTGCACGCGCCGCGCGTGCTGGCGCATCCTGACATCCGCCTGGAGTGGACGATGCTGTTCGTCGCGGTGACGCTCAGTGCCTCGGCCGCCCTGGTCGCGGCGATGTCCGGCCGCGACGGCGCGCGCTGACCCGAGGCCAACGCGGCAGGAATTCTCACTCGACAGCAAAACTTTCCGCCCGCGCCCGCCCATCGGCCGGCGCGACGCACGTACAGTGCGCCTGGCACATCCACCGAGCAGCCCCTTGACCGAGCCCCTGCCGTCCAACGCCTTCGAGCCCGCCCCGTTCCGCGACGGCACGTTCCACAACGCGAGCGGCCGCGAGAAGCATGGCCTCGCCAACGTGCTGCGCTGGCTGATGACGCGCTCGACGGGCCCCTGGCCCACGCACGTGGAAGACGTGCAAGTGGCGCCGCCGATCGCGTGCGTCGACGACGGCTCCCTGCGCGCCACCGTCATCGGCCACGCCACCGTGCTGCTGCAGGTGGCCGGCGTCAACCTGCTCACCGACCCGGTGATGTCCATGCGCATCGGCCCCACGCCGTGGACGGGTCCGAAGCGCGTGCGCCCGCCCGCCGTGCCGTTCGACGCCATCCCGAAGATCGACGTCGTGCTGCTGAGCCACGACCACTACGACCACCTCGACCGCCCCACGCTGCGCCGGCTCGCCGCGCGCGACAACCCGCTGGTGCTGACCGGCAAGCGCGTGGGCCGCAAGGTCCCTTCGAAGAACGTCGTGGAGCTCGACTGGTGGGAGAGCCACGCGCTGCGCGAAGGCGTCAGCGCCACCTACGTGCCGGCCGAGCACTTCTCCGGCCGCGGCCTGTTCGACCGCGACAAGTCGCTGTGGGGCGGCTTCGTGCTCGAGACGCCGCACGGCAGGATCTTCTTCGCGGGCGATACGGCCCGCGGTGCCCACTTCCGCGCGATCCGCGAGCGCTTCGGCCCGATGACGCTGTCGCTGCTGCCGATCGGTGCCTACGCCCCGCGCTGGTTCATGGAGCGCGTGCACATGGATCCCGACGAGGCGCTGCAGGCCAGCCTGACGCTGGAATCGCAGATCTCGCTGGCGATCCACTTCGCCACGTTCAACCTCGCCGACGATTCCTACGACGCGCCGACGCGTGCACTGGCCCGCGCCGTCTCCCAGCTCGCCGGCTCGCCGGCCGGCAGCGATTTCCGCGTGATGCCCTTCGGCGAGGCGACCATCGTGCGCTCCGGCGAGGACCTCGAGGCCGCCGCGCGACGGCGCTACGCGTAGGGCGCGTAGGGCGGGTTAGCCGCCAGGCCTAACCCGCCATGGTGGCGCGTGTCAGTGCCGGCGAACGCCGGTCAGCCGTGGCCGTGACCCGGGCCGTGGTGGCCGCCCAGGCGTTCCCAATCCAGGTAGTC
>JBJMWE010000482.1:0-22312 GCA_045810285.1 Vitreoscilla sp. | reverse complement strand
GATCCACCCCTGCCGGGCCGCCGCGTCCGTCATGGACCCCGCTGATCGCGGCAGCCGCACATGACCGACGAGACATCCTGGCAGGGGTGGATCCTGCGACTGCGCGCAGGATGACAGGGCAAAGAATCGACGTTCAGGGCAGCGTCCCCACACCAGGTCTGGACGGACGCTCTCCCCGCGCACTCGGGCGATGAACCTTTTCTTTCATGGCCACGTACCCGCGTGAACTCGGCCGGACACGCTCGTGACGACCGGCGTTCAGCTTGCCCGCTGCGCGTTGCGCGCGATGCCTTGTGCAATGCGCCCGAGCAGCGCCTGCGGGAGGTCGTGGCCCATGCCCTCGATGAAATCGCCGAGCGCGCCGGGGATGCGCCGCGCGAGGTCGCGGCCGCTGGCCGCGGGGACGAGCGGGTCGGCCACGCCATGGATCACGTGGGTCGGCGCCTGGATGCGGGCGAGCAGCGGCGTGCGATCGCCGTCGGCCGCGACCGCCAGCAGCTGGCGCGCGGTGCCCGCCGGGCGCGACGCCCGCGCGATGCTCGCGGCCGCGCGCGAGCGCAGGTCGTCGGGGGCGGGCGGGAATGCGGGACTGCCGATCACGGTGAACACCCGCACCGCGTGCGCGACCAGCGTCTCGGGCCGGCCATCGGCCGGGCGCGCGAGCAGCACCCGGCGCGCCTCGCGCGTCGGGCCGGGCAGGCGACGCGACCCGCTGGTGGTCATGACCAGCGCCAGGCTGGCCACGCGCTCGGGCCAGGCCGCCGCCACGTGCTGGCAGATCATCCCGCCCAGCGACGCGCCCACGACATGCGCCCGGGCGATGCCCAGCGCGTCCAGCACGCCGACGGCGTCGGCGGCCATGTCCTTGAGCGAGTACGGTGAACGCACGGGCAGCCGCAACAGGTGGCGCAGTGCGTTCCACGGGATGCTGGGCACGCCGGCATGGTCGAAGCCTTCGCTCAGCCCGGCGTCGCGGTTGTCGAAGCGCACGACGCGAAAGCCTTGCGCGACCAGCAGCGCGACGAGCTCGTCGGGCCAGCCGGTCAGCTGCATGCCCAGGCCCATCACCAGCAGCATAACCGGCGCGTCGCGCGGCCCCTGGTCGTCGACTTCGATCGCGAGGCCGTTGGCGCGGACTTGCATCGGTTCAGCAGCCGGTCTTGAAGAACAGGCCGCGCAGGCCGCTGGCCTCGAACGGCCGCCAGCGCGCGGGATCCTGCGCGAGACGGTCGGCGATGGCCACCATCGCGAGCGGGTTCAGCCCCAGGCCGATATGGCTCGCGTGCACCTCGATGTTCTCGGCCAGGGGGCCGCGCGGGTTCAGGCTGCATTGCCACGCGACGATGCCGTCGGTGCGCGAATAGATCGACGTGGTGGGCACCGGCGGGGCCTCGCGGAGTGCCGCCTGCATCGCGGCGTCCGGCTCCGGGTGCCCGCTGACGCGTTCGAACAGCCACCAGGCGTTCGTGGCCTGCGGCGGGCCGGCGAACGGCGAGCCGAGCGTGATGACGCAGCGCACCGACTCCGGCACCTCCTTGGCCAGTTCGCGTGCGTACACACCGCCCAGGCTCCAGCCGACGAGGCTGATGGGCGCGCCATCGTCCCGGTGCAGCGTGCGCACGCGCTCGCGCAAGGCCTCCAGCACGCCCGGGCGCGGGCCCAGGTTCAGGCCGCGCTCCCACGGCAGCGCGTCGTAGCCGCGATCGCGCAGGAAGGTGCGCATCGGCAGCGTGGTGAGGTCGTTCGCGGCCAAGCCCGGCAGCACCAGCACGCGATGCCCATCGCCGCGCGGCAGCTTGCGCAGGAACGGCGTGGCGGCGATGCTGGCCGCGAATTCCCATGGCGCGCGGCCTTCGAGCGCCATCAGCAGCGCGCCGGGCGCCTGGATGTCGGCGGGGCCGGACGGCGTCTCGCGCACGACGGCGTCGATCACGTCTTCGGAGCGGGGACGGCGGGACGGGGAACGCGGCGGCATGCAGGAAGGGAGGTCGTCGGAGGCCTCCATGGTAGCGGGTGCCTTCAGCGGCCCTGGAGCCATGCGAGCGCACCGCGTCCGGCGGCCCGGCCGGTGGCCAGGCACGCGGTGAGCAGGTAGCCACCGGTGGGCGCCTCCCAATCCAGCATCTCCCCGGCAACGAACAGGCCCGGCGCGGCGTGCGCCATCAGGCCGGCATCGAGCGCGTCGAAGCGCACGCCGCCGGCGCTGGAGATGGCCTCGGCGATCGGCCGCGGCGCCGCCAGTCGCAGGGGCAGCGCCTTGATGAGGCGGGCGAGCGCGTCGGGGTCGTTCATCTGCGCCGGGGTCAGCAGCTCGTGCAGCAAGCCCATCTTCACGCCTTGCAGGTGCAGCCGGCTCTTCAGGTGGGTGGACAGGCTGCGCGCGCCGCGCGGCCGCCGGGTCTCGGCCAGCACCTGCCCGGGCGTGTGCTGCGGCAGCAGGTCCAGCGCGAGCGTCGCCTCGCCGTGCGCGGCGATCTGCTCGCGCAGGCCGGCGGAGAAGGCGTAGACCAGGCTGCCCTCGACGCCGGTCGCCGTGACGACGAACTCGCCCTGCTGCCGATGCACGACGCCGGCCGCATCGGCCGCGCTGATCGCCACCGGCTTGACCGGTTCGCCGGCGAAGCGCTCGCGCAGGTGCGCGCTCCAGCCGGTGCGATCGGGGCCGGTGGGTGCGACGTCGAAGCCGCAGTTGCTCGCGCGCAGCGGCGCGCTGGCCACGCCGCGTTCGGCCAGCAGCGGCACCCATGCGCCGTCGGAGCCGAGCCGGGGCCAGCTCGCGCCGCCGAGCGCGAGCACGGTGGCGTCGGCCGTGAACGACGAGTCGCCCTCGGGGCCCGCGAGGCGCAATGCAGTGCCGTCGCCGGCCCAGCCGAGCCAGCGCTGGCGCATGTGGAACTGCACGGGCGGGCGGCCGGCGCCACCGGCGCGCAGGCGATGCAGCCACGCGCGCAGCAGCGGCGCGGCCTTCATGTCCTTCGGGAACACGCGGCCGGACGTGCCGACGAAGGTCTCGATGCCGAGGTCGCCTGCCCACGCGCGCACGGCGTCGGGCCCGAAGTCGTCGAGGAAGGGCCGCAGCGCGGGTGCGCGTTCCGCGTAGCGCGCGAGGAAGGCCGGCAGCGGCTCGGAGTGCGTCAGGTTCAGGCCGCCGATGCCCGCCAGCAGGAACTTGCGGCCGGCCGACGCCATCGCGTCGAACACATGCACCTGCGCGCCGCCGGACTGCAGCGCGTCGGCGGCCATCAGGCCGGCGGGGCCGGCGCCGATGACGGCGACGGTGCCCTTCACGGCAGGTCCCTTGCGCACTGCGCAGGGGCGCGGCGATGTCCCGGCGGCGGCGCCGCGGGCATCAGGCAAGCTCCGCCCTGCCGGCTGCGGCGCGAGCACCTTCGGGCGGCCGGACGCCTCATGCCTGCGGCACCAGGAAACGCCGCTCCCATGCACCGATCTCGGCCAGCCAGCTTTCGTATTCGACTTCCTTGGTCGATGCGTAGCCGCGCATGAAGCGCTCGCCGAACAGGCGCGCGGCGACGCCGTCGGCGACGAAGGATTCGATGGCGGCGATCAGCGAGCGCGGCAGGGTGTGCGCCTGCTCGTAGGCGCTGTCTGCCATCACCTCGGTGGGCGGCAGCGCGCGTTCGATGCCGTCCAGGCCGGCGGCCAGCGTCGCGGCGATGATCAGGTACGGGTTCGCGTCGGCGCCCGCCACGCGGTTCTCGACGCGGCGCGCGGCCGGGCCGCTGCGCGGGATGCGCAGTCCGGCAGTGCGGTTGTCGTAGCCCCAGTGGAAGTTCACCGGCGCCTGGCTCTGCTTGACGAAGCGCCGGTACGAGTTGACGAAGGGCGCGAACAGCAGCATCAGGCTCGGCAGGTTGACTTGCAGGCCGGCGATGAACTGGCGAAACAGCAGGCTCTCGCCGCCATCGGCGTTGCTGAAGACGTTGCGGCCCTCGGCATCGACCACGCTCTGGTGCAGGTGCATCGAGCTGCCCGGCTGGCCGGCGATCGGCTTGGCCATGAACACCGCGTTCAGCCCGTGCCTGAGCGCCACCTCCTTGGCCGCGTACTTGAACAGGAAGGCCTGGTCGGCGACGACCAGCGGGTCGTCATGCACGAGGTTGATCTCGAACTGGCTGAGGCCGACCTCGTGGATCCACGTATCGGCCCGGACGCCCAGCAGGTCGAGCGCGGCCCGGAACTCGTCCCAGAACGCGGCATGCTCGGCGAGCGTGTTGAGGCTGAATGCGGACTGCCCGACTTCCGCGCGGCCGCCCCGCATCACGGGCGCGCGCAGCGGCTGCGCCGGGTCGTCGTTGGGTGCGGTGAGATAGAACTCGATCTCGGGCGCGACGACGGCGCGCAGCCCGCGCTGCTCGTAGCGCGCCATCACGTCCTTCAGGAGGCTGCGGGGCGCGAACCGGCAGGGCTCGCCGTCGAGCTCGACGCAGTCGTGGATGGCCAGCACGCGCGGCACGCTCGCCCAGGGCACGGGCCGCACGGTGGCGTAGTCGGGCACGAGCAGGACATCCGGATCCTGGTCGGGGAAGACCGGGTCGAACGAGTAGTCGCCCGTCACGCACTGCATCGGGATCGCCTGGGCGATGCGCAACTCGGCGCCGCCCGCGAACGCCTTGGCGGGCATCAACTTGCCGCGCGGGTAGCCCGAGACGTCGGGGAACAGGCACTCGACGTCCGAGATGCCGCCGGCCGCAAGGTCGGCCACCAGGTGGGCGGGAGGAGATTGGCGCATCTCGCCATTAGATCAGCCCGGGCGTTGTCGAGTCTTGCCGTTTGCGGCGTCTCCCCTTGCGGGATGTGCCCACCGTTCAGCGCGCCGCGACGGACGGTGTCAGGTCTTGAATCGTGCACTCCCAGGCGCGATCGGATGCGCAGTGCACGATTCAAGACCTGACACCGCAACTTTCAAGACCTGACACCGCGATACCGATCAGTCCTGCCATTTGCGGCGCGTCCCTTGCGGGGGCGAATGCCCACCGTTCAGCGCGCCGCAACGCGAACCCGATAAGCTGCGGACTTCGCCTTCTGCGTCCCATGCCCATGCCGCTCGAACGTCCGCCCTTCGACACCATCGCCCTCGTGCTGCAAGGCGGCGGCGCGCTCGGGGCCTACCAGGCCGGCGTGATGGAGGGCCTGGCCGACGCCGGGATCGAACCGGACTGGGTGGCGGGCATCTCCATCGGCGCGATCAACGCGGCCCTCATCGCGGGCAATGCGCCCGCCCAGCGCATCGACCGCCTGCGGGAGTTCTGGAAGACGGTGTCGCAACCGGCGGTGTGGCCGGACACGCTGTCGTTCCTGGACGCCATCGTCGAGCCCTCGGACGGTTGGCGCCGCCAGTTCTGGAACGGCCTGAGCGCCTGGCGCGCGCTCACCGAGGGCCAGCGCGGCTTCTTCACGCCGCGGCCGCCCGCTGCCTTCATCGGCTCGCAGGCGCCGGACGCGGCCAGCTTCTACGACACCGCGCCGTTGAAGGCGACGCTGGAGCGCCTGGTCGACTTCGACCGCATCAACGCCGGCGAGATGCGCCTGACGGTATCGGCCGTCGACGTCGAGACGGGCAACTTCGAGGTGTTCGACAACCAGCACGGGCGCTGGCGGAAGCGCCTGCGCGCCGAGCACATCATGGCCTCGGGCGCATTGCCGCCCGGGTTCCCGGCGATCGCCATCGAGGAGCCGGGGCCGCTCGAGTCCACGCGTGCCCGCGTCGCGCCGCGGCCCGTGCACCATTACTGGGACGGCGGACTCGTCTCCAACACGCCGCTGTCGCAGGTGCTCGACGACCATCCGCGACGCGACACGCTCGCCTTCCAGGTCGACCTGTGGAGCGCGCGCGGCAAGCTGCCCACCAACGTGATCGACGCGCAGGAACGCGTCAAGGACATCCAGTACTCGAGCCGCACGCGCGCCATCACCAACATGCAGGCCGCGGAGCAGCGCCAGCGCCGCATGCTGCGCGAGCTGCTGGAGCTGATCCCGCCCGAGGAGCGCGCGCGCCATCCCGCCGCCCGCGCCGCCGCGCACCAGGCCACGGCGCGCTGCGTCAGCGTGATCCAGCTGATCTACCAGGACAAGGAGTGGGACGGCCTGTCCAAGGACTACGAGTTCGGCGCCGCCACGATGCGCAGCCACTGGGACAGCGGGCTGGCGGACATCAACCGCACGCTGGAGCACCCGCACTGGCTGGAGCGGCCCGAGGGCGACGATCCGTTCGCGACGCACGACATCCATCGGCAGCGGCGCTCGGCAGATTGACGTCGCCAGGGCAATGAGGTGCCCGGACCTGTCGATGGCGACCTGAGGTGCCGGCACCAGGCACCGCATCCGCAGCAAACACGGTCATCCTGCGCGAGCGGGGCGAAGCGGAGTCGCAGGATCCACGCAGGTACGACGGCGGTACGGCGAAGCGGTGGTCTTGCGGGCACGGGTGGATCCCGCGACTGCGCGCAGGATGACACGTGGTTGGCTCACGGCCGTAAGATCGAACCTCTTCCAACGGCTGGAGTGCCTGCCCATGAGCTCGATCAAGATCCTCGTCGCGCAAGGCGGCGGCCCCACCGCGGTCATCAACCAGTCGCTGGTGGGCGTGGTGCTCGAGGCGCGGCGCTTCGCGCAGGTGGAGCGCGTGTACGGGGCGCGGCACGGGGTGCGCGGCATCGTCGACGAGGACCTGGTCGACCTGACGCAGGAGACGCTGGCCAACCTCGAGCAGGTGGCCGCCACGCCGGCGTCCGCGCTCGGCTCGACGCGCGACAAGCCCGACCTCGCCTACTGCCAGCGGATCCTGGCCACGTTGCAGGCGCACGGCATCACCCATTTCTTCTACATCGGCGGCAACGATTCGTCCGACACGGTGCGCATCGTGTCCGAGGAGGCGCGCAAGGCGGGTCATCCGCTGCGCTGCGTGCACATCCCCAAGACGATCGACAACGACCTGATGGGCAACGACCACACGCCCGGCTTCCCGTCGGCGGCGCGCTTCGTCGCGCAGGCGTTCGCGGGCGCGAACCTCGACAACGCCGCGCTGCCCGGCGTCTACGTGGGCGTCATCATGGGCCGCCACGCCGGCTTCCTGACCGCCGCCGCGGCGCTCGCGCGGCGCTTCCCCGGCGACGGTCCGCACCTGGTCTACCTGCCCGAGCGCACCTTCAAGGTCGAGAGCTTCCTGGCCGACGTCAAGGCCGCCTACGACAAGCACGGCCGCTGCGTGATCGCCGTCTCCGAAGGCATCCACGACGAGACCGGCGCCACCATCGCCGAGAAGCTCGCCACGAACGTCGAGCGCGACGCGCACGGCAACGTGCAGCTGTCGGGCACCGGCGCGCTGGCCGACCTGCTGTGCGACGAGATCAAGGACAAGCTCAGGATCAAGCGCGTGCGCGGCGACACCTTCGGCTACCTGCAGCGCTCGTTCCTCGGCTGCGTCTCCGACGTCGACCAGCGCGAGGCACGCGAGGTCGCCGAGAAGGCCGTGCAGTTCGCGATGTGGGGCGACCGCGACGGCTCCGTCGCCATCCGCCGCACCGGCGACTACGCCGTCGACTACGTGCTGCAGCCGCTGGAGGCGGTGGCCGCCAAGACGCGCACGATGGAGGACGCGTTGATCGGCGCCGCTGGCAACGACGTGACGCCCGCCTTCTTCGACTACCTGCGCCCGCTGCTGGGCGCCGACATGCCCGTCGCCGGCCGCCTGCGCGCCCCGGCGGTGGCCAAGGTGCTCAAGCGCTGATGGCGGACCACGCGCGGGGGGTCTGGCCGCTCGTGGCCTGGACAGGTGCTGCTAGTCGAGATCGAAGCGCATGAACGCGCTCGCGGGCCCCTCGGCGCCCGGCACGTAGGCCCACAGCGCGCGCAGCAGCTCGCCCTCGCCGGCGGGCTTGGAGACGAAGCCGTTCATGCCGGCCGCGTGCGCCTGGGCGCGCTCGGCGTCGAGCACGGCGGCGGTCAGCGCGATGATGGGCAGGTGCGCGGTGGACGGCTGCGCGCGCAGCCGGCGCGTGGCCTCCAGGCCGTCGACCTCGGGCATGTGCAGGTCCATCAGGATCGCGTGCACGTCGTCGGGCTTGCTGGAGGCCTGCGCGATGGCCTCGCTGCCGTTGGCGGCCTCGATGACCTCGGCGCCCAGGCGCGCCAGCATCGTGCCGACGATCAGCCGGTTGACCGCGTTGTCCTCCGCCAACAGCACGCACATGCCCTGCAGCGGCTGCTGCGGCGCGTGGTCGTCGAGCGGGCTGGCGACGGTGACGAAGTCCTCCTCGCTGGCGGTCACCAGCGGCAGGTCGACCCAGGCGCAGGTGCCGCTGCGGCCGTCGCTGTCGAGGCCGACGTCGCCGCCCATCAGCGTGGCCAGTTCGCGGCAGATCGACAGGCCCAGCCCGCTGCCGCCGAAGCGCCGCGTCGTGGAACTGTCGGCCTGCGTGAAGGGCTGGAACAAGGTGCTGCGCAGCTCCGGGCTGACGCCGATGCCCGTGTCGCTGACCTCGATGCGTGCCACCTCGTGCGAACGTCGGAACAGGTGCACGTGGATGCGCCCTTGCTGCGTGAACTTCAGCGCGTTGGACAGGTAGTTCGACAGGATCTGCCGCACCCGAACCGGGTCGCCCAGCACTTCGCGCGGCGTGTCCAGCGACACGTGGCAGCTCATCTCCAGCCCGCGCTCCTGGCCGATCGGCGAGAACGTGCGGAAGGCGCTCCAGACGACGGCGTGCAGGTCGAACGGGATGTGCTCGACCTGCAGGTGGCCGGCCTCGATCTTGGACAGGTCCAGCACGTCCGACACGATGCCGTTGAGCAGTTCCGCGGCGTCGACCAGGTGCGCGAGGTAGGACTTGCGGCGGTCCGGCGAGAGCAGTGGATCCTGCAGCAGGCGTGCCAGCCCCAGCACCCCGCTGAGCGGCGTGCGGATTTCATGGCTCATCGTGGCGAGGAAGCTGCTCTTGGCGCGGCTGGCGGCCTCGGCGTCGCGCTGCGCGTCGGCCAGTTCCAGCTCGGCGCGGCGGCGGTCGGTGATGTCCTCGACCACCCAGATCGTGCCCGTCTCCTGGCGCCGCTTGGGGTCGACCGCGCGGCCGCGCATGCGCAGCAGCAGGCGGGTGCCGTCGGCGCGCGGCACGCGGCGCTCGATGTCGATGGTCTCGCCGTGCGCCTGCGGCGTCTCGTAGACGGCGACGAACTCCTTGAACTTGTCCTGGTTGGGAAACAGCACCTCCGTGGGCTTGCCCACCAGCGAGCCCAGCGGCAGGCCCAGCATGCGTTCCAGCTGCGGGTTGACGCGCTCGAGCCGGTGGTTGCGCACCAGGCACACGCCAACGACGGCGTTGTCGAGGATGGCGTCGCCCTCCTGCTTGGCGCGCTCCGTCTCGGTGACGTCGCGCGTGGTCATCACGGCCACCGGCTCGCCGTCCCAATCGAAGGTGGCCGCCGTGATCAGCACGAAGTGCTGCGCGCCGTCGGCCGACCAGGCCACGGAGCGGAAGTCGCGCACCCAGCCCTGCGTCGTGATGGCGCGGCCCAGCGCCAGCATCGGTTCGCTGTCGCGCCAGAAGCCCAGGTCGACGCCGTTGCGGCCCATCACCTGCGCCTCGTCGAGCCCGACGAATTGCAGGAAGGCCGGGTTGGCGAGCAGCACGCGGCCGTCGCGCAGGCTGGCCACGCACACGGCGTCGGGGCTGAGGCGGAACAGGCGGTCCAGCATGGTCTGCGAGCGCTCCAGCCCGCGCTGCGCCAGCACCTCGGCCGTGGCGTTGCGGCTGACGCCCCACCAGCCCAGGTGGCTGCCGGTCGCGTCGAACAACGGCTCGCCGCTGCCGCTGATGAACAGCTCCTTGCCCTGGGCCGTGACGAACTGGATGACGCGGTCGCGGTAGGGCCGGCGCGCCTTCATGTCGGCCATCAGCAGCTCCCACTGCACGTCCTTGGCCATCGTGGGGCCGCCGGGCCTGGCCAGCTGCATGAACTCGGCCACCGTGTGCTGGGTGTGCTTCTCGAAGGACGGCGACAGGTAGGTGAGGTAGCCCTGCCGGTCCATCTCCCACGTGAAGTCGCTGCCCAGCCGCAGCAGCCGGCTCATGCGGCGTTCCTGCTCCTGTGCGCGCTGCACGGTGCCCACCAGCTGGCGGCGCACGATCCAGGCCGTGAGCAGCCCTGTGACCGCGAGCATGGCGAACGACAGCGAGCGCGATTCGGCCGTGAGGTTGGCCGTGGCCGCGACGGGCGAGATGAGTCCGCGCCGCTCCGCCACCTCGAGGCCGACGATCAGCAGCGCGTCGACGACGCCCAGCGCGATCGCCGTGGGCATGTCGACGAGGATGCCTGCCACCGCCACCAGCAGCACCGTGCCGCCGAGCGCGATGGCGTGCGTGCCCAGGCCCGAGTGCCATGCGTGCAACATCAGGGCGAACACCGCCAGCGTCAGCGACAGCGTGGCGGACGCGCGGCTCCAGCCGCGGCGCGACAGCAGCCAGGCCCCCGCCCCGCCGGCGAACAGGCAGCCGCCCATCAGCCCGCGCGACTGCCCCAGCACGGTGAGCGGCCCGTAGCCGCGCTGGACGGCGGCCAGCAGCAGCAGCAACGCGCCGACGAAGCCGACCAGCAGCGCCAGCGCGCGCACGGCCAGCACGGCGTAAGGATCCTCCCGCTGGCGGGCGACGTCCAGCGCCTCCTCGTCCACGCGCGCCGGCGATCGGACGGGCGCGCGCACCTGGGCAGGTGGCGTTGCACCAGAGGTCCCCAGCTTCATCTTGTTCTCGTTTCCCTCGGTTCGAAGGCGCAGGATTGCAGCGGAACCAGGGGCATGTCAATGCCGAACCGATCGGATATGGCTATTTGAGGGCTTGTTGGTGCGAAAACCGTCCGTCCGGGTGTCGCGGTGCAGCGGGGTGCACCGAACCAGGCGACCCGGCGGGGGTGGATCCTGCGACTGCGCGCAGGATGACACCCCATGGCCACCGGTTGGCGCCGCTTGCGCACCAAACCGTCCGATGGCGCCGCTTGCGCACCCAATCCGTCCAACGGCGCCGCTTGCGCACCAAACCGTCAAATGGCGCCGCTTGCACCCGGGAGGCGGCCCACCCCTCCGTCATCCTGCGCGCAGTCGCAGGATCCACGCCCGCCGCGGCCCGTCCGCGGACCGGCCCCGCCTCAGATCGGCGCCGGCAACGGCACGAACAGGTCGGACGACGGCGACTCGCCGGGCGCCAGGGGCCGCAGCGGCGGATTGGCGGCGTGCGAGGCGACCGCCCAGGACTGGAAGTCGTCGGCGTTCAGCGGCCGGCTGAACAGGTAGCCCTGCGCGCCGTCGCAGCCGAGCGTCCGCAGCTTCGCGGCCACCGACTCCGTCTCCACGCCTTCGGCCACCACCTTCAGGCCCATGTGGTGGGCCATGCCGATCGTCGAGCGCACGATGTTCAGGTCGTTGTCGTCCGCGTCCAGGTTCATCACGAACGAGCGATCGATCTTGAGCTCCTGCACCGGCAGCTTCTTCAGGTAGGCGAGCGAGGAATAGCCCGTGCCGAAATCGTCGATCGACAGCTGCACGCCCATGTCGTGCAGCGCCTGCAGCGAGGCCAGCGCGTGGGCGGGGTCCTCCATGATCGCGCTCTCGGTCACCTCCAGGCACAGGTGGCGCGCGGCCACGCCTTCGGCCAGCAGCTGGGCGCGCACGAGGGCCGGCAGGTCCTGCTGCACGAGGTCGCGCGTGGACACGTTGATGTTGAGCGACATCTCCAGGCCGCCCGCGCGCCACGCCGCCAGCTGCGCGACGCCGCGCGCCAGCACCCAGCGGGTGATCGACTTGATGCAGCCCGTCTGCTCGGCGAACGGGATGAACTCGTCGGGCGGCACGAAGCCGCGCGTCGGGTGGCGCCAGCGCAGCAGCACTTCGGCGGACAGGCAGCTGCGGTCCGACAGCGAGATCTTGGGCTGGTACTGCAGGTAGAACTGGTTCTCGTCGACGGCGCGGCGCAGGTCCGACAGCAGGCTCAGGCCGTGCTCGGTCGTGCGCGTCATCTTCTGCGTGAAGGCGGCATAGCCCGAGCTGGTCTGCTTGGCGACGTACATCGCCGAGTCGGCGTGCGCCATCAGCTCGGTGGGATTGGCGCCGTCCTCGGGGAAGGTGGCGATGCCGATCGAGCCGCTGACGTCCACCGTCTGGCCCTCGATGGTGACCGGTGTGTCGAGCGCCGTCAGCACCTGGCGCGCCAGCAGCGCGGCGCCCTCGCGGCCCTGCGCGGGCAGCAGCACCGCGAACTCGTCGCCGCCGATGCGGGCGACGGTGTCGGTGGTGCGGCGCAGCTCGCGCGTGAGGCGGCCGGCCACCTGGTTGAGCAATTCGTCGCCGACGGGGTGGCCCAGCACGTCGTTGACGTTCTTGAAGCGATCGAGGTCGATCAGCAGCACCGACATCGCGTGACCCGTGCGCGTGGCGGTGCCCACGGCCTGGTCCAGGCGGTCGTTGAACAGCGTGCGGTTCGCCAGGCCCGTCAGCGGGTCGCGGAACGCGAGGTCGACGATGCGCGCCTCGCGCTGCGCGAGGCTGTCGCGCATCTCGCCGAGGGCGGTGATCAGGCGGCCCACCTCGTCGCGGCCGGCCTGGGGCATCGGCGAATCCAGCTTGCCGTCGGCGATCTCGCGCGCGAGCGCCACGGTCAGCGCCAGCGGGCGCGTGATCGAGCGCGTGATCATCACCGCGCACATCAGCGCGACCACCACCGCCAGCCCCGAGAGCTCGAGCACGTACTCGCGGCTCTTGGCCTGCTGCATGCGGATGCTGGAGATCGTGGCGTTGGCCTGGGCGGACTTCACCGCCACCAGCGCGTCGAGCGCATACAGCATGTCGTTGAGCGCCGGCAGCGTCTCCTTGATCATGATCGGCCGCGCGGCGCCGAGATCGAGTTCCACCAGCTCCACCGTCTTCTGGAACGCGGCCTCGAAGCGGCCGCGCGTGGAGATCAGGCGCTCGACGACGACGGCGTCCTCCACCGCGTGGGCGTCGGCCAGCAACTGGGAGAGCGCGGCCTTCTGGTCGGCGAACGCGGTGTCGATCAGCCCGTAGACGGGCACGCGATCGTCGCGCTTGTCCAGCAGGAACAGGGTGTGCAGGTGCTGGGCGCCGGACTGGGCGGCCTTCTCGGCCTGGCGCGCCAGCAGCACCTGGCGCAGGCTGGATTCCGCCACGACGCGGCTGGATTCGCCCACCAGCTCTGCCTGCTTGAGCACCAGCGCCACCACCCCGGCCAGCAGCGCCAGCAGCAGGCCGAAGGCGAGCGCCAGCCGCACGGCGATGGGCGCGCTGCGGGCGATGCGGTTCGGCGTGGTCGACAGGTCGTCGGAGGCCATGTTGGAGGGAAAGCGGCGTCGCGAAAGGGGGAGTCTGGTGGATATCGACGCGTCGGGCCGGGAAATTGAGCCCCTGTCGAGCACGCGGTGCGCGACACTTCTCACGTTCTGCGGGCTTCAGCGACCCCGCCGCCGCGCCGATAGACCGTGGATGGACGCCCAGCTCGATCTCCGCCACTCCGAAGCCGCCAACGACGGCCCCCCGCAGGCGGACGCGCGTCACGTGCGGGCGCCCGCGTCGCGCGACCCGGCGCCGGGCACCTGCGCCAACGGCGCGCGCCTGGGCGAGCTGCTGGGCGCGCTGAGCCACGCGCTCGACATGACCGAGGGCCAGCCGGTGGGCCACTGCATGCGCAGCTGCTGGATCGGCCAGCAGGTCGGGCGCGCCATCGGCCTGTCGAGCGCGGAACTGCGCGACCTCTACTACACCACGCTGCTCAAGGACTCCGGCTGCAGCAGCAACGCCGCGCGCCTGTGCGAGCTGTTCCTCACCGACGACCTCGCGTTCAAGCGCGACCGCCGCACCGTGGGCATGAGCCTGCCCAGCCTGCTGCGCTTCGTCATCGCGCACACGGGCGTCGCGGCCGGCATGCGCGACCGCGTGCGTGCGATCGCCAACGCGGTGCAGAACGGCGGCGAGATCCACCGCGAGCTCACCGAGCAGCGGTGTTCGCGCGGCGCGCAGGTCGCCCGCCAGCTGCGCTTCGGCGAGGACGTGGCCGACGCCATCCAGTCGCTCGACGAGCACTGGGACGGCAGCGGCCAGCCCCAGGGCCAGGCCGGCAAGGAGATCCCGCTGTTCTCGCGGCTGGCGCTGCTGGCGCAGGCCGTCGACGTGTTCCACACCAGCGCCGGCCCGCAGGCCACGCGCGAGGAGATCGCACGGCGCAGCGGCCGCATGTTCGACCCGCGCCTGGCCGACGCCTTCGCCGTGCTCGCACGCGACCCGGCGTTCTGGCGCCAGCTGGCCTCCGACGACCTCGAGCAGGTGGTGCTCGAGATGGAGCCGGCGCAGCAGCCGCAGCCCGTGGACGACGACTACCTCGACGACATCGCCGCCGCCTTCGGCCAGATCGTGGACGCCAAGAGCCCGTGGACGGCCGGGCACAGCGCCCGCGTGGGCCTGATCGCCGAGCAGGTCGCGCGCCAGCTGGGGCTGGGGGTGCCCGAACGCCGCTGGCTGCGTCGTGGCGCGCTGCTGCACGACATCGGCAAGCTGGGCGTGAGCAACCGCATCCTCGACAAGGCCGGGCCGCTGGACACGGCCGAATGGGCCGCGATGCAGCGCCATGCGATGCACACCGAGCAGATCCTCGGACGCATCGGTTCGTTCGGCGTGCTCGCGCGCGTCGCCGGCGCGCACCATGAGAAGCTGGATGGCACCGGCTACCCGCGCGGCCTGGATGCTCGCCACATCCGCCTGGAGACCCGCATCGTCACCACGGCCGACATCTTCGACGCCCTCACCGCCGACCGCCCTTATCGAGCCGCGATGCCCACCGGCCAGGCACTGCAGGTGATGCGCGACGGCATCGGCACGTCCATCGACGGCGATTGCTTCGCCGCGCTGGAGCGGTCGCTGGACACGCTCGCGCAGTTCAGCGCCTTCGGCGGACTGTGACCCCGTCCGCGCCGCGGGGCCCCGCGGCAGCGGCCAGGCTTTCGACGACGCCCGGCGCGATGCGACAGGCTTACTGCATCACCGACAGCATGCGCTCGCCCAGCCAGCCGCCGGTGGCGCCATTGTTCAGGCGCGCCTTGACGGCGGCCTTGTAGCTGCCCGCGGCGAAGTTCCACGGAATCAGCGCCTGCACCGAATGCGTGGCCCAGTGGCCGAAACCCGCGGTGCCCGTCGAGGAGCAGAACGCGTCCGCGGCGCCGACGGTCGGGGCGGCGGTGTAGACGACGGCGTTGGTCGTGGGATTGAGCAGCACGATGTCCACGTCGATCCACGCATTCGGATTGCCGTCAGGCGCGTCGACGGCGCATTCGGCCGAGAACGTGATGACCAGTCGCGCGTTGGCGGGCTTGGTGAACACGTTGCTGACCATGCCGGAGACGTCCACCTGGGACGTGCCGCTGAACGTCCAGTTGTCGCCGTTGACGGCATAGGCGAGGCTGTCGGCGCTCGCCGTCGTCGACACGAGGGCGGACGCGGCCATCACGGCGGCAGCGGCAACGGCGCGGAACGGGGTGTTGATGAATTGCATGTCTTCTCTCCTTGGGTTCCGGGCGATGGAATCCCACTGCGGCTGCCCGGGTCGACCGCTGCGGGGATCTGGAGACGAGTCGTCCCGCGGCGGCATCGGCATGCCGCCGTGGACTCGTGAAACGGGAACCGCTCAGTGCGCGGTGGCGACCTGCGGCACGGCCCGGCGCGCCTGCGCGTCCAGCGCCTCGAGGCGGCGACCGGCCTCCTGCGCGACCACCGCGTCCGGCAGCAATCGCGCCGCCTCGAGCTCGGCGCGGCGTGCGCCGGGGTCGCCTTCGGTGGCTTCCTGCGCATACTCGAAGGCGAGCAGGCGCACGCGCGGCGAAGCGTCGGACTGGTAGAGCGTCCTGAGCATCTCTTCCGATATCGCACCGCCGCTGCGCGCCTGCACCAGCGTGTCGTAGCGCTCCGTCTCGGTGCCGCGCATCACGCGCGCCACGACGTCCTGCGCCTCGGGCGCTCGCGCGACGCTGCAGGCCGTCTCCGTCGCTGCGCCGATGCGGCGCGACGAATCCGCGTGATCCGCGGCGGCGGAGACGGCATGCCCGGCCTGCCGGTCGATCTCGGCCAGCACCCATTGGAGCGGCTCGCCATCGACGTGCAGCGTCACCCTGCCGTCCGGCGCCAGCGCGATCGTCGGGGGGGCCGCGAACAGCGTGTGCGGCGCGGGCGCGCCGCTCGACGCGTCGTGCGGGCGGCCGGCCGCGGCCGCCGAGGCCGCCATGCGCGCACCCGCCCATCCGGCCCATCCGCAGGCCAGGCCGAACACCAGCACCAGCATCCCTCGTCGAAACATGGCTCGCGACATCACTGCACCTTCATCGATTGCATGGTCGAAAGATTACGCAGCGAGCGACCCTTGTTGATCCCCTAAAGGGACGACAGCCCCCTGTTTGACGAGCTCTTCAGCAAGCTGCTCGACGTCATGCGCGAAGCGTCCTAACTTCTTGTTGAAGCGGACAAGTCGCGTGCGAGCCCGCCGCCGCCGGACCGGCGCCGTGCGATGCGGTCCGAATGCGAGTGGCCGCCCGCCGGCGCATCGACTAGAGTGCAGCCGTCTCCATTGCCCACGCCCTCACGATGTCGTCCTCACGCACCGCCCTTCTCGCCCTCGGCCTCGCCGTGCTGCTCGCCGGCTGCGACAGCCTGGGACCCACGCTCAAGGAGCAGGCCTATGCGATGGAGCGCTCGCGCGCCGGCTTGCAGCGCAAGGAGATCGCGCTGGCGGACGGCACGCACATGGTCTGGCTCGAAGGCGGCAGCGGCGCGCCGCTGGTGCTGGTGCACGGCTTCGGCGCCGACAAGGACAACTTCACGCGCGTCGCGCGCTACCTCACGCCGCACTACCGCGTGATCGTTCCCGACCTCGTGGGCTTCGGCGAATCCGCGCACCGCGCCGACGTCGACTACCACTACGCCGCGCAGGCCGGGCGCCTGCGCGCCTTCGTGCAGGCGCTCGGCCTGTCGCGCATCGATCTGGGCGGCAACTCGATGGGCGGCGGCATCGCGATGAGCTACGCCGCGCAGCACCCGGCCGAGGTGGCCAGCCTGTGGCTCATCGACTGCGCCGGCATCGCGGAGGCACCGCCCAGCGAGCTCGCGAAGATCGTGACGACCACCGGCGAGAACCCGCTGATGATCACCCAGGAGAGCGACTTCCCGGCATTCCTGAAGTTCGTGATGAGCGACCCGCCGTACATCCCCGGCTCCGTGATGGACGTGCTCGCGCGCGAGCGCATCGCCAACCAGGCGCTGGAGAGACAGGTGTTCGCCCAGATCGCCACCGACTCGGTGAGCGCCTCGATCAAGGGACTGGCGACGCCGACGCTGATCCTATGGGGCGAGGAGGACCGCGCGCTCTCGGTCGGCACGGTGCCCGTGCTCAGGACGCTGCTGCCCAATGCCCAGGCCGTCGTGATGCCGCACATCGGGCACGCGCCGATGATCGAACGGCCGAAGGACTCGGCGGAGGACTACCTGCGCTTCCGCGACGGCCTGGCCGCTGCGGCTGCGGCATCGTCGGTGCACGACTAGCGCGCGCCTCGTCGGCGCGCCCGCATCGGCAGCGGTGGGTCTTGCGACTCCGCTTCGCCAGGTGTGGATCCTGCGACTCCGCTTCGCTGCGCGCAGGATGACCGCGCTCGCGGAGCGCCGGCGCCCCCCCGCCCGTCATCCTGCGCGAAGTCGCAGGATGACCGCGCTCGCGGAGCGCCGGCGCCCCCCGCCCGTCATCCTGCGCGAAGTCGCAGGATCCACGCCTGCCGAGGCGCGTCCCCGACGCTGGATGGCCACCGTCAGAAGTGTCGCGTGGCGTCCAGCGCCGACGCCACCTTCCAGGCCTCGCGCAGCTCCGCGCTCTCGACGCCTTCGATGACGCCGGCCGGCGCGCCGATGTCCTTCAGGGTGGCCGCGTCCAGCCGGTGCAGGCCGGAGTCGATCCATGCCTGGTCCATGCTCTCGCGCGAGACCACCGAGCGGCTGAAGTAGCGGAACATCGAGTCGAGCACTCGGCTGGCAAGGGACGGGGCGACGGTCGGGGTGATGGTGAACGTGGTCATGTGGATCTCCTTCTTGTGTTGGTAAGAATAGGACGAAGATCCCGGGGCGTATATCGACTGTTTCTGCCGAAGTTGGTAAGCTAACCTGACCAATGGCCCGAATCCCGCTCCAGTTCCTGCCCACCTTCGTGGCCGTCGCCCGGCTGCAGACGCTGCGTGCCGCGGCCGATTCGCTGCACCTGACGCACAGCGCGGTCAGCCAGCAGATGGGCGAGCTGGAGAGCCGCCTCGGCTTTCCCTTGTTCGATCGGCGCGGGCGCCGGGTGCACCTCAACGCCGCCGGCGAGGCGTTGCTGCGGCACGCCGGGCCGGCGCTGGCGCAGGTGGACGACGGCGTGCAGGCCGCGGCGGCGGCGGCCCAGGGCGCGGCGCAGGGCATCCGCATCACGATGCTGCCCTCCTTCGCCCAGCGCTGGTTCTTGCCGCGGCTGGGCGCATGGCGCGCGCGGCATCCCGACATCCCGATCGACATCGAGGCCTCGGCCAACGTCATCGACCTGCAGCGCGACGGCTTCCACGCCGCGATCCGCAGCGGCGCCGGACCGTGGCCGGGGCTGGTGGCGGAGCGGCTGTACGAATCCCCGACGCCGTTCATCGCGGTGGCGGCGCCCCCGGTGGCCAGCCGCCTGCGAGAAGGCAGGCCGGCGGACCTCGCACGCGAGCCGCTGCTGGGCGACAGCGAGGTCTGGGAGAAGTGGTTCGCCGGCGCGGGGGTGCGCACGCGGGTGACGCCGGTCGCCTCGTTCAACGACGTCGGCCTGATGCTGCAGGCCACCGAGCAGGGCCTGGGCCTGTCGGTGGTGCGCGAACTGCTCGCGGCCGACGCGTTGCGCGACGGCCGGCTGGCGCGGCTGTTCGAGATGTCCGTGGTGATGGGCGGCGTGCAGCCCTACTGCTTCGTCTTCCCGCGCGCGCTCAAGGACTGGGCGCCGCTGGTCGCGCTGCGCGCATGGGTGCGCGAGGAGTTCGACGCCTCGCTGGCGACGCTGAAGACTATCGCGCGCTGACGCTCAGGCTGGCGGGCTGCGCCGTCGCGGCCGCCGTCGTGGTCGCGACGGCCTTGGCCGGCCCGGCCTTCGGCGCCGTGAACAGCGCCTGCACCGGCTCGTCCTCGGGCAGCACGTACACCACGCCGTGGGTGTGGCCCATCGTCGGGATCACGACCGACCAGAAGAATTCCTCGGGCACCACGACGCAGCCCAGCGAAAGGCGCTTGTTGGTCGGGTCTTCGGTGGCCAGGCTGTTCACGCGCTGCATCTGCGAGATGCCCGGGCGCACGCGATGGATCGCGATGCCGGTGTCGTAGTCGACCCAGACCACCGGCTCGCCGTGCAGGTTGCGGCCGGGCTGCGATTCGAAGCGGCCCGCCGGCGTCTTGCGCTCGTAGGGCAGCAGGTCGGACGGGTTCTTCTGGCCGGCGCCCGGCACCGGCACGTCGCCGCGGCTCTGGCCGAGGATGGTGGACGACTCGCCCACCAGCTTGCCGCCGGCGCCGAACACGAAGATGCGCGCCGCCTTCTTGTCCACGATCACGAAAGGGCGTCCATGGTCGTCCCCCTTCTCGCGGATCCAGTGTTCCACGTAGCGCGCGTCGGCCGAGGCGTCCACGCCCTCGAGGGCGGACAGGAGCTCGCCTTGGCGAGACGTCGGGTCGGTGAGCGCGAAAGCGGTGGAAGAGACCCACGCGACCGTTGCGGCGACTGCCAGCTTGCCCCAAAACTTCATCTCAACGGTTCCATTCCTGCTCGTGGTCCCGGGTGGAAGTTGCCCGGGACGGGCACGATTTCGCGCCCTTGTCCTACATGGTAAGGCCGCATGCTAAGGCCAATATGAAGGGTTTGCGGCAGGAATGCCCGCTATTTACAAGCTTGTACTCGACGGCATCGGGGCGCTTCGCGCGCCAACTGAACGCAAGTCCAGCCATCCCGTCGAGCAGGAAAGCCGCATGCACGCGGCGTTCAGAGCTCGGTGCGCAGCGCCCACACCTCGGGGAACAGCACGGTGTCGAGCATCTTGCGCAGGTAGCTGACGCCCCCGGTGCCGCCGGTGCCGCGCTTGAAGCCGATGATGCGTTGCACCGTCGTCAGGTGGCGGAAGCGCCACAGGCGGAACGCATCCTCGAGGTCGGTCAGCTCCTCGCCCAGCTGGTACAGGTCCCAGTGCTGCTTCGGGTCCCGGTAGACCACCAGCCACGCGTCGCGCACGGCCGTGCTGTCCACGTAGGGCTGCGTCCAGTCGCGCTTGAGGTGGTCGGCGGGGATGGCCAGGCCGCGGCGCGCCAGCAAGCGCAGGCTCTCGTCGTACAGCGACGGCGTGCCCGCCGCCTGTTCCACCTGCGCGAGCAGGTCGGGCCGGTGCGAATGCGGCTTGAGCATCGCGGCGTTCTTGTTGCCCATCGCGAACTCGATGCAGCGGTACTGCCAGCTCTGGAAGCCGCTGCTGGCCGCCAGGTAGGGGCGGATGGCCGAGTACTCGGACGGCGTCATCGTGGCCAGCACGTCCCAGGCGTGCACCAGCTGTTCCATGATGCGGCTGACGCGCGCCATCATCTTGAACGCGGTGCCGAGCTCGTCGGCCGCGATGGATGCGACGGCGGCGCGCAGCTCGTGCAGCATCAGCTTCATCCACAGCTCGGACGTTTGGTGCTGCACGATGAACAGCATCTCGTTGTGGTCGGGCGAGAGCGGGTGCTGGGCGGTCAGCACCTGGTCGAGGTGCAGGTAGTCGCCGTAGCTCATGTCCGACTGGAAGGCGAGCTGTGCGCCCTCCTCGGCGACGATGCGTTCGCCGCGCGGGTCGGCCGCTGCGTCGGCGTTCGCGGGCTCGGCACCGTGGCCCATCGGGCAGCGGCCGGCGGTGTCGTTGGTCTGGCTCATGGCGGGATTGTCTCGCTGGTTCGCCGCGGGTTCAGGTGACCGCGGAGCGCTAGTTGAAGCGCGCCTCGCGGTATTCGCCCGCCTCCATCACCTGCACCAGGTGCGCCACGGCGTCGAACACGTCGACGAAGCG
This sequence comes from Vitreoscilla sp., assembly GCA_045810285.1. Classification (GTDB taxonomy): domain Bacteria; phylum Pseudomonadota; class Gammaproteobacteria; order Burkholderiales; family Burkholderiaceae_C; genus Scleromatobacter. The sequence continues at coordinate 1,180 of JBJMWE010000482.1, read as the reverse complement.
CAGGTACAGCGGCGTGAAGCCGAAGCGCAGGATGTCGGGCAGTGCGGGGCCATGGGCGTCGGGGGCGGCGCCGGCGCGGAAGTCGCCGATGACGCCGCGCGCGATCAGCGCCTGCACGATGGCATAGCCGTGCGCGGCGCCGTCGGCGCCCGCGTGCGTCAGGCTCACCTGGCTGCCGCGCACGCGCGCGTCACGCGGGCTCGCGACCGCGAAGCCGAGCGCCGCGCAGCGCTCGTCGACGAGCGCGATGAACAGCTCCGTCAGCGCGATCGACTTGGCGCGCAGCGCCGCCATGCCGCCGAGCGCGTCGGCGGCATGCAGCGTGTCGACGCCGCATTCCAGCGCGGTCAGCGACAGCACCGCCGGCGTGCCGCACAGGAACCGCCCGATGCCCGCCGCGGGCTCGTAGTTCGGCTTGAACGTGAACGGCGCCGCGTGGCCCATCCAGCCCGACAAGGGCTGCCAGAAGCGATCGGCGTGGCGCGGGTGCGCCCACACGAAGGCCGGCGCCCCCGGGCCGCCGTTGAGGAACTTGTAGCCGCAGCCGATCGCGAAGTCGGCCCCGGCACCGTCGAGGTCGACCGGCAGCGCGCCGGCGGAGTGCGCGAGATCCCAGATCGCCAGCGCGCCCGCCGCATGTGCCAGCGCGGTCATCGCGGCCATGTCGTGGAGCGCGCCGGTGCGGTAGTTGACCTGGGTGAGCATCAGCAGCGCGACGTCGGCGCCGCGGCCGCCCGACAGGCGCTCCACGATCGCCGGAGGTTCCAGCAGTTCCAGCGTCCAGCCGAGCGTGCGGCACAGGCCCTCGGCGATGTAGAGGTCGGTCGGGAAATTCTGGCGTTCGCTGACGATGACGCCGCGCGACGGCGCGTCGGCCTGCACGATGCGCGCGGCGGCGCTGAGCACCTTGTACAGGTTGACCGAGGTCGAATCGGCCGCCACGCATTCGCCCGGGCCCGCCCCGACCAGGGTGCCGATGCGATCGCCCACGCGCTGCGGCAGCGTGATCCAGCCGGCGTCGTTCCAGCTGCGGATCAGGCCGTCGCCCCATTCCTGCTGCACGGCGGCGGCCACGCGCGACGGCGTGGCGCGCGGCAGCGCCCCGAGGGAGTTGCCATCGACATAGATCACGCCTTCTGGCAGCATGAACTGGTCGCGCAGCGGGGCCAGCGCGTCCTGG
>JBJMWE010000481.1:0-5430 GCA_045810285.1 Vitreoscilla sp. | reverse complement strand
TCTACTTCCGCACGACGGACGTGACGGGCGCGGTGGAGCTGCCCAAGGACAAGGAAATGGTCATGCCCGGCGACAACGTGTCGATCACGGTCAAGCTGATCGCCCCGATCGCCATGGAAGAAGGCCTGCGCTTCGCCATCCGTGAAGGCGGCCGCACCGTCGGCGCCGGCGTCGTCGCCAAGATCATCGAGTAACTCTTGCGTGATGCGGGCGCGCCGTCCCCCGGGCGCCGCGCCCTGTTTCCCGATCCCCCGTCGGCTCCGCCGGCATCGCTCTTTGAGGACAACATCATGCAAAAGCAAAAGATCCGTATCCGCCTGAAGGCATTCGACTACAAGCTGATCGACCAGTCGGCCCTCGAGATCGTCGAGACCGCCAAGCGCACCGGCGCCATCGTCAAGGGCCCGGTGCCCCTGCCGACGCGCCTGCAGCGTTTCGACATCCTGCGTTCGCCGCACGTCAACAAGACGAGCCGCGACCAGTTCGAGATCCGCACGCACCAGCGCCTGATGGACATCGTCGACCCGACGGACAAGACCGTCGACGCGCTGATGAAGCTCGACCTGCCCGCGGGCGTGGACGTCGAGATCAAGCTGCAGTAAACGGGCGCCCCCGAAGCGGCCTGCGGCCGCCTCCTCCCGAGGGGGCGCCGCTGGTGGCCCGGCAGAGCCGGTTCCACGGCGGCCGCTTGAAAAGGCACGCAGTTGCGGGTTCGCGCGCATCTGTTATAATCGCTGGCTCTGCAAGAAGCCCCCTGCCCGGAATCCGGGCGAGGGGCTTTTATGCTGAACCAAAGTCTGCCCGGCCAATCGATGTCGGGTTTGTCAAACAAAGGCTCCGGAGCCCCGAAACGGGTGAACGGGCTGGAGAAAATCCATGTCTCTAAGCAATCGTCTCGGATTGCTGGGTCGCAAGGTGGGCATGATGCGCATCTTCACGGACGACGGCGATGCCGTGCCTGTGACGGTGATCGACGTGTCCAACAATCGCGTCACCCAGGTCAAGACCGTCGACACCGACGGCTACACGGGCGTCCAGGTCGCTTTCGGTTCGCGCAAGGCTTCGCGCGTGACCAAGCCGGCCGCGGGCCACCTCGCCAAGGCCGGCGTCGAAGCCGGCACCATCCTGAAGGAATTCCGGGTCACCCCGGAAGTCGCCGCTGAATACAAGCCGGGCACCGTCGTGCCGGTCGGCCTGTTCGAAGTGGGCCAGTCCGTCGACGTGCAAGGCACCTCGATCGGCAAGGGCTTCGCGGGCACCATCAAGCGCCACAACTTCAGCTCGCAGCGCGCGTCGCACGGCAACAGCCGTTCGCACAACGTGCCGGGCTCGATCGGCATGGCGCAGGATCCGGGCCGCGTGTTCCCGGGCAAGCGCATGTCGGGCCACCTCGGCGACGAGACCGTCACCGTGCAGAACCTCGACATCGTCCGCGTGGACGCCGAGCGTTCGCTGCTGCTCGTCAAGGGCGCGATCCCCGGCTCGAAGAACGGCCACGTGGTCGTTCGCCACGCCGTCAAGGTCAAGGCCAAGAAGGGAGCCAACTGATGCAACTCGAGCTCCTCAACGAACAAGGCCAGGCTACCGCCAAGGTCGACGCGCCGGACACCGTGTTCGCGCGTGACTACAACGAAGCCCTGATCCATCAGATCGTGGTCGCCTTCCAGGCCAACGCGCGCCAAGGCACGCGTTCGCAGAAGAACCGCGAAGAAGTCAAGCACTCGACGAAGAAGCCGTGGGCCCAGAAGGGCACCGGCCGCGCTCGTTCCGGCATGACCTCGTCCCCGATCTGGCGTGGAGGCGGTCGCGCCTTCCCGAATCGCCCGGACGAGAACTTCACGCAGAAGCTGAACAAGAAGATGTATCGCGCCGGCATGACCGCGATCCTCTCGCAGCTGGCCCGTGATGGTCGCCTGGCCGTCGTCGACTCGTTCGACGTCGACGCGCCCAAGACGAAGCTGCTGGCGCAGAAGTTCAAGGACATGAGCCTGAGCTCCGTGATGGTGATCTCCGACAACGTCGGCGACAACCTCGCGCTCGCTTCGCGCAACCTGCCCAACGTGCTCGTCACCGAGCCGCGTTACGCCGATCCCCTGTCGCTGGTCTTCTACAAGAAGGTGCTGGTGACCAAGGCCGCGATCGAGCAGTTCAAGGAGATGTTCGCATGAGCACCGCCAAGAAATTCGACGAGAACCGTCTCGCCACGATCCTGATGGCTCCGATCATTTCGGAAAAGGCCACCAGCGTCGCCGAGAAGAACAACCAGGTGTTGTTCAAGGTGCTGCGCGACGCCACCAAGCCCGAGATCAAGGCTGCCGTCGAGCTGCTCTTCAAGGTCGAGGTCGAGTCCGTCTCGACCGTCGTCCAAAAGGGCAAGGTCAAGAAATTCGGGCGTTCCATCGGCCGCCGCGACCACGTCAAGAAGGCGTACGTGTCGCTGAAGGCCGGGCAAGAGCTCAACTTCTCCGGGGAGGCCGCGTAAATGGCCGTCATCAAAGTCAAGCCGACCTCGCCTGGCCGCCGTGCCGTCGTGAAGGTCGTGCATGCCCACCTGCACAAGGGCAAGCCCGAAGCGTCGCTGCTCGAGCCCCAGAAGCAGAACGCCGGCCGCAACAACAACGGCCACATCACGATCCGTCACAAGGGCGGTGGTCACAAGCACCACTACCGTGTCGTCGACTTCGTGCGCGCCAAGGACGGCATCCCGGCGAAGGTCGAGACGATCGAGTACGACCCGAACCGCACGGCCCACATCGCGCTGGTGTGCTATGCCGACGGCGAGCGTCGCTACATCATCGCCCCGCGTGGCCTGGAAGTGGGTTCCACGGTCGTGTCCGGCGCCGAAGCGCCGATCAAGGCCGGCAACACGCTGCCCATCCGCAACATCCCCGTCGGTTCGATCATCCACTGCGTGGAACTGCAGCCGGGCAAGGGCGCCCAGATCGCCCGCTCGGCCGGCACCTCGGTCACGCTGATGGCGCGCGAAGGCACCTACGCGCAGGTTCGCCTGCGTTCGGGTGAAGTCCGCAAGATCCACATCGACTGCCGCGCCACCATCGGCGAGACGTCCAACGAAGAGCACAACCTGCGCCAGTACGGCAAGGCCGGTGCGATCCGCTGGAAGGGCATCCGCCCGACCGTCCGCGGTGTCGCGATGAACCCGGTGGACCACCCGCACGGCGGCGGCGAAGGCCGCACCGGCGAGGGCCAGGTTCCTGTGTCGCCGTGGAACACGATGACCAAGGGCTATCGCACGCGCAACAACAAGCGCACGCAGACGATGATCGTCTCGCGCCGCAAGAAGTAAGGCTAGACCATGGCACGCTCTCTCAAGAAGGGTCCCTTCGTGGACCACCACCTTCTCGCCAAGGCCGAAAAGGCCGTGGCGATCAAGGACAAGAAGCCCATCAAGACCTGGTCGCGCCGCTCGACGATCCTGCCGGACTTCATCGGTCTGACGATCGCCGTGCACAACGGCAAGCAGCACGTCCCCGTGTACGTGTCCGACCAGATGGTCGGCCACAAGCTCGGCGAATTCGCGCTGACGCGGACCTTCAAGGGTCACCCGGCCGACAAGAAGGCCAAGCGCTAAGGAGCAGACGATGGAAACCAAAGCAATCGTCCGCGGCGTCCGCCTCTCGGCCGACAAGGGTCGCCTGGTCGCTGATCTGATCCGCGGCAAGAAGGTCGGCCTGGCGCTCAACACGCTGGAATTCACGCAGAAGAAGGCCGCCGGCATCATCAAGAAGGCCCTGGAGTCCGCGATCGCGAACGCCGAGCACAATGACGGCGCCGACATCGACGAACTCAAGATCACCTCGATCTACGTGGAACAGGGCACCACCCTGAAGCGTTTCTCGGCTCGTGCAAAGGGCCGTGGCAATCGCATCAGCAAGGGTACGTGCCACATCTACGTGACCGTCGGCAACTGACGCGCGCAAAGGAAGACTATGGGACAGAAAATCCACCCGACCGGCTTCCGCCTGCCCGTGACCCGGGCCTGGGCGTCGCGCTGGTATGCGTCGAACCGCAACTTCAGCCAGATGCTGGCCGAAGACCTGAAGGTTCGCGAATTCCTGAAGGCCAAGCTCAAGAATGCCGCGGTCTCGCGCGTCCTGATCGAACGGCCCGCCAAGAACGCTCGCATCACGATCTACTCGGCGCGTCCGGGCGTCGTGATCGGCAAGAAGGGCGAAGACATCGAGAACCTGAAGGCCGCGCTGGCCAAGCTGTTGAACGTGCCGGTGGCCGTCAACATCGAGGAAGTGCGCAAGCCTGAAATCGACGCTCAGCTGATCGCCGACTCGATCACCCAGCAGCTCGAGAAGCGCATCATGTTCCGCCGTGCGATGAAGCGCGCGATGCAGAACGCGATGCGCCTCGGCGCGCAGGGCATCAAGATCATGTCGTCGGGCCGCCTGAACGGCATCGAGATCGCCCGCTGCGAGTGGTACCGCGAAGGTCGCGTGCCCCTCCACACGCTGAAGGCCGACATCGACTACGGCTTCTCCGAAGCCAAGACGACGTACGGCGTCATCGGCTGCAAGGTCTGGGTCTACCGCGGTGACCGCCTCGCCAATGGCGAAGCGCCCGTGATCCCGAAGACCGAAGGCGAAGACGATCGCCGTGGCCCGCGTGGTCCGCGTCGTGACGACCGTGGTGGCCGTGGCGCCCCGCGCAGCAACGACCGTGGCGGCCCGCGTGACGGCGCCCCGCGTGCCGACGCTGCCGCTCCGGCTGGCGACAAGCCGGCCGTCAAGCGCGTCGTGCGCAAGGCTCCGGCTGCAGCGGCTCCGGCCGCGGCTGCCGAAGGCAAAGGAGAATAAGACATGCTGCAACCAGCACGCCGCAAGTTCCGCAAGGAACAGAAGGGCCGCAACACCGGCATCGCCACCCGTGGCGCTGCCGTCTCGTTCGGCGAGTTCGGCCTGAAGGCCACCGAGCGCGGCCGCATCACGGCCCGCCAGATCGAAGCTGCCCGTCGTGCCATCTCGCGCCATATCAAGCGCGGTGGCCGCATCTTCATCCGCATCTTCCCGGACAAGCCGATTTCGCAGAAGCCGGCCGAAGTCCGCATGGGTAACGGCAAGGGCAATCCGGAGTACTACGTGGCTGAAATCCAGCCGGGCAAGGTGCTCTACGAGATCAACGGTGTGCCGGAGCAACTGGCCCGCGAAGCGTTCACGCTCGCGGCTGCCAAGCTGCCGCTGAGCTGCACCTTCGTCGCTCGCCAACTCGGCCAGTGACCGGAGCAAATCAATGAAAGCATCTGAACTGCGGACCAAGGACGTCCCGGCGCTCGAGAAGGAAGTCACCGACCTCCTGCGCGCCCACTTCGGCCTGCGCATGCAGAAGGGTACTCAACAGCTGACGAACCACTCGCAGCTGAAGAACACCCGCCGTGACATCGCTCGTGCCAAGACCATCCTG
>JBJMWE010000480.1:0-12992 GCA_045810285.1 Vitreoscilla sp. | reverse complement strand
TGCTGATCACGCGCGGCCGCATCGAGCCCTTCATCGTGACGCTGGGCACGCTGGGCATCTTCCGCGCGACGCTGACGTGGCTGTCCGACGGCGGCGCCATCACGCTGGACAACGACCTGGCCGATGCCTACGCGCCGGTCTACTACGCGGCGGTGCTGGGAATTCCCGTGCCCGTATGGGTATTCCTGGTGGTCGCGGTGCTGGGCGCGGCCATCCTGAACCGCACCGCCTACGGCCGCTACGTGCAGGCGATCGGCTCCAACGAGCAGGTGGCGCGCTACGCCGCGGTCGACGTCGACTACACCAAGCTCGTCACCTACATGCTGCTGGGGGCCTGCGTGGGCGTCGCCACGCTGCTGTACGTGCCGCGGCTGGGGTCGGCATCGCCCACCACCGGGCTGCTGTGGGAGCTGGAGGCGATCGCCGCGGTGATCGTCGGCGGCACGGCGCTCAAGGGCGGGGCCGGTTCGATCACCGGCACGGTGGTGGGCGCCGTCCTGCTGTCCGTCATCAGCAACATCCTGAACCTCACCAGCATCATCAGCGTCTACCTGAACGCGGCGGTGCAGGGCGGCGTGATCATCGTGGTGGCCTTCATGCAGCGGCGCCGCCGGTGACCCCTCGCGGCTGCCGCAGGCCGCGTTTCCATCGTTTTCACAACAAGCAGGAGACATCGATGAAACCGATCCAACGCAGGTTCGTCCTCGCGCTCGGCGGCGCAGCGCTGGCGCTGGCCGCGCCGTGCGCCTTCGCGCAGGACAAGGTCACGCTCGGCGTCGCGATCCCCACCGCCGACCACGGCTTCACCGGCGGCATCGTCTGGTGGGCCAACGAGGCGAAGAAGGAGCTGGAGAAGAAGTACCCCGACCTCAAGGTCATCGTGAAGACCTCCAAGGACCCGGGCGAGCAGGCCAACCAACTGCAGGACCTGGTGACCGCCAACAAGATCAACGCGCTCGTGATCTTCCCGCAAGAATCCGCGGCGCTCACCAAGCCCGTGCAGCAGGTGCATTCCAAGGGCGTGTACGTGACGGTGGTGGACCGCGGCCTGACCGACGAGAGCGGCCAGGACGCCTACGTGGCCGGCGACAACACGGCCTTCGGCAAGGTGCCCGCCGAATACATCGCCAAGGCGCTGGGCGGCAAGGGCGACATCGTGGCGCTGCGCGGCATCGCCACCACGCTGGACAACGAGCGCATGGACGCGTTCAACAGCGTGATGAAGAACTACCCCGGCATCCACCTGCTGGACGCCAAGTACGCGAACTGGAACCGGGACGACGCGTTCAAGACGATGCAGGACTTCCTGACGCGCTTCAAGCACATCGACGCCGTGTGGGCGGCCGACGACGACATGGCCGTGGGCGTGATCAAGGCGATCGACCAGGCCAGGCGCACCGACATCAAGCTGGTGTTCGGCGGCGCCGGCGCCAAGGGCATGATCAAGACGCTCAAGGACGGCAGCGACCCGCGCATCAAGGCCAACGTGTCGTACTCGCCCAAGTTCATCTACGACGCGATCAAGCTGACGGCCGAGGCGCGGCTCAAGGGCGAGAAACTGCCGGCCAAGACGATCATCCCCTCGGTGCTGATCACCAGGGACAACGCGAAGGACTTCTACTTCCCGGACTCTCCGTTCTGATCGAGGAGGCTTCGCCATGGCACGCCCCATCACGCGCTTCATCGTCGCGCTCGACGACGCCGTGTTCGACAAGGCCCGGCAGGGCGGCATGGCGGGGAGCGCGCCATGACGCGGCGCATCCGCTACGCGATGGTCGGCGGCGGCCGCGACGCGTTCATCGGCGGCGTGCACCGGGCGGCGATGGCGCTCGACGGCCAGTACGTGCTGGCGTCGGCGGCACTGTCGTCGACGCCGGAGAAGTCCATCGCGTCGGGCCGCGACCTGGGCCTGCCCGACGATCGCAACCACGGCACCTGGCAGGCGCTGCTGGCCGACGAACGCCGCCGGCCCGTCCATGAGCGCGCCGAGGTCGTCGTGATCGTCACGCCCAACCACCTGCACTTCGAGCCGGCGCGCGCGTTCGTCGATGCCGGCTTCCACGTCGTCTGCGACAAGCCGCTGGTGCATACCGGCGCGCAGGCCGACGAGCTCGCGGCGCTGGTGGCCGCGCGCGGCACGCTGTTCGCGGTCACCTACAACTACACCGGCTACCCGATGGTGCGCGAGGCGCGCGAGCTCGTGCGCGCCGGCACGATCGGCGCCGTGCGCAAGGTGGTCGTCGAGTACCACCAGGGCTGGCTCGCCGGAGCGCTGGAAGCGTCCGACAACAAGCAGTCGGCATGGCGCACGGATCCCGCGCGCGGCGGGCCGGCAGGCGCGATGGCCGACATCGGCTCGCACGCCGAGAACCTCGTGGCCACCGTCACCGGGCTCGAGCTGGAGAGCCTGTGCGCCGACCTCAGCGCGTTCGGCCCGGGCCGCCGGCTCGACGACGACGCGGGCCTGCTGCTGCGCTTCGCGGGCGGGGCGCGCGGCGTGATGTCGGCGTCGCAGGTGGCCGCCGGCAGCGAGAACGACCTGCGGCTGCGCGTGTACGGCGAGCGCGGCCTGCTGGACTGGCGCCAGGAGGAGCCCAACGTCCTGGTGCACGCGCCGGGCGACGGGCCGCGGCGCACGCTCACGCGCAACTCGCCGGGCCTGAGCGCCGCCGCACGGCGTGCGTGCCGCCTGCCGCCCGGGCATCCGGAAGGCTTCATCGAGGCCTTCGCGAATCTTTACCAGGGCGTGGCCGGCGACCTGCGGATGCGCGCCGTGCACGGCCGTGCGGCCACCGCCGAAGAGGCCGAATACCCGCGCATCGCCGATGGCGTGCGGGGCGTGCGCTTCATCGAGACGGCCGTGGCCTCGGCGCACGGCGACGTGAAGTGGACGCCGCTGCGCTGAAGGGCTTCCGAACGGATTCGCGACGGCCCTCGACGGGCGCGGACCCGCGGGAACCTCGCTTGCCCGCCAGACCGTCCTCCAGTTGATACGATGGGACGATGCACCCTGCACACCGATTCACGATCGCCGCGCTGGCCCTGCTGGGCGGCGTCGCCGCCGCGCCCGCGCGCGCAGGCAACGCCGCGGACGAGGCGTTCTACCAGCGGGCCTCCGAGTGCGCGGCCGCCATGCAGTTCGACCAGTACGCCCTCGTCGCGCGGGCGCGCCAGGGCGAGCCCAACCTCCGTCCCGCGCTGTTCGAGCTGACCAAGCTGGGCTTCGCCTACGTCGGCGAGGCGTACCTCAAGGGCCTGCGCGATCCGCGCGGCAGCAACATGCTCAAGGCCGCGGCGGCGCAGCAGAAGGACTGGCCCGCCGCGCGCCACGAGGCGCTGGTGGCCGAGTGCCGCGTCGAGGCGCAGAAGGTCTACGACAACTCGGGCATGTGGAAGATGCTGGTCGACAACAAGGCCAACAAGCGCGTCGATCGCTTCCTGTCGATGCCGCCGCTGCCGGCGTCGGCGGCGAGCCGGTGAGCGGCCGGCGCCGCATGCAGTGAGCCCGGGCAATCCGCTCGGCCCGCTCCTCGCCTAGGTGGAGCAGCCTGGCGTGGACCGCCACGCGGGCGCAACAGGCGCTCAGTCTGCGTGCGCCAGGTGCAGCGCGTCGAGCATCGCCTTGCCGATCGCATGGCTCGAGTTCGGGTTCTGGCCCGTCAGCAAGTTGCCGTCGCGCTCGACGTGCGACAGGCCGGCGGCGTCCTGGCGCGCGAGCATCTCGCGCAGCGTCCCGTCGTCGGCCAGGTCGACCAGCGGTCCGTGGCCGCCCGGCAGGAAGATGAGGTCGAACGCCGCGTGCTGGACCGGTTCCAGCGTCACCGTCGATCGGCACGCCGGGAGGGGAAGTGCCGCCAAACGTGAATCTTCCACGCGCGGGTGTGCGCATGCAGGCACGGGATGCCGGCGGGCGCCCCGGCATCTGGCAAGCTGCACGCCGCGGCGACGCTGCCGCCCCACGAATCTCCTGACCTGCCCATGAAGAAGCTGTCCGCGATCCTCGCCCTTGCCGCCGCCTGCCTGGGCGTGTCCGTCTCCTTGCCTGCGGCCGAAGTGCTGCAGGTCGTGCACTGGTGCAGGGACGCCGGCGGCCGGCTCGGCCAGCGCGTCGACGGCTGCCGTTTCAACGAGACCGAGGTGCGCGACGTCTCGCCCCAGGATCCGAACGCGCAGGTGGCGCTCGAGCGCGTGGCCAAGGCCTACGAAGCCGCGGCCCATCCGGTCGTCGCGACCGTGCAGGCGCAGGCGTCGACGCCGGACGCGAGCCCGCAGCACACGGACGCGGAAATCATGCACTACGGGCGCATGAAGTTGCTGCGCACGCTGGCGTTCATGGTGGCGGGCGCCCTCGTCTTCAAGCTGCTGCTGAAGCGCTCGTTCCTGCTGGGGGCCCTGGTCGGTTTCCTGGTGGAGCTCGTGCTGGTCGGCGCGGCGGTGATGAACTGAGGCGCGCCTCGCATGCGGCGCGGTGGCCGGGGCCTCGCGACCGCCACTGAAGACAGACCCGGCCAACCGGGCCAGCGGATGGACGCACGGCGCGGGGAGGGCGCATGGACGAGATTGCACGGCATTACCTGGAGACGTATGCCCGCGGCGGCGAGGTGGACGGCGGATGGCTGCACGCCAAGGCGCTGCAGCAGGCGCGCCTGGACTTCTCGGACGCCAGCCTGGCGCGGCTCGATGCCCTGATGGCAGCCATCCGCGAGCGCGCGCAGCCGTCGCGCGCCGCGCTGGTCGATACCCCCCGGGGCCGCAACTTCTGCCAGTTGATCGGCTTCTACCTGATCGAGATGGTGGTGCGCCGCACCGGCGCGAACATCGCCTGGCATGAACGCGACGCCGTAGAGAAGTTCCTGCCGCCGGGGCCCGCGTTGCCGCGCGAGTCGTTCTCGCGCCTCGTCGCCTGGGCGCCCGACCAGGGCCGCGTGTTCCTGCCGCTGGCCTGGCCGGAAGGCCGGCTGCTCACCGAGATCACGCCGTTCGGTGCCGGCGATTTCGTGGACCACATCGTCGAACTGCTGAGCGAGGACGCGCCGGTCGCCTGGTGGACCGCGGCGCAGGCCTTGGGGCTGCTGGCGTCCAACGTGATGGCCTTCATCGCCGACGGCGCGTCGGTGCAGCCCATGCTGTTGCTGCCGGGCATGCAGGGCAGGACGACCTTCGTCAGCCTGATGTTCGACGACCAGGCGGCCGCGCTGGAGAACGGACGTGCGCGCCTGAAGGCCAACGCGGACGGCCTGCCCTGGATGGCGTTCGGCTACGACGCCTGGGCCAACCTGCCCGGCGGGCGTACCGAGGCCGTCGTCGTCGAGCTGCGCGTGTTCGAGGGCGAGGCACTGGAGCTGACCCTGGTCTTCCCGTACCGGCGCGCGGCCGACGGCCAGCCGTTCGCGATCCTTGCGGCGATCGTCAGCCATTCGAACGTGACGGGCCAGCGATTGGCACCCCTGGAGCGCGCGATCGATCGCGGGCTCGAAGGCTGGAACTGGCCTTTCGGCGGCTCGTGGAAGGAACATCGTGCCGCGGGCCGCGCCGCCGAGACGGCCGGCAGCGCCTCGGCGCCCACCGAAGCGCTTGCGCCGCCGACCTACGCCACCGGCGAACGCGTGCAGGCCGGCGATGCGGTGCTGTCCGACGCCGGCTTCTTCCCGGCGCGCATCGTCGACGTGCGCGACGTCGGCTCAGGCGCACTGGACTGCGTCTACGAGGACTGCCACGGCGACGTGCGCGTGCTGCCCGGCGCGCAGGCGGCGGACTTCTTCGTGCGCGTGCGCTCCGGCGTCGCCGACCGCGAGCAGGCGGCGGCCGCGGGCGTCGCCTGGCTCGAGCACCAGGTTCAGCACGGCGGCCGCGCCAAGGGCGTCAACGCCGGCGGGCCTGCCCCGGGCGCCATGCTCAGCGCCGCGCACGCGCGCCACGCGCTGGGCAACCTGTATTGGCAGGGCCTGTGCGTCGGGCGCGACATCGGCCTGGCGCTGCGTGCGTGGCAGGCGGCCGCGGATTCCGGCTATGCACCGGCCGAATGCGAGATCGGCCGCATCCATCTGCGCGACGGGGCGGTCAAGGCCGATCCGGTCAAGGCGTCCAACTACCTGATGCGCGCCGCGAACAAGGGTGACGCGCGGGCCCAGGCGCTGCTGGCCGAGGCCTTCGAGAGCGGACGCCTGGGCAGCGTGGACATCCCCAAGGCCGTGGACCTGTACACGCGGTCGGCGGCGGCGGGCGACGCGTCCGCGATGCGCGGCCTGGCGGGGCTGTATCGAGAGGGCCGCGGTGTGGCCAGGGACGGCGCCCGCGCGCTGGCACTGCTGACGCATTCGGCCGAGGCGCACGACGCGCAGGCGCAGTACGAGCTCGGACTGATCTACACGGACGGCGAACTCGCGCCGCAGGACTACGCGCAGTGCGTGCACTGGTACGAGCGCTCGGCGGCGCAGGGTCACCGCGGCGCGATCAACAACCTGGCCGACAAGCTCGAGCACGGCCTGGGCGTGGGCCAGGACCTGGAGCGGGCCATCGCGCTGTACCGGCGGGCGGCCGACATGAACATCAGTGCCGCCTGGTACAGCCTGGGCCGGATGGCGGCCGAGGGCCGCGGCATGCCGTGCGACCTCGACGAGGCCGTGCGCTGCATGAGGGTGGCCGCGGAGCACGGGTTCTCCGATGCCGTCGCGCTGCTGGCCAGCTACCGCCAGGCGCAGGATGTCGCCCGCGGCGCGGCCGCGCAGCGGGCGCTGGCCGAGGCGGCCGACCTGGACCCGGTGGCCTTGTACGAACTGGCCTCGTCCACCTACGACCCGCAAGTCCCGTCGACCATGCCGGTGGCCTTCGCGCTGTACATGAGGGCCGCCGAGGGTGGTCACGCCGAGTCGCAGTACCAGGTCGCCTTCCGCTACCGCCGCGGGCTGGGCGTGGCCGCCGACCCGGCCCGGGCGATGGACTGGTTCAGGCGCGCCGCCGCGGCCGGCAACGGCTACGCGAAGGAGGATCTGGGCGAGCTGTACGAGACCGGCGAGTTCGGCCCGCGCGACGCGGCGCTGGCGTTCCAGTACACGCTCGAGGCGGCGCAGTCGGGCCAGGTGGTCTGCGCGCACTACCGCCTGGCGCGCATGTACGAGGACGGCCGCGGCACGCCGGCCGATCCCGTCCAGGCACTGCGCTGGATGAAGGAGGCGGCACGCTTGGGCAACGGCGACGCCATCCGGCGCGCGGCGGCGCTCGAGGCGCGGCTGGAGCGGACGCAGGCCGAGCCCGCGCCGCCGCGCAAGCCCGGGTGGAAGCCCTGGTGAATCCACGAGGCTTCGATTCGAGCATGCGACCGGGCAGATCGATTGCGGCGACGCACTGCGCGCGGGTCTACGGGTAAAGCCTAGGTGTTGGCCGGCCGCGGGGACGCGGAAGATGGCGGCGCAGACGCGCCTCGTGACGAGGTACGCCGGTTCCTTCACAGGTTCCCCGGGCCGAAGCGCCCGCCAGACGAGGAGACCATCCCGTGAACGTTCCCATTTCGTTGACCGTCAACGGCAAGGCGGTCGAGGCGAGCGTCGATCGGCGGACGCTGCTGGTGCAGCTCCTGCGCGAGCAGCTCCGGCTCACGGGCACCCACGTCGGCTGCGACACCGCCCAGTGCGGCGCTTGCACCGTGCACCTGGACGGGCGCGCCGTGAAGTCCTGTTCGATGCTCGCGCTGCAGGCGCAGGGCCGCAGCGTGACCACCATCGAGGGCCTCGCGCCCGCGGGCGAGCTGCACCCGATGCAGGCGGCGTTCCGTGAGTGCCACGGGCTGCAGTGCGGCTTCTGCACGCCGGGCATGGTCATGGCCTCGGTGCAACTGCTGGCCGACAAGCCGGACGCGACCGAGGACGACATCCGCTGCGGCCTCGAAGGAAACCTGTGCCGCTGCACGGGCTACCACAACATCGTGCGCGCGGTGCAGGCCTGCCAGTCCGGGCAGGTCGGCTCCACCACCGTCTAGGAAGGGCAGCCGCCATGACCGACCTCTCGCAGCCGCCCGCCTCGCCGATCGGCCAGCCGCTCAAGCGTCGCGAGGACGCGCGCTTCCTCACCGGCGCCGGCCAGTACACGGACGACGTCGTCCTGAACGGCCAGAGCTACGCGGTGTTCGTGCGCTCGCCGCATGCGCATGCGCGCATCCGGTCCATCGACACGTCCGCCGCGAAGGCCGCGCCGGGCGTGCTCGCCGTCTTCACCGGCGCCGACCTGGCGGACGCCAAGGTCGGCGGCCTGCCGTGCGGCTGGCTGATCCACAGCCAGGACGGCTCGCCGATGAAGGAGCCGCCGCACCCGGTGCTGGCGCAGGGCAAGGTGCGCCACGTCGGCGACCAGCTGGCGCTCGTCGTCGCCGAGACGCTGCTGCAGGCCAAGGACGCCGCCGAACTCGTCGCCGTCGACTACGAGGAGTTGCCGGCGGTGGTCGACCTCGCCACGGCGGCCGGCGCTGCGTCGGCCGTGCACGACGACGTGCCCGGCAACGTCTGCTACGACTGGTCGCACGGCGACAGGGCCGCCGTCGACGCCGGGTTCGCGCGCGCCACGCGGGTCACCAAGCTCGAATTCGCCAACAACCGGCTCATTCCCAACGCCATCGAGCCGCGCGCCGCCAACGCGCAGTACACGCGCCACGACGACAGCTACACCCTGTGGGTATCCAACCAGAATCCGCACGTGGAGCGGCTGCTGATGACGGCCTTCGTGCTGGGCCTGCCCGAATCGCGCGTGCGCGTGATCGCGCCCGACGTGGGCGGCGGCTTCGGCTCGAAGATCTTCCTGTACCCCGAGGAGACGGCGCTGGTGTGGGCATCGAAGCGCGTCGGCCGGCCCATCAAGTGGACCGCCGAGCGCAGCGAGTCGTTCCTGACCGACGCCCACGGCCGCGACCACGTCACGACCGCGGAACTGGCCATGAACGACCAGGGCGACTTCCTCGCGATGCGCGTGAAGACCACGGCCAACATGGGCGCGTACCTGTCCACCTTCGCGTCCAGCGTGCCCACCATCCTGTACGCCACGCTGCTCGCGGGCCAGTACAGGACGCCGGCGATCCACGCGCAGGTCACCGCCGTCTTCACGAACACGGCGCCGGTGGACGCCTACCGCGGCGCCGGGCGTCCCGAGGCCACCTATGTCGTCGAGCGCCTGGTGGAGACCGCGGCGCGCGACCTCGGCATGAACCCGGTGGACATCCGCCGGCGCAACTTCATCACCGAGTTCCCGTACGCGACGCCGGTCGGCCTGACCTACGACACGGGCAACTACGCCGCACACCTGGATCGCGCGCTGGAGCTCGCGGACGTGGCCGGCTTCGCCGCGCGGCGCGACAAGTCCAAGGCGGCGGGCAAGCTGCGCGGCCTCGGCTACAGCTGCTACATCGAGGCCTGCGGGCTGGCCCCCAGCAACATCGCCGGCGCGCTCGGCGCGCGCGCCGGCCTGTTCGAGGCGGGCGAGGTGCGCGTGCACCCGACGGGCACCGTCACCGTCTTCACCGGCTCGCACAGCCATGGCCAGGGCCACGAGACGACCTTCGCCCAGGTCGTCGCCGCGCGGCTGGGCATCCCGGTGGAGAACGTCGAGATCGTGCACGGCGACACCGGCCGCGTCCCGTTCGGCATGGGCACCTACGGCAGCCGTTCGCTGTCGGTGGGCGGCAGCGCCATCGTGAAGGCGGTCGACAAGGTGATCGCCAAGGGCCGCAAGATCGCCGCCCATCTGCTCGAGGCCGCGGACTCCGACATCGAGTTCGAGAACGGCGAGTTCAAGGTGGCCGGCACCGACCGCAAGATCCCGTTCGGGCAGGTGGCGCTGACGGCCTACGTGCCGCACAACTACCCGCTCGACAAGCTCGAGCCCGGCCTCAACGAGAACGCGTTCTACGACCCGACCAACTTCACGTACCCGGCAGGAAGCTACGTCTGCGAGGTCGAGGTCGACCCGGAGACCGGCCGCACGCGCATCGACCGGTTCACCGCCGTCGACGACTTCGGCAACATCGTCAACCCGATGATCGTGCAGGGGCAGGTGCACGGCGGCATCGCGCAGGGCCTGGGCCAGGCGATGCTCGAAGGCGCCCGCTACGACCCGGAGTCGGGCCAGCTGCTCACCGGCTCGTACATGGACTACTGCATGCCGCGCGCCGACGACCTGCCCAACTACCAGGTCGACCACACCGTCACGCCGTGCACCCACAACCCGCTGGGCGTCAAGGGCTGCGGCGAGGCCGGCGCCATCGGCTCGCCGCCCGCCTTCATCAACGC
The DNA here is from genome assembly GCA_045810285.1 of Vitreoscilla sp. Lineage (GTDB taxonomy): Bacteria > Pseudomonadota > Gammaproteobacteria > Burkholderiales > Burkholderiaceae_C > Scleromatobacter. The sequence continues at coordinate 2,721 of JBJMWE010000480.1, read as the reverse complement.
GCTCACCGACGCGCTGGGCGTGCGCGACATCGCCATGCCCGCCACGCCGGAGCGCGTGTGGCGCGCCGTCAACCGCTGATACGAGAGGAGGGTCCGTCATGTACGACTTCGACTACCAACGCCCCACCGACGCCAAGGCGGCCGCGGCCGCGTTCCAGGGCGATGCGCGCTACCTCGCGGGCGGCCAGAGCCTCGTGCAGGCCATGCGCCTGCGGCTCGCGGGCAGCGAGCGGCTCGTCGACCTGGGCGCCATCCCGGCGCTCCAGGGCATCCGTGCCGGCGGCGGCAGCGTCACGATCGGTGCGATGACGCCGCACGCCGCGGTGGCCGCGTCGCCGGAGGTGCGCCAGGCCATTCCCGCGCTGGCGCAGCTGGCCGGCTGGATCGGCGACCCGAGCGTGCGCAACATGGGCACTCTCGGCGGCTCGATCGCCAACGCCGATCCCGCCGCCGACTACCCGGCCGCGCTGCTGGCCCTGGGCGCCACCGTGCAGACCGACCGCCGCACGATCGCCGCCGAGCAGTTCTTCACCGGCCTGTACGAGACGGCCCTGCAGCCGGGCGAGCTCGTCACCGCCGTGAGCTTCCCGGTGCCGCAGGCCGCGGGCTACGAGAAGTACCGCAACCCGGCCTCGCGCTTCGCGCTGGTGGGCGTGTTCGTCGCGAAGACGGCCACCGGCGTGCGGGTGGCCGTCACCGGCGCGAAGAGCCACGTGTTCCGCAGCGCCGAGCTCGAGGCCGCGCTGGCGGCGAGCTTCACGCCCGCGGCCGCCAAGGCCGTGCGGCTGCCCGTGGCCGGCATGAACGCCGACCTGCACGCGTCGTCCGATTACCGCGCGGCCATGGTCAGCGTGATGGCGTCGCGGGCGGTGGCGGCGGCGCTGGCTCGATGAGCGCCTGCCCGTCCCGGAGGAAGTTCGTCCCGCGGCCGGCCGGGCGGAGCTCGTCCCGTGACCGATGACGCGGGTACGGCGGCGCGGCGCCCGTCGCCCGCTTCCGTCGACGAGCTCGCCGCGCTGCTGGCGGCGCAGGACTACGTCTGCGACCGCGCGCTCGCCACGGCGCTGTTCCTCGCGCTGAAGCTGGGCCGGCCGCTGTTCCTCGAGGGCGAGCCCGGCGTGGGCAAGACGGAGCTCGCGAAGTCCCTCGCGCGCGCGCTCGACGCGCTGCTGCTGCGCGTGCAGTGCTTCGAGGGCCTGGACATCGCGCAGACGGCCTACGAGTGGAACGTCGCGCGGCAGATGATCGAGATCCGGCTCGCGGAGGCCGCGCACGACGTCGACCGCGAGCGGCTCGCGCGCTCGCTCTATTCACGCGAGATGCTCATCGAGCGGCCGCTGCTGCAGGCGCTGACCCAGGCGAGCTCGCCCGTCCTGCTGATCGACGAGCTCGATCGCGCCGACGAGCCGTTCGACGCGTTCCTGCTGGAGGTGCTGGCCGAGAACCAGCTGACGATTCCCGAGCTCGGCACCGTGCGCGCCGCCGCACCGCCGGTGACGGTCATCACGAGCAACCGCACGCGCGAGGTGCACGACGCGCTCAAGCGCCGCTGCCTTTACCACTGGGTCGGCTTCCCGGACATCGAGCGCGAACTCGAGATCCTGCGCATCCGCGCGCCGGGGGCGTCGCAGCGGCTGTCGCGGCAGGTCGTCGGGTTCGTGCAGCGCATGCGCGGGCTCGACCTGTTCAAGGCGCCCGGCGTCGCCGAGACGATCGACTGGACGAACGCGCTCGTGGCGCTCGACGCGATCAGCCTCGACCCGCGCACCGTGCACGACACCCTGGGCGTGCTGCTGAAATACCAGGACGACATCGAGCGCCTGCGCACCGGCGATTCGAACCGCCTGCTCGACGAACTGCACGCGGCGGGGGCGCTGGCATGATCGCGGAGAACGTGGCGCACTTCGCTCGCGTGCTGCGGTCGGCGGGACTGGCCGTCGGCCCTGATCGCGTCGTCGCCGCCGTCGCCGCGCTGGAATGCGTCGGCGTCGAACGGCGCGGGGACGTGCACGCGGCGCTGTCGGCCGTGATGCTCGATCGCCACGATCAACAGCCGCTGTTCGACGCGGCGTTCGACGCGTTCTGGCGCGACCCGAAGCTGCTCGAGACGCTGCTGATGGCGCGCCTGCCGAAGATCAGCGGGCGCGGCACGCGGCCCCAGGCGCCGCGCCCCAACCGCCTGGCGCAGGCGCTCGCGCCCGAGCGCGACCGCCCGGGCACGTCCGCGAACCCGAGCGCGAACGAGGAGATCCGATTCGATGCAAGCTTCACGTTCTCCGACCGCGAACGACTGCAGCGGGCGGACTTCGACACCATGACCCCCGAGGAATTCAAGCTCGCCAGCCGCCTGGCCGAGGACCTGCCGCCGCCCGTCGCCCCGGTGCGTCGGCGCCGCCACGAGCGCGCGCCGCGCGGCGTGCCCGATCTGCGCGCCACGCTGCGCGCGATGGTCCGCGCGCCGCACACGCTCGTCCCGCTGACGACACGCCCGCGCCGCGAGCTGCCGCCGCTGGTCGTGCTGCTCGACGTCTCCGGCTCGATGGACCGCTACGCGCGGGTGATGCTGCACTACGTCCACGGCCTCGCGCGGCGCCATCCGCGCATCCACGCCTTCACGTTCGGCACGCGGCTCACCGATGTCACGCGCTGCCTGCGCGGCCGCGACCCGGACGTCGCGCTCGCGGCCGTCGGCCAGCGCGCCGGCGACTGGCACGGCGGCAC
>JBJMWE010000479.1:0-43526 GCA_045810285.1 Vitreoscilla sp. | reverse complement strand
GCCGGGTTGTCCTCCAGCTTGCCGCGCAGCTGCGCCATGTACAGGCGCAGGTAGTGCGTGTGCTCCGTGAACTCGGCCCCCCACACATCCAGCAGCAGCTGCCGATGCGTGACCACCTGGCCGGCGCTGCGCACCAGCCGCGCCAGCAGGTTGAATTCGGTGGGCGTCAGGTGCACCTGCTCGCCGGCGAGCGTCACTTCGCGCGTTCCCAGGTCGATGTTGAGCGCGCCGACGCTGTAGCGCGTGACGGCTGGCGACACGCTGGTGCCGCGATGGCGCAGGCCCACGCGCATGCGCGCCAGCAGCTCGCGGATGCTGAATGGCTTGACGAGGTAGTCGTCGGCGCCGGCGTCCAGCAGGCGCACCTTCTGGCCGTCGCTCTCGCGCGCGGAGATCACGATCACCGGCACGGTGTGCTTCTGGCGCAGCACGGCGAGCAGCTGTTCGCCGTCGCCGTCGGGCAGCCCGAGATCCAGCAGCACGAGATCGACCGGCGGGCCGCCGGCGCGTGCGCCCAGGCCCGTGAGCAAGGCGAAGCCTTCGCTCAGGCTGGCAGCGGTGAAGACGTCATAGCCTTCGGCCGTCATCGCGTCCTTGAGGGTGCGGCACAGTTCGCGGTCGTCCTCGACCAGCAGCACGCGCAGGCTCATTGCGCACCCCCGTCCGGCGCCGGGCCGCGCTCTTCCACGCGCGGCGCCTCTTCCTCGCGCAGCCAGCACTCGAAGCTGGAGCCGCCCTGGCTGCGCGGTCGCAGTTGCAGCTCGCCGCCGTGCGCGCGGGCGATCGCGCGGCACACCGCCAGGCCGACACCCGCGCCGCGCTGCGCCGCGCTGTTGTGGCTGCCGCTGCGCCAGTCGCCGCGCTGGAACACGTCGAAGATGCGCTCGCGCCAGGACGGCTCGACGCCCGGCCCGCTGTCGCGCACCGCGAAGACGATGTGCTCGCCGTGGCGGCGCACGTGCAGTTCCACCGGCGCGGGCGCGTCGCTGTACTTCAGGGCGTTGTCGATCAGGTTTTCCAGCATCTGCGAGAACAGGACGGCGTCGCAACGCACCAGCGGCAGGCCGGGTTCGGCCCACACCTTCAGGCGCCGCTCCGGGTCGTGCCGGCGGGCGCGCTCGATGGCCGCGCCGGCGAGCTCGTCGGGGGACTCCCAGTCGAGGGCGAGCTTGACGCCGGGCGCGTCCAGGCGCACGAGTTGCAGCGTATTGTCGGTGAGGCGGCTCAGCTGGCGCGTCTCGGCCATGATGCTTTGCGTGAGCCGCTCGCGCTGCGCGGGCGCGAGCTTGGCGCCCTGGTCGCGCAGGGACGACGCGGCGCCGAGGATGGCCGCCAGCGGCGTGCGGTAGTCGTGCGAGATCGCGGCGAGCAGCGCGTTGCGCATCGCCTGCGCCTGTGCCAGCGCGTTGGCCGACTCGGCGTCGCGCTGGGTGCGGGCGCGATGCAGCAGCTGCCCCAGCTGGTCGCACAAGGCCTGCGCCTGCACGAGGACGTCCTCGGTGACCATCGCGTTCGGGCCCGGCGACAGCAGCACCGCGCCGTAGGCCTGCGCCTCGGCGCCGCGCAGCGGCAGGTACAGCGCGGGCAGCTCGGGCTCGTGGCCGGTGCCAGGCCCGAAGGGGCGGCACAGGCGAACGCAGTGCCACAGGCCGACCAGCTCGTCGGCGCCCGGCTCGCCCAGCGTCGCGGCGGCCGTGTCGTCGTTGGGGGCGGCCGTCGCGTCGCGCAGCAGCAGCAGGCGTGCGGGCTGGCCCGTCAGTTCGACCAGCGCCTCGCGCAGGGCTTCGCCGCGCCGCAACGGATCCTCGGCGTCGCGCAGTGCGTCGCCCAGGCGGCGCATCTGGTCGGCGTGGCGCGCGCTGCGGCGGGCGCGTGCGGCCAGCACGCGGCCGCGCGCGAGCAGTGCAGTCACGACCCAGCTCAGGATCAGGATCTCGATGACCAGCAGCACGTCTTCCGACAGCTCGACGCTGAAGGAATGCTTCGGCGGCACGATGAACCAGTCGAAGGCCAGCACGGCCGCCGTGGTCGTCAGCAGCGAGGACACCAGCGGCAGCCAGATGGCCGCCAGCGCCGACGCCAGCACCAGCGTGATGGCCGCCTGCGCGAGGCCGATGTGGCGATCCAGGCCCAGCATCAGCACCCACGCGACGGCCCACACGACGCAGGCCCAGGCCCACGGCCAGCGGGCCGGGCGGCGCGGGGACAGCGGGTCGTCGTCGGTCATCGGTGCAACCGTACCAGAGGTGGCAGCCTCGTGGACGGCGCACCAGGCGCGGCGCAGGTGCGCGGGCCAGAAGTCGGCCGAGGCGTCGATGCCGGGCAGCGGGATCACAGCGTCGCGAAGCGGGCCTTGAGCTCCGCCGCCAGGTCGTGGAATCCGGGACGCGACTCGATGTCCGGGTCCCACGCGAGGCCCATGCCCGCGAGGTCGTAGGTCTGCTGGATCGAGGCGCCGCCGGCCGGCCGGCCGCTGGTGTCGCGGTGGCGTCCCAGCAGCCACAGCGTGTCGGCGATGCGGATCGCGCAGTCGATGTCGTGCGTCACCACGATGATGGTGTTGAGCTCGTGCGAGGTCGAGACGTCGACGAGCGTCTCGCACACGGCCGTCTTGACCAGCGGATCCAGGCCCGAGAACGGCTCGTCCATCAACAGGAAGTGCGAGCTGCAGAGCAACTGCTGCGCGATCGCGACGCGCTGGCGCTGGCCGCCCGACAGCAGCATCGGATGTGCACGGGCATGGTCGGCCAGGCGGAATTTCTCCAGCAGCGCGAGGCAGGCCTCGCGCGCGGCGTCCACGCTGCGGCCGCGGCGCAGCGCCGCCAGCATCAGGTTGCCCCACACCGTGCGGTGGTTGAACAGCGGGTAGTTCTGCGCGACGACGCCCACCTCGCCGGCCTGCACCTCGCGCTGCGAGCCGTTCAGGCGCACGCTGCCGGACGTCGGCCGCTGCAGGCCGGCGATGCAGCGGAACAGCTGCGACTTGCCGATGCCCGAGGGCCCCAGCAGGCAGACCACCTGGCCCTGCTGCAGGCCCGCCCGCCGGATGTTGTCGACGTGGCCGGTGACGCCGTCGAGGATGGGGCGGTCGTAGTGCACGCAGACATTGTCGAGGGTCAGCAGCCGTTCGCCCAGCTCGTATTCATGGATCGTGGTCATGACGTGGTGGTCTCCTTTCCGAGCGTGCTCCAGGGGCACGCGGTCTCCTTGACCAGCGAGAGCAGCGCGTCCTGCGCCAGGCCGACTGCAAGGATGGTGGCCTGGATCGCGAACACGCCGGCCAGCAGGAAGTAGCGGTTCTGGTTCAGCAGCATCGCCCCGATGCCGCCCGCCGAGCGCGTCAGGCCCTCGACGAGCGTCAGCAGCGTCCAGCCGACGGCCGCGTTCTGGCGCACCAGGTCGAGGATCACGTCGGACTTGCCCAGCACCACCTCGGCGGTGATGCGCCAGTGGCGCATGCCCAGCGTGCGGCAGTGGTCGATCGGCTCGCGCGCGGTCGCGGCGAGCTCCGACAGCAGCCCCGTCACCATGAACACGAACATGCCGAACGCGAGGATGCCCACGCGCAGCGCGATCGCATCGCTGGACACCAGCATGAACACGTAGGTGAGGCCGGCGAAGCCGAGGAAGCGCAGCGCGGCCGCCAGCCGCGCGAGCGGCATGAACAGCGGCGCCGTCGCCAGGCAGGCCATCGTGACGGCCGCTGCGGTGGACAGTGCCAGCGCGAGCAGGCTCACCTTCACGCTGGTCCACAGCTCCACCAGCAGCCCCTGGTGCGCGACGAGGTCGCCCCACGCGCGGGCCACCTCCAGCGGCGACGGCAGCGTGCGCGAGCCGCTCAGCGCCCACAGGCCGAGAGCGGCCACGGCCTGCGCCGCGACGAGGAAATGCAGCCAGCGCACCCGCACGGGCGTGAACGGCAGCAGCAGGTTGACGGGTTTCAAGACGGTTGCCTCCATGGCGAGCCGCTCCGGGCCGGGGCACAGAGCGGCTCGCTGCCGGTCATCACTCGGTGCGCACCAGCGCGATGTCGACGCGGCGGTTGCGGGCGCGACCGTCGGCCGTCCCGTTGCTGGCGACCGGCTGCTGGTCGCCGTAGGCGCGCGTGCGCACCCGCTCCTTCGGGAACGACGACGACGCGTTGGCCTGCAGCCAGGCGCTCACCGCCTCGGCACGGCGGCGCGACAGCGCGAGGTTGGACGACGGGTCGCCGACGCTGTCGGTGTGGCCCGACACCTGCACCGTCAGTCCGGACACGGCGACCTGGTCGAGCATCTCGTCGAGCACCGGCAGGGCCTCGTTGCGGAACGTGGCCTTGCCGGTGTCGAACTCGATGGCCCACGAGCGCTTGGCGAACGTCGAGGTCGCGGGCGCCTGGGCGTCGAACACCGGCGTGGCGGGACGCGCCTGCGCCGCGCCCTTGGCCTCCGCCGCGAGCGCCTGCACGTACGCCACTTCCACCACCTGCTCGTAGGGCAGCACCTGCGGCATCTCCTGCGGGTACATCGATTTCGCGATGCCGCCGTAGACCGTGTAGACGCGCTTGTACAGGTTGTCGTTGCCGTTCAGGCCCAGCAGATACAGGTTGTCCGCGAGGTTGTTGGTGGTCGAGCCGCCGAGCCGGATGTCCAGGCCCTTCGAATCCTTCTCCACGACGCCGCGGTGGTACTTCGCCCACCACTGCGGCGTCTGCTCCTTCATGACCTTGGACATCACCGTGGAGGCCGCCAGCAGGTTGGCGTCGCTGGCCTTGATCGCGTCGCTCGCCTCGAACGACGCGGCCAGCAGGTTCTTCACGAACGCCGGGTTCTGCGCCATCCACTGCTTGTTGCCGATGATCACGGCGGGCATCTGCCACATGTATTCGCGCGTCGACGCGACGGCTGCCAGCCCGCCCACTTCGCGCGCCACCTTCACGTCGCCGGGCGTCCACGTGGCCGTGCCGTTCTGGCAGACGCGGCGGCTCTCGCCGGTCGGCTTGCCGGCGCTCACGACGGGGCGCGTCTCGCAGGCGCCCTTGCTGGCGGCGATCAGCTTCTCGTCGGCCTCGGTGAACGCGCCGACCGAGACGAAGTTCATCGCGTCCGGGTCGTAGGTCTTCGGATCGGCATTGACCGGGATCCGGTTGTCGGCCGCGTACTTGATGCAGATGTTCCAGTCGCCATCGCGCAGCACGGCGCCGATCAGCGAGCCGCGCGCCTTCTGCGGGTCGGACGCGACCTCGGCGGGCAGCATGCACTTGTCCTCGCCGCGCGAGTAGCCCAGTGCACCCACCACCTCGACCTGCTGGCCGAGCTTGTCGAGGGCCGCCTTCGCGGACGCGGCGTAGCCGGGCGGCGCGTCGCCCATGATGACGACGAACGCGGCGCCCTTGGCCGGGTGTGCGACGCCGTTGGCGACCTCGCTCGCGAACAGCGCCTGCTCGGCCACCATCTGGGCGTAGTCGTCCTGGCGCTCGAGCGCGAGGTGCACGCCGTGGCGCGCCATCAGGCTGTCGGTGGCGGTGCTGGCGTCGCCGTTGGCATACGCGAGGCCGGCGACCGCGTTCCACGGCAGCACCAGCGTGCGCGCGACGTAGTCGCCGGTGGCGGGCGCGAGCGTCGAGGTGACGAGCGCGGGCTGCACCGTGGCGGCGGTGGCGGTGGCGACGGGCACGTCGGCCTGGCTGGGCACGGCGCTCGCGGCGAAGGCCTGCGGGCGATGCGCGAAGCGGTCGAGCCCGTACCAGGCGCCGCCGACTGCGGCGGCGATCAGGAGAAGACGGGGAAGCGGCTTGATGGCCATGATGGTTCCTTTCGAAGTTCGTTGTTCGGATTACTTGCTGGCCTGGCCGAACCAGTCCAGGTCCGGCATGTCGTTGCAGTTGCCGTTGCCGCGCGCGCGCGGCGCGCCCCCGCGCGTCTCGCGCGCGACGCCGTCGGGGTGGTTCTCGATCAGCAGGCGCTTGGCGTCGCCCAGCACGATCGAGTCGGCGTTCTGTTCCCAGTCGGCGAGCATCTCGACGGCCTGCTGTTCGTACACGCCGTTGCGCAGGTCGATCGACTGCATGAAGGTGTCGGACATGCGCACGAAGTCCTCGATCTCGCCGATGCGCATGGCGTAGTCGGCCGCGACGTACTCGCTGGCCATGTCGTAGAGCTCGCGCGCGTTGCGGTCGCCGTGCAGGATGGCCATCGCCGACTTCATCGCGGAGTACGCTTCCCTGGCCATCGCGCGCTTGCGCTCCTTGATGGCCACTTCCTGCGTCATGTCCTCGATGAGGAAGGTCGACACCTCCTGGTACTTCACCAGCACGCGATGGAGCAGTTCCATCTTCGCGAGCAGGTCCTGGTACGTGAGGTTGGCTTCCGCGATGCGGCCGGCCTTGCGCGACTGCGCGGCCGCCACCATCGTCAGGCCCTTCTTGCGCGCCTCGCTCACGAGGCCCAGCGCGCCCGTCTTGGCCTGGTCGTTCTGGCGGATCTCCTCCTTGCAGGCGCGGATCATCCCGGACAGCCGCGAGATGCGCCCGTTCATGTCCGCGAGCTTCTTCTTCAGGTCCGCGATGTAGTTCTTCATGATCCCGATGGGATCGATCTCGACGAACACCTGCGTGATGCGGCGCATCGCGCTCATGTAGGCCCACGCGCCCAGGCGCCAGAAGCGGCGATCGGTGACCACGAAGGCGAGCGCCACCGCGGCCACGCCCAGGATCGCGGCGTAGATCGTGTTCTCGAGCAGCGTGATGACATAGGGCAGCGCGCGATACAGCAGCGCGCCGGCGCCGCACAGCAGCGCGACGCCCACCACCTGGCCGGTGACGCCCTCCTTGCGCTCCCAGAAGCTGAGCGGCTTGTAGTCGGTGGGGATGATGTCTGACATGGTCTTTCCTCGTTGTCGTGCGTGATGGGGACGGCGTTCAGCCGAGATGGCGCAGCAGCGTCGCCTTGGCGCCGGCCAGCGCCTGCGCCACCGCGCCGGCGGCCGCGTCGAATTGGCGCTGTACCGCGGCGAGTTCCTGGCGCCTGGCCTCGACCTCGCGCGCGAGCAGCGCCTGGCGCTCGCGATCGCGGGCGACGCCCGCCTCGATCTGCGCGATGCGCGCCTGGGTCTCCTCGCGCAGCGTCGCGGCCTGGCGCGCTGCGGCGTCCATGCGGGCGTCGAGCACCTGCAGCTCCTGGGAGCGCGCGCCGATCTCGCTGCGCTCCTTGTCCTGCAGCTGCGCGGCGAAGCGCGTCGTCTCGTCCTCGAGCGCCTGCACATGCTGCATGTCGATGGCCTGCACCAGCTGCTCCAGGCTGCGCGAACTCTTGATCAGCGCATAGGCGGCCCGGTAGCGCGTGCGCTCGTCCAGCACGATGCCTTCGAGCGGCTCGAGCTTCTCGGTCAGCGCGGTGTAGGCCGTGGGGCGCGCGAGCACCTGGGCCAGCAAGGTCGCGGCCATCGCCGACATCGGCGCCGGCGCGGCGCTCGCCACGGGCGCGGGTTCCGGCGGGTCCGCCGGCACGCGGCCGCCCTGCAGCTTGGCGCGGCGCGTGGCCGCGACCGGGTCTTCCTCGACCAGCGCCCCCTTGACCGCACCCCACAGCTGGGCGCCCAGGCCGGGCTTGTCGTCGGTTCGCGTGTTGTCCGTCATGGTGCTCGTCTCGTCATGGCGCGCCGGAGCGGCGCATGGCGTGACTTGACCAGGGCGGTCGTATGGACCGCATATGACGGCGTCAGGAATCCGTTAGGGCGCCCTGGCGGACCTGTCATGCTGCGCGCAGTTGCAGGATCCACCCAGGCCTGGGCAGCGCTTCCTGGTGGGGTGGATCCTGCGACTTCGCGCAGGATGACGGCGCGTTTTTCGGATGCGTTGCCGGGGCGCCCTCTCGCCGCGCCGGCCCACGCGCGACGTGCGACCTGCGCGCGGCGCGACCTGCAGGCCGCGCGACCCGCACGCCGCGCGCCCTCGCGCGCCGTGCGTCAGGCGATGTGCCGCACGATCATGTCGGCCAGCAGCCGGAAGTCCAGCGGCTTGGCGATGTGGTCCACCATGCCGGCGGCCAGGCACTCGCGGCGCTCGTCCAGCATCGCGTGCGCGGTCTGGCCGATGACGGGGAGGTCGGGCGCGAGCTCGAGGATGCGCCGCGTGGCCTCGTAGCCGTCCATCTCGGGCATCTGGATGTCCATCAGCACGACGTCGTAGGACTCGCGGCCGTCGGCGAGCACGCGGTTGACCGCCTGGCGGCCGTCGCCCACGATGGTGGCTTCGGCGCCCTCGATCTCCAGCGCGCGTTCCAGCACCAGCTGGTTGACCTCGTTGTCCTCGGCCACCAGCACGCGCACGCCCTGCAGCCGGCGCGGCTGCTCGCCCCAGGCGCTTTCGGGCCGGGGCGCGCGCGGCGATCCGGCGGCGGGCACCCACGGCAGGCGCAGCTCGAACATGCTGCCGGCGCCCGGCGCGCTCGTCACGCGGATCTCGCCGCCCATCAGCTCGGCCAGGCGCCTGCTGATCGCCAGGCCCAGGCCGGTGCCGCCGAAGCGGCGCGTGGTGGAGGTGTCGGCCTGGTGGAAGGCGTCGAACAGGTGCGTCAGGTGCTCGGCGGCGATGCCGATGCCGGTGTCGGTGACGCGGTAGACGATGCGCGCGTCCTGTGCGTCGGTGGCCGGCTCCGCGCCCGCCCATACGGTGACGTGGCCCGTCTCGGTGAACTTGACCGCGTTGGACAGCAGGTTGACCAGCACCTGTTGCGTGCGCAGCGCGTCGCCCGTGCAGCGATCGGGCAGCGCGGGATCGAACGCGAGGTTCAGCGTGATGGCCTTCTCGGCGGCGCGATCGCGCAGCAGCGCCACGGCCTCTTCGGCAAGCGCGTGCGGGGAAATCGGGCGCTGCTCCACGCGCAACTTGCCCACCTCGATCTTGGAGAAGTCGAGCACGTCGTTGACGATGCCCAGCAGCAGCCGGCCCGAGTTCAGGATGGCGGCGAACGTCGACGACGTGCGCGGATCCGTCGTCTCGCGCTGGCCGATCTGGGCCAGCCCCAGCAGGCCGTTGAGCGGCGTGCGGATCTCGTGGCTCATGTTGGCGAGGAACTCGCTTTTGGCGTTGGCGAGCGCCACGGCGTTCAGGCGCGCGCGCTCGCGATCGGCCTCCAGCGAGTGGCGGTCGGTGACGTTGCGCACGAACATGATCACCTGGTCGGAGCCGAGCGCCTGGGCACGCGCCTCGAAGTGGCGCTCGGCGTCCGGATACTGCAGGGCGTATTCGACCACCACCATGCGCTTGCTGGCGATGGCCTCGTCGATCGCACCGTGCAGCAGCCTGGCGACGGGCTCCGGCAGCACGTCGACGATGCGGCGCCCCAGCAGCCGGGACGTGTCGGCGTCGCTGTCCTCCTGGCGGCCCATGCGGAAGTCGACGACGGTGCCGTCCTGGCGCAGGCGGAAGTAGCGGTCGGGCATCGCATCGAGCACGCGGTTCAGTTCGGCGGTGCGCTGCGAGACGATGCGCTCGAGCTCGAGCTTGCGTTCCTCCAGCGTGCGCGTGGCCAGGCGTTGCGCGGTGAGGTCGAAGTACGAGGCCACCACCAGGTCCTCGCGGCCGATGGACACCCGCATCGCCGAGAACGACGCGTAGAAGACGTCGCCCGAGCGCGTGCGGAACGGCGCTTCGACGTTGCGCACCTCGCCCTCGCGCTCGAGCTTGGCCATCGCCTCGCCGCGCAGCTTGACGTCGACCCAGGTGTCGAGCTCCAGCCCGCTGCGGTTGTGCGCCTCCTCCCACGAGTAGCCGAACATCTGGATGAAGGCCTCGTTGACGTCGATGTAGCGCTTGTCCTCGAAGCGCGCGAGGCCCAGGCCCGAGGGGCTCATGCGGAACATCGTCGCGAAGCGGGCCTCGCTGTCGCGCAGGTCGGTGACCGCGCGCTCGCGTTCCTCGGCGAGCTCGTAGCTCTCGAGCGCGTGGCCGATGTCCTCGGACAGGCGCTCCAGCAGCGCGAGCTCGCCGGCGTCGAAGAACTGGATCGCCGACGAGTACATCGTGAACACGCCCACCACGCGGCCGCGCGACTTCAGCGGATACGCGGACGACGAGCGATAGCCCAGGGCCAGCGCACCTTCGCGCCACGTGGCCATGCCGGGGTCGGAGCCGATGTCGGTGGAGTGCATCGCGCGCCCCTCGCGGAACGCCTGCGCGCTCGGCGCGTGGCCGCGCGGGCCGGCGGCCAGCGAGGCGTGCGGCGGGTCGAGGTAGTCGCCCGTCTTGCCTGCCCAGGCCACGGGGACGAGTTCGCCCGCCTCGGTGTCGGGGCGGCCGATCCAGGCCATGCGCAGCCCGCCGTCGCGCACCATGATCTGGCACACCGCCGCCAGCAGCGGCTCGGGCGCGCGCTCGCGCGCGATGGCTGCGTGCACGTTGGTGAGCACCTGGTAGAGGCGGTTGAGCCGGCGCAGGTGACGCTCGTCGTCGCGGCGCTGCGTGACGTCGCGGCCGATGCTCAGCACGCCGGCGAGCTCGCCGTGCGAGCCGAACACCGGCGTGTGCAGCGATTCCACCTGCTCCTGGTGGCCGTCGTGCGCATAGGTCAGCGTGAACTGGTGCGGCACGGGCGCACGCACGTCGATCGCGCGCTTGTCGGCGGCGGCGAACTCCGCGGCCACGGCGGCCGGCAGGAAGGCGCTGGCGGCGTGGCCGATCAGCTCGTTCTCGGGCGCGCCGATGAAACGCTCGAAGCGCACGTTGCACGCCAGGAACTTCCCGTCGACGCCCTTGAACCAGACGAGGTCGGGCAGCGTGTCGATCAGCGTGCGCAGGCGCCGTGCCTGGCTGTCGATCTCGGCCGTCTTCTCGCGCACCGCGCGGCGCAGGACCAGGCCCCACAACAGCGCCAGCAGCGCGGCGAGCGCCAGCACGCCCGCGGCCACCAGCGCGACGTGCAGCCGGCGTGCACCGGCCAGCGGCGCGCCGAACCACTTGTCCTCGACGACCTTCTTCTCGGCCGGCGACACCTGGTCGAAGCCCTTCTCGACCAGCGCCAGCGTGGCCGCGTCGCCGCGCCGCACCGCGCGGTGCATGTGCCCGTAATACATGACGAAGGCCTCGCGGAAGCGCTGCGAGGCGTTGGCCTTGTACAGGTAGTACTCGGCCGACGGGCCGTCCATGCAGAAGATCCTGGGGCCGCCGGCCACCGCGGACGCGATCAGGCCCTGGTAGCTCGGGTAGGTGTCGATGTCCGTGACGCCGCCGGCGCGCAGCCGGTCGATGCAGACGTCGCCCGCGAGCGCCGCCACGTGGAAGCCGCGCAGCGAGTGCAGGTCGACCAGCCCCTTGACGCTGGAGTCGGCGTAGATCGGCTCGCGCACGTCGGCGAACGGCGCCGTGAAGTCCATCGTGCGCGCGCGGTCGGACGACCAGAAGATGGTGTCGACGACGTCGGCGCGGCCGTCGGCGACGCGGGCGAGCGCGTCGGCCCAGTCCACCGGCTGCAGGTCGACGTGCACGCCCGTCTTCTGCTCCCACAGCGCCCATTCGTCGGCCACCAGGCCGGCGGGGCGGCCGTCCTCGTCGCGGAACAGGTAGGGTGGGTAGTTGTCGGCGCCCACCACGTGGAGCACCCGTGGTGCGGGCCCCGACGCCGGAACCGACGCCACGGGGGCGGACACCGCGTCGCGGATCGTCGTCGGCAGCTCCGGCGTGGCGGCCGCGTGGCCGGCAAGCGTGACCAGGCACAGCGCCGCGAGCGCGCCGCGCGCGCGCCAGGCGAATCGGGCGTCCACGGCTGCCAGGGCGCTAGTCCGACAGCCGGGTCACGCCGTCCAGCGCGCATGCATAGACGGCATTGCGCAGCGCCGCGATGGCTTCGTAGCGGGGAAAACTGCGCCGCCACGCCAGCACCACGCGCCGCGTGGGCACGGGCGGCTCGAACGGGATGTAGGTGACCAGCGCATGCGATGGCGGATCGTCGCGGCCATGCGGCACCGACAGCTGCGGCACCACCGTCACGCCCATGCCCGAGGCCACCATGTGCTTGATGGTCTCCAGCGACGAGCCCTCGAAGCTCTTGCGGATGCCTTCGGCGTCGTTGGAGAAGCGCGCGAACTCGGGGCACACCTCCAGCACGTGGTCGCGGAAACAGTGGCCGGTGCCCAGCAGCAGCATCGTCTCCTGCTTCAGGCGCTCCGAGGAGATCGACTTCTCGCTGGCCAGCGCGTGCGAACGTGGCACGGCCACGACGAAGGGCTCGTCGTAGAGCGGCGCGATGGCCAGGCCGCTGTCCGGGAAGGGTTCGGCCATGATGGCGCAATCGAGCTCGCCGGTGCGCAGCATGTCCAGCAGCTTGACGGTGAAGTTCTCCTGCAGCATCAGCGGCATCTGCGGCGTCAGCTCGATGGCGTGGCGCACCAGCTGCGGCAGCAGGTACGGGCCGATCGTGTAGATGATGCCCAGCTTCAATGCGCCGGAGAGGGGATCCTGCCCGCTCTTGGCGATCTCCTTGATCGCCGCCGCCTGCTCGATGACGCTCTGCGCCTGGCGGACGATGGCGGTGCCCAGCGTCGTGAGGCTCACCTCGTTGCTGCCCCGCTCGAAGATCTTGACGTCGAGTTCTTCCTCGAGCTTCTTGATCGCGACGGACAGCGTGGGCTGCGACACGAAGCACGCTTCGGCCGCTCGGCCGAAGTGCCGCTCGCGGGCGACCGCGACGATGTAGCGCAGCTCGGTCAGTGTCATAGTTTGGGCCCCACGCTCGCGATCCCCCGGAGGGGAGGCTCCGCGCACGCTCGCTGCCCCCGAGGGGCCGGCCGCGAACGGCCCGGCGAAGCCGGATCCGTCGCTCCCTCGAATTCCGGTTGGCAGGTTCGGGCGGCAGCGCCGGGATGAAATAGCATCCCCTCTATTGTGGCCGCTGTCCATAGCTTTAAGCGCTATGAAGTTGCCAGGGGTTGACCGGCGCGTCCGATCAGGCCTTCATCCATTCCAGGCGTCCGCCCAGCCAGCGCTCCACGTGCGCCGCCGCCGCCGCCGGCGCACGCGCCAGCAGCTGCGGCGCGACTTCGCGGACATGCGCCAGCAGCGGCGCGTCCTCCTCCAGGTCGGCGAACCGCAGCAGCTGGTCGCCCGACTGGCGCGCGCCCATGAACTCGCCCGGCCCGCGGATCTGCAGGTCGCGGCGGGCGATCTCGAAGCCGTCGGTGGTCTCGGCCATGGCCTTCAGCCGCTCCTTGCCAATGAGCGACAGCGGCCCCGCGTACAGCAGCACGCAGACGCTGGCGGCGCTGCCCCGCCCCACGCGGCCGCGCAGCTGGTGCAGCTGGGCCAGGCCGAAGCGCTCGGCGTGCTCGATGACCATCAGGCTCGCGTTGGGCACGTCCACGCCCACCTCGATGACGGTGGTGGCCACCAGCACCGGCAGCTCGCCGGACTTGAAGCGCCCCATGACCGCGGCCTTGTCGGCTGCCTTCATGCGGCCATGCAGCAGGCCGACGCCGATGCCCGGAAGCGCCTGCTGCAGCGCGGCGTGGGTGTCGGTGACGTTCTGCAGGGTCAGCGCCTCGGACTTGCCGGCGAACTCCGCCGCGGCGTTCTCGGCGTCCTCCGATTCCTCGATCAGCGGGCAGACCCAGTAGACCTGCCGCCCCGCCGCGATGTCGTCGCGGATGCGCTCCACGACGTCGGGCCGGCGGGTGTCGGCGAACACCCGCGTGACGATGGGCGTGCGTCCGGGCGGGAGCTGGTCGATGGTGCTGACGTCGAGATCGGCGAAGTAGGTCATGGCCAGCGTGCGCGGGATCGGCGTGGCCGTCATCATCAGCAGGTGCGGCTCCAGGCCCTCGATGGCCAGCTTGCGCCGCAGCGCCAGCCGCTGCTGGACGCCGAAGCGGTGCTGCTCGTCGACGATCGCCAGTCCGAGGCGGGCGAACGCCACGCCTTCCTGGATGACCGCGTGCGTGCCCACGATCAGCTTCGCCGCGCCGCTGGCCGCCTTCTCCAGCGCCTGCGCCCGTGCCTTGCCCTTGCGGCTGCCGCTGAGCCACGCCACCTCGATGCCCAGCGGCTCCAGCCACTGCAGCAACTTGGCGAAGTGCTGCTCGGCCAGGATCTCGGTGGGCGCCATCAGTGCGCACTGCCAGCCGGCGTCGATGGCCACCGCCGCCGCCAGCGCGGCCACCACCGTCTTGCCGGCGCCGACGTCGCCCTGCAGCAGGCGGTGCATCGGGCGCGGGCCGGCGAGGTCGGCGGTGATCTCGTCGACCACGCGGCGTTGGGCGTCCGTCAGGCCGAAGGGCAGCACGCCCAGCAGCTTCTCGTGCAGGCCGCCGGGCCGCGGCAGGATCGCCGGGCCGCGCAGCAGGGCGCGCTCGGCCTTGGCGGCGAGCTGGGAGATCTGCTGCGCGAGCAGTTCCTCGAACTTCAGGCGCTGCGCCGCGGGGTGGCTGCCGTCCTCCAGCGCCGCGAGCGGCACGTCCGGCGGCGGGTGGTGCAGCGTCTCGAGCGCGGTGCGCAACGATGGCAGCCCCGCGGGCACCACCTGCGGCGGCAGCACCTCCTGCAGCGGCGCGCGGCCCAGGCTGCTGGCGATCGCCTTGCGCAGGTAGGGCTGCGGCAGCTGCGCCGTGGTCGGGTAGACCGGCGTCAGCGACGACGCCAGCGGCGCGCCTTCGGTCACCGCCTTGAAGGTGGGATGCACCATCTCGCGGCCGAGGAAGCCGCCCCGCACCTCGCCGCGCACCCGCACGCGCTGCCCGGGCGCCAAGGTCTTCTGGTGCGACGGGTAGAAGTTGAGGAAGCGCAGCACCAGCTCGGCGTCGGACTCGTCGGTCATCTTGGCCACGAACTGCCGCCGGCCGCGCAGTTCCACGCGCGACTCGAGCACCACGCCCTCGACCTGCACCTTCTCGCCGGCGAAGGCGCGGGCGATGGGCGTGACCTGCGTCTCGTCCTCGTAGCGCAGCGGCAGGTGCAGCGCGAGGTCGATCGGCCGCACGAGGCCCAGGCGCTGCATGGCGCGCTGCGGCCCTGTCAGCTCGGCCTTCGCAGCGCTGCTGGACGGCGCGTCGTCGGCCAGGGGGGCGGGTGGAGTCGGCATGGCGGCGATTCTCGCGCGTGCCGTGTTGTTTCCTTGCGAGCCGAACGGGCGGATTCGAGCGATTCAGCACACGGGTGTACATGCCGATACCCACCTGGTCGGCCAGTTGCCTGACAATCTCGCCTGCCGCCCGCGGCGGTCCTTCTCCATAACGTCCTGCGCCATCGAGCTCGCAGGGCCTGCAGTCCAACATGCGCCTCATTGCCCGTTTTGTCGTCCTGATGGTTGCCGTCTTCGGCGTGAGCCTCGCCTTCGCGTGGGCCTGGGACAAGTCCGACAAGCCGCACGACACCGCGGCGCAGCGCGCCGCCTCCTGAGCGGCGCCGCACTTTCGAAAACGTCGCGATGACCCGCGATGCCGTGCACCTGCCGCCGCCTTCGGGCGGCTTTCGTCTCGGCGACTTCGATTTCGATCTGCCCGATGAACTGATCGCGCAGCATCCGGCCGCCGAACGCAGCGGCTCGCGGCTGCTCGACGGCAGCACCACGCCGTTCGTCGACCGCGTCTTCCGCGAGTTCCCCGGGCTGCTGGCGGCGGGCGACCTGCTCGTGTTCAACGACACCCGCGTCATCAAGGCGCGGCTGTACGGCACCAAGGCCACGGGCGGCGGCGTCGAGGTGCTGGTCGAGCGCGTGCTGCCGCCCGACGAGGCCTGGGCGCACATCCGCGCCAGCAAGTCGCCGCGCGCTGGCAGCACGCTGACGTTCGGCGACGCCGCCGCGGGCACCGCGTTCCAGGTCGAGGTGCTGGGCCGCTGCGGCCCGGACGACGCGATGTTCCACCTGCGCTTTCCCGGCGACGTGTTCGCGCTGCTGGAGCAGCACGGCCACGTCCCGCTGCCGCCCTACATCGCGCACGCCGACGAGGCCGACGACGTGCGGCGCTACCAGACGGTGTTCGCCGACCGCCCCGGCGCGGTCGCCGCGCCCACCGCAGCGCTGCATTTCGACGAGGCGCTGCTGGCCGGCATCGCCGCCCGGGGCGTGCAGTCGGCGCGCGTCACGCTGCACGTGGGCGCCGGCACGTTCCAGCCGGTGCGCAGCGACGATCTCGGCGAGCACAAGATGCACACCGAGTGGTTCGACGTGCCGCAGGCCACCGTCGACGCCGTGCTGCGCACGCGGGCCGCGGGCGGCCGCGTGGTGGCCATCGGCACGACCACCGTGCGGGCGCTGGAGTCCGCGGCCGTCGCGGCCGAGCAGGCGGGCCGGCCGGGCACGCTGCAGGCCGGCGCCGACGAGACGCGCATCTTCATCACGCCGGGCTACCGCTTTCGCGTCGTCGACCGCCTCGTCACCAACTTCCACCTGCCCAAGAGCACGCTGATGATGCTGGTGAGCGCGTTCTCCGGCATGGAGCGCATCCGCGCGCTCTACGCGCACGCGATCGCGCAGCGCTACCGCTTCTTCAGCTATGGCGACGCGATGCTGCTGGATCGGAATGTGTAGGGCGCGTTAGCCGCAGGCGTGACCCGCCGTTCGTCGGCGCTTCGATCCGTGAATGCAGGAATGCCGACGCGGCGCACCAGCGAGCGGAGCGAACGGCGGGTTACGCCTGCAGCTGACCCGCCCGACGCCTCAGCAGCTCTCGCAGCCCGCCGATGCCAGCCACGGGTCGCGCTGGTTCTGGCCGAAGGTGGCCACCAGGAAATCGACGAATGCGCGCGTGCGCATCGGCACGTGCTTGCGCGTGGGCATCGCGGCGAACAGCGTCACCGTCTGCATGTGCCACTGCGGCAGCACGCGCTCGAGCGCGTGTTCGAGCAGCGCATCCTCGGCGATGAACGACGGCAGGCCGGCAATGCCGAGCCCGGCCAGCGCCGCGGCGTAGAGCGTGTCGCTGTGCGTCGTCATCAGCGGCGGCAGGTGCTTCAACTCCACCACGGCGGGGTCGCCGCCGCCCCAGGCGGGACGGAAGGTGAGCTCGCGCTGTTCGCTGGCGGGGATCGGCATCAGCGTGTCGTGCTCGGCCAGGTCGCGCGGATGTTTCGGGCGCCCGTGCTGGTCGAGGTATTCGGGCGTCGCGCACAGCACCACCTCCGCCATGGCGATGCGGCGCGCGATGAACGCGCCCTCGATGGGGCGCGCGCGCTGCACGATGATCGTGACGTCGTGGTTCTCGTCGGGGGTCTCCACCGACGGGCTGATGGTCAGCTCCAGCGAGACCTTCGGGTGCAGCGACCTGAAGCGCGGCAGGTGCTTGGCAAGCTGGTGCACCGCGAAGCCCGGCGGCAGCAGCACGCTGAGCCGGCCGCGCGCCTCGGCGGTGGCCAGGCCCGCCACGGCTTCAGCGTCGTCCACCTCGCCGAGGATGCCGCGCACGCGCTCGAGATAGTCCTCGCCGACGTCGGTCAAGGCGAGGCGGCGCGTGGTGCGGTTGATCAGGCGGGCGCCCAGGTGCTCCTCCAGCTCCGCGACCAGGCGCGTGGCGACGGCGGGGGCGATGTCCATCGCCACGGCCGCCTTGGCGAAGCCGCCGGCATCGATGACGCGGGCGAACACCCGCATGGCGCGCAGTTGGTCCATCTAATTCTTCCTGAATCGGGAATAAACAATTCTACGACCGCTTATTTATCCTCGAAGTCCAAGGGAATACAGTGAAGACATCGATGAAGCACACACCCCTTCACCGAGGCCCGGCCGGAAGCCCCGCGAGGCAAGCCGCCGGACATCCTCAAACCGTGTAGACAAGAAAGTTCATCATGCAAGTTCGCCAGATCGTCGCCGCCGCCCTGCTCGCCGTCACCACCGTGGGCGCCATGTCGCAGGAACTCGACCCCAGCGAGACGCTGCAGGCCCGCAACATCGCTGCCGCGCAGGCCGCGACTGCCAGCCGCACCCGCGACTCCGTCGTCGCCGAGACGCGCAACCTGAAGGCGGAAGGCCAGCTGAAGTCGTTCGGCGAGCGCGCCGACGCGCCGGTGGTCGCCGCCGTGCCGGAAACGCAGGGCGGCCGCACGCGCGCCGAGGTGAAGGCCGAGCTGGCCCAGTGGCGCAAGAACCACCAGCTGGTGGTCGGCGAGCGCGGCTGATCGCGCCGGCGGATGCCCCTCCCATCCGCCTGACGACTCCTGCCCGGACGGGCGGTGCGGCTGAAACGCACCGCCCGTTTTCATTGCCCGGGCGACAATGCGCGGATGTTGAAATTCGAGATCCTGGGCACCGATGCCCTCGCCCGCCGCGGTCGCCTGACGCTCAACCACGGCGTCGTCGAGACACCCGTCTTCATGCCCGTGGGCACCTACGGCACCGTCAAGGGCGTGCTGCCGCGTTCGCTCGAGGAGATGGGCGCGCAGATCATCCTGGGCAACACGTTCCACCTGTGGATGCGCCCCGGCCTGGACGTGATGGCGCAGTTCGGCGGACTGCACAGATTCGAGGCCTGGAAGGCGCCGATCCTCACCGACTCCGGCGGCTTCCAGGTGTGGTCGCTGGGCGAGATGCGCAAGATCTCCGAGGAAGGCGTGCGCTTCGCGTCGCCCGTCAACGGCGACAAGCTGTTCCTCACGCCCGAGATCAGCATGCAGATCCAGACGGTGCTCAACTCCGACATCGTCATGCAGTTCGACGAGTGCACCCCCTACGAGACCAAGGGCGTGCTCACCACCGAGCGCGAGGCGCGGCTGTCGATGGAGCTGTCCCTGCGCTGGGCGGCGCGCTGCCGCGACGAGTTCACGCGCCTTGGCAACCCGAACGCGCTGTTCGGCATCGTGCAGGGCGGCATGTTCGAATCGTTGCGCGAGTTCTCGCTCGATGCGCTGGTGGCGATGGACTTCCCCGGCTACGCCATCGGTGGCGTCTCGGTGGGCGAGCCCAAGGAGGACATGCAGCGCCTGGTCGCCCACACGCCGCATCGGCTGCCGGCCCACAAGCCGCGCTACCTGATGGGCGTGGGCACGCCGGAGGATCTCGTCCATGGGGTGGCGCACGGCGTCGACATGTTCGACTGCGTCATGCCCACGCGCAACGCGCGCAACGGCCACCTGTTCACGCGCTTCGGCGACCTCAAGGTGCGCAACGCGCGCCACAAGGCCGACGAATCGCCGGTGGACGCCACCTGCGGCTGCTACACCTGCGGCCACTTCAGCCGCGCGTACCTGCACCACCTGGATCGCTGCGGCGAGATGCTGGGCCCGATGCTCAACACCATCCACAACCTGCACTTCTACCTGAACCTGATGCGCGAGATCCGCCAGGCGCTCGATGAAGGGAGTTTCGCGGAGTACCGGGTGCAGTTCGCGCGCGATCGCGCGCGCGGGGTCTAGCAAACGACAAGGGCGGCCGAGGCCGCCCTGCAAACGCATTTCCGGCGCGCCTTACTGCGTCTGCGTCGCCGACGTGATCACCACGTTGGGGATCGGCACGCACGAGCCGTCGGTGAGACCGGTCAGGGCCGTGCAATTGGGGGCGGCGACGATGGACTGCACCAGCGACGCGCTGGCCGTGACGTCCGCGAACACCGCGTAGCCCGGCGTGTCGAGGATGCTCGCGTTGTTGACGAGGTTGACGAAGAACTGCGAGGTCGCCGAGTTCGTGATGTTGGTGCGCGCCATCGCCGCCGTCCACTGAACGTTGCTTCCGCCCGTCAACTCCAGCGGGATGGGGGCGTACGGGGTGGTCTTGGGCGCGCCGAGCGTGCCCGACGTGGCCGAGGTGTAGCCCCCCGCCTGCACCACGAAGCCCGGCACCACGCGATGGAAGATGGTGCCGTTGTAGAAGCCTGAGTTCACGTAGGCGAGGAAGTTGGCGACCGTGACGGGCGCCGTATCCCCACGCAGCGTGAAGACGAGATTGCCATTGACGCCGTCCCCGGCGATGGACATGGTGACGATGGGCGCCGGGACCGACAGGTTAGCGCTGCCCAGCAGCTCGTTGAAAGCGCCCTTGAACGTCAAGGTGCTGTTGTAGGGGCCCGCTGCCGTGCAGGTGTAGTAAGCGGTGGTCGGCGAGCTGACATGCGGGGCCGTGGTCGACAGCGCGACGCCCTGACAGCCGGATGCCGTCACGCTGACGCCGGCGTCCAGGTTCGTGCCCGTCACGGTCAGCAGCACGGGGGCGCCGTAACGCGTGGCGGCGACGGTGCTGCTGGCCACCGACGGCGCGGGGATGTCGAAACTGGTCGTGGACAGCGCCGTCCCCGACAAGTTCGAGATCACGATGCTGCCCTTGTAGTCCGTGGTCGTGCATTTGTAGACCGCGATGGTCGAGGTGCTGGCGGTCGAGCGGACGAAGTTGCTGCAGGCGCTCGACTTCATGACGAGGCCTGCGTCGAGGCTGGTGCCGACGACGGTCAGCAGCGCGTCGCCACCGGCGCCATTGGTGACGACCGCGGCGCTCGTCACGGTGGCCGGTGCTGGCGGCGGCGCCGGCGCTGGCGAGGAACCGCCACCGCCGCCGCAGGCGGCCAGGGTGGCGACGGTGGCCATGGTGAGGGCCAGCAGTGCGAGACGCTCGGTGCGGTCAGCGGAGATGAGGAGCATGGTGGCGCGGAAGAAAGCGAGAGGGTGTGGAAGGCGCGCACCCGTCGGGGGTCGTCGCGGGCGTTGTTGTCTAAGCCGATGCGCGCGCACATGCGTGCGTGGCGCGTCTCGGCGTTCCGCATGAGCGGCGGTGGCGGCCGGCACGCCGCGGCGTGCGTTCCGGCGGGTGCGAGGGGCTTACTGCGTTTGCGTCGCGGTGGTGATCTTGACGTTCGGAATCGGGACGCACGACCCGTCGTTCGATGCGACACCGTTCTGAACGATTGCCGTGCAGGGGGCGACGGCGATGGCCTGGATCACCGAAGCGCTGCCGGAGACGTCCGCGAACACGGCGTAGCCGGGAGTCTTGCTCGAGGGGTCGAGGATGCTTGCGTTATTGGCCAGGTTGAAGAAGAACTGCGAGGTGGCCGTCGCG
Organism: Vitreoscilla sp.; assembly: GCA_045810285.1. Taxonomy (GTDB): domain Bacteria; phylum Pseudomonadota; class Gammaproteobacteria; order Burkholderiales; family Burkholderiaceae_C; genus Scleromatobacter. The sequence continues at coordinate 22,584 of JBJMWE010000479.1, read as the reverse complement.
GTGGTGCCTGCGGCCTTCTCGTCCAGGCGGGCCATCGCGGCCGTCCATTGGAGATTGCTGCCGCCCGTGGTCTCGAGGGCGATCGGCGCGAACGTGGTGGCCTTGGGGGCGGGCAGCGTGCCGCTCGTGGCGGCGGTGTAGCCGCCGCCCTGCACCACGAAGCCGGCCACCACGCGGTGGAAGATCAGGCCGTTGTAGAAGCCCGAGTTGACGTAGTCGAGGAAGTTGTCGACCGTGATCGGGGCCTGGTTGCCGCGCAGGTTGAAGATGATGTTGCCGTTCACGCCGCCGCCGGTCACGGCCATCGTCACGATTGGCGGTTGCACGGTCAGCGACGCGGTGCCCACGGACGCGCCATTGGTGACCGCGGTGATCGTGCTGGTGTACGCCCCCGAGGGGGTGCACGCGAAGTACGCGGTGGTGTCGGTGCTGGCCGTCGGAGCCGAGGTCAGGCGAGTGACGTTCTTGCAGCCCGGTGCGGTAAGCGACAGGTTGCCCAGATGTGTGCCGGTGACGGTCACCTGCGCCGGCACGCCGTACTTCGTCGCCACAATGGACATGGACGAAACCGTAGCCGGCGTCCTGTCGTCACCCCCGCCGCCGCAGGCGGAGAGCGCGGCGAGCACGAGGGTCGACAGGGCCGCGGCGCTGGTCGAGCGCAGGAAGGCACGAGCGTGGGAACGTTGCTGCATGATGGATGGAGAGGACGAAAACGCGAATGGTAGGGCATGCGCGGCCGACATTCGGTTAAGACCGCGTTAATGCCACCCGAAGTCGCACCAGGACTGCGCGACGCTCAGACGACCTTGGCCGCGAGCAACTGCCCTACTTCCCGATGCAGCTCCTCGGGCGTGACCGCCGTGGCCGCGATGCCCGGGCCCACGTTGAGCCCGACCCGGCTGAACAGCCCGCGGCGGAACGGCTTGCTCATCGCCTTGCCCTCCACGCGCGAGAAGAACGAGCCCCACAGGTTCTGCAGCGCCAGCGGGATCACGGGCACGGGCCGCTGCTCGAGGATGCGCATGACACCACCCTTGAATGGCTTGAGCGTGCCGTCGTTCGTGATGCCGCCTTCCGGGAAGATGCCCAGCAGGTCGCCCTCGGCCAGCACCTGGTCGGCGGCCGCGAAGGCCGCCTCGTAGGCCACGGGGTCGTCGGTCTTCGAGGCGATGGGAATCGCCTTGGCGAGGCGGAAGAACAGGCCGAGGCCGGGGGTGCGGAAGATGCGCGCATCCATCAGGAAGCGGATCGGCCTCGGGCTGGCCGCCATCAGCAGCACCGGGTCGACGAAGCTGACGTGGTTGCACACGACGATGGCGGCGCCCGTCGTCGGAATGTTGGCATCGCCACGCATGCGGAAGCGGTAGATGGTGCGCGTGAGCATGAACGCGATGAAGCGCAGCAGGTATTCGGGCACCAGGAAGAAGATGTAGCCGGCCACGATCGCGTTGGCGATGCCGGTGATCAGGAAGACGCCGGCGATGCTCACGCCGAAGTGCAGCAGCGCTCCGGCGATCAGCGAACTGGCGATCATGAACAGCGCGTTCAGGATGTTGTTCGACGCGATGATGCGGGCTCGGTGGCTAGCGAGCGCCCGCGTCTGGATCAGCGCGTACATCGGCACGCTGTACAAGCCGGCGCTCAGCGACAGCATGAACAGGTCGATCATCGGCCGCACGTGCTGCCCTTGCGCGACGAAGCCCGACAGGCTCCAGAACGTGGTCGACGGCGGCGCCAGGTGGATGACGGCGAAGTACAGGTCGACCGCGAACACGCTCATGCCGATGGCGCCCAGCGGCACGAGGCCGATCTCGACCTGGCGCCGCGACAGCATCTCGCACATCAGCGAGCCGATGCCCACGCCCACCGAGAACAGCACCAGCAGGAGCGAGGCGACATGCACGTCGCCGTGCAGCACGTCCTTGGCGAACGACGGGAACTGCGACAGGAAAGTGGCGCCGAAGAACCACATCCACGAGATGCCCAGCAGCGACCGGAACACGACGATGTCCGTGCGCGCCAGCTTCAGGTTGCGCATCGTCTCGCTGACCGGGTTCCAGTTGATCCGGAGCGCCGTGTCGTGCGCCGGCGAGGACGGGATCGCCTGGGCCGTCAGGCGCCCGATGACCGCGATCGCCAGGCAGGCGCCGCCGGCCAGCTCCGGTCCGATGCCCGGCACGACGACCAGCAGGCCGCCGGCGAGCTGGCCCAGCAGGATCGCGACGAAGGTGCCCATCTCGACCATGCCGTTGCCGCCGGTGATCTCGTGGGCGTCCAGGTGTTGCGGCAGGTAGGCGTACTTCACCGGCCCGAACAGCGTGGAATGGACGCCCATGAGGAACAGGCAGGCCAGCAGCAGCCAGGTGAGCTGTGCGACGAAGCCGCCGATGGCGAGCACCATGATCAGGATCTCGAACGACTTGATGAAGCGCATCACCCGCGCCTTGTCGTACTTGTCGGCGAGCTGGCCGCTGGTGGCCGACAGCAGCACGAACGGCAGGATGAACACGGCGCTGATGACCAGGCCGGCCTTCTCGGGCGGAAGCCACGACACGTTCAGCTGGTAGGTGACCAGCACCGTGAATGCGAACTTCAGGACGTTGTCGTTGCCCGCGCCGAAGAACTGCGTCCAGAAGAACGGCGCGAATCGGCGCTGTCGCAGGAGGGCGAACTGGCTGGGATGGGATTGGCTCATTGCAGTCTGTTCTTCCGTGCTCGGCGCCACGCGCCTCGTGGCGCCACTGTAGCCGCAGCCTGGGCGGGTTGGCGGCGGCACAAGCCTCGATTTGCGGGCGTTTGGCGGGGATCAGCGCACGATGGTCGGGCGGCCGGCGATCTGTTCGCGCTGCATCCACGCGAACATCGATTCGACGGTGACCGTCTCGATGTGGTCGCTGAAGCGCTTCGAATTCGGATGGTCGTCGAACGCGACGTTCGCGCGCGTCATGCGCGCGCCCAGGCGCGTGAGCGCATCAAGGCGCAGTACCGTGGGCTGGTAGTCGTGCAGGTGCAGCCACGCCTGGGCGCGCTCGCGCGTCGTGGCGGCGGGGTCGAGCGAACCGGCCAGGGTCTCCAGCGCCCATTGGTTGCTCTGCTGGTAGCGCGTCGACCACGGATAGGCGACCACGCTGTAGGCCGGCGTGTGCCACTGCACGAGGCGCTGGTCGTCGGCGACGGTGCGCATCAGGGCGGCCTGCACCTCGGGGTCCGGCACGATGTAGGCGGCCTCGTAGCGGAACGGCGTGTCGAGGAAGAACTCGGTCAGGCCCTGGCGGAAGACGGCGGCGTCGGCGGTGCCGCACTGGTTGAGCTTGTGGACGATGCGCCAGGTGCCGCGGTGCGCTGGAGGCGCATTGACCGGCTGTCCGGAGATCTGGCCCATGGCCGGGCTGGCCCCCGTCATGAGCGGCGTCGGCACGGGCGCAGGGTCGTCGCGATAGGCGAAGGCCACGTGCGACCATTGCAGGCCGTACTTCGTGAGGTCCTGGCCGGCACGGGCGATGATCACCACCTGCGCGCCGCTGGCGTCGAGGCTTTGCTGGACGCGCTCGGCGAGGCCGAGGGCGCGCGTCATCGCGTAGGTGTCGGGCGGCTGGGTGTCGCAGGCCTGGCCCGCGTCGGCGAGCGTGGCCACGACGAGGCCCAGCGCACCCAGGAGCTGGCGCAGCCAGGGGTTCATTGCGACACCCGCTGGTTGTACGACAGGGAGCGCCCGATCTCGTTCGGGATGAAGGCGATCACGTGGCCGGCTGCGCTGAGCAGCATGCCCGTTCCAACGACGGTGACCACCACGACGGTGCCCGCCACCATCGCGCCGGCGCGGACGGCGTCCGCCGCGAAGCGGATGCTGCCCTGGACGCCGTCGGCGACGTTCTCGACGAACCACACGACGCCGTCGGCGCTCGCCTGCACGCCCGTCACGACGATGGAGCCGGCGCCGGCGACCAGCACGACCGGCAACGCGACCGAGATGGCGACCGGCACGAGCGATTCGTCGCTGATGCGGCTCGCCTCGCTCTGGGCATGCGCAGTCCCTGCGGCGGCCAGGCTCAGGGACAGCGCGATGGCGGCAATGCGGGGATGGGAAGTGGAGGCGGGTTCCATGTGAAACCTGGAAGTGGATGACGCCGCGATAGTGCGCAGCCGTCGAGCAGCGGGCAACGGGATCGTGCCAAGTGCCGCGGGTCTGATCGTGAGGTATCGTCCGCGGATACTTTCATCCAGGCCCATGAGCACCACCGCCGAGATCGTCAACGTCCTCAAGTCCGAACTGAAGCTGGCCAAGCTCACCTATGCCGACCTGGGGCGGGAACTCGGCCTGGCGGAGTCCAGCGTCAAGCGCATGTTCGCGAAGGGCGACATGCCGCTGAAGCGCATCGACGAGATCTGCCGCGTGATCAAGTGCGACTTCTCGGAATTGGCGCGCAAGGTGGCCGACCTGGAGCTGTTGCGCGACGAGTTGACGCTGGAACAGGAGCATGCCGTGGTGGCCGACAAGCGGCTGCTGGTGATGGCGTTGTGCACGCTCAGCCAGTGGCCGTTCGAACAGATCATGGGCATGTACGCTTTCAGCGACGCCGAGGCGGTGCGCCACCTGACCCAGCTGGACCGCCTGGGCATCATCGAACTGAAGCCGCTGAACCGCTATCGCCTCAAGGTGGCCAAGACCTTTCGCTGGCGCGCCAACGGGCCGGTGATGCAGTTCTTCCGGGAACACGGTGTGGCCGACTATTTCTCCGGCGCCTTCAACGGCGAGTGCGAAATGGTCAGCCTGGTGCACGGCCACCTGAGCCTGCCCATGGCCAAGGTCTTCCAGGAGCGGCTGCAACGCGTGGCGCAGGACTTCGCGCAGCAGCACCTGGCCGACCAGCGGCTGCCGGCGGCGCACAAGCGCGGCTTCACGGCGGTGATGGCGTTGCGGTCGTGGACATTCGGCCCGTTGCGCGAGTTGCTGCGCGACCCCAACGTCGAACCCTGAACCCGGCGGGCGATCCGCGCGGCCCGGTCAGCCGGCGTGGGCGAGCGCCGGCCCCTTTTCGCGGGCGACCATTTCCTGGGCGAACTCGATGAAGGCGACGGCGCCACGTGAAGTCGGGTCGAAGACGACGCCCGGCTGTCCGTAGCTGGGCGCCTCGGCCAGCCGCACGTTGCGCGGGATGACGGTGTTGAACACCTTCTCGCCGAAATGCGCCTTGAGTTGTTCGCTGACGTGCGCCTGCAGCGTGATGCGCGGGTCGTACATCACCCGCAGCAGGCCGATCAGCTCCAGGTCGCGGTTGAGGTTGGCATGCACCTGCTTGATCGTGTTGACCAGGTCGGACACGCCCTCGAGCGCGAAGTACTCGCACTGCATCGGCACGATGACGCCGTGTGCGCTGCACAGGCCGTTCAACGTCAGCAGGTTGAGGGACGGCGGGCAGTCGATCAGGACGAAGTCGTAGTCGCCGTCGACGACCTTGAGGGCGCGCCGCAGGCGCTCGTTGCGGCGCTCGAGTGCAACCAATTCGACCTCGGCGCCGGCCAGTTCGCGGTTGGCGCCCAACACGTCATAGCCACCGCTGACTGACTTCTGTGCCGCCTCGGTGATGGTGGCGCTCTCCAGGAGGATGTCGTAGACGGTCAGCGGCAGGTCGCGCTTGTTGATGCCCGAACCCATGGTCGCATTGCCCTGCGGGTCGAGATCGATCAGAAGTACCCGTTGCCCGACGAGCGCCAAACCGGCCGCCAGGTTGACCGTCGTCGTGGTCTTGCCGACGCCGCCCTTCTGGTTCGCAATGCAATAGATTCTCGCCATGAATGACCGGTGAAGCGCTGATGGAGGGAATGGGTCCGAGCCTATTGTCAGGGCTTGCGGGCGGTCTGGTCAGCGGGAAGACGTGGGCGCAGCCACACAAGACAGCGGTTTTCGTTCAAATCCGGCACCTCGAGTTGTTCCACGTGAAACATCTCGACGTCGTGTGGCACGGCGGCGCGCTCCTCCGCGGCCAAGTTGGCCTTCATCGCGGCCCATTGGCCGTGGGGAGCGAGCAGAGGCCGTGTCAGCGCCGTGAAGTCGTGGATCGAGGCAAAGGCGCGCGAGGTCACGAGATCGAACTCCGGCGCCTTGAATGTCCCCTTCGCTTCCACCCGGCCGTGCACGCCATGCAGATTGGGCAGCGACAGCTCGGCTGCGGCCTGCCGGATGAAGGCCGCCTTCTTCGCGACTGCGTCGACGCAAGTCACCTGCCAGGCCGGATTCAGCATGGCGAGGATCACACCCGGCAGCCCGGCCCCACTGCCGACGTCCAGGACGCGTAGCGCGCCCTGCCCGGCTTCGCCGCTGCCCTGTCGGAGAGGGGCGACCACGGCGAGGCAGTCGAGCAGGTGGTGGGTGAACATCTGGCCCGTGTCGCGGACGGCGGTCAGGTTGTAGACCTTGGTCCAGCGCTGGATCATGGCCATGTATGCCAGGAGTTGTCGACGCTCCGTGGCGGACAGGGCGAGGCCCAGTCGAGGCGCGAGCGCTTCGAGGCGGCCGTCCAGGCGGGACGGCTCGTCGTGGTCAAGCGGCATGTTCGGCCGGCGCGGGGTTCGAGAAGCCCTTGAAGCGCTTCTTCTTCAAGTGGACGAGCAGCAGTGAGATGGCGGCGGGGGTGACGCCCGAGATGCGCGTGGCTTGCCCCAGGGTCTGTGGCCGGTGCTGGTTGAGCTTCTGGCGAACCTCGAACGACAGTGCGGTGACCTGGTTGTAATCCAGCTCGGCGGGCAGCGCGAGTTCCTCCAGGCTCTGGGCCCGGCTCACTTCCTCGTTCTGCTTGTCGATGTAGCCGGCGTATTTGGTGGCGATCTCGAGCTGTTCGATCAGCTCCGCCGCGAGCTGGTCGCCCAGTTCCCGAACGAGTGTTTCACGTGAAACATCACTGTTCGGGCGCGCGATCACGCTCGCCGCCGCCACCGTGTCGTAGTCGATGCCCGGGCGGCGCAGCAAGTCCGCCAGCGAGTGCTCGTGTTCGAGTGCCTTGCCCAGCAGGCGTTCGGCATCGGCGGCAGGCAGGTTGTTGGGGTGCACCCAGGTCGAGCGCAGGCGCTCTGTCTCGCGCGCGAGCGCGTCCCGCTTGCGGTTGAAGTGCGTCCAACGAGCCTCGTCCACCAGGCCCAGCTGGCGGCCGAGTTCGGTCAGGCGCAGGTCGGCGTTGTCTTCGCGCAGCTGCAACCGGAATTCGGCGCGGCTGGTGAACATGCGGTACGGCTCGGTGACGCCCTTGGTGATCAGGTCGTCCACCAGGACGCCGAGATAGGCCTGGTCGCGGCGCAACACGAAGGTTTCGGCCCGGCCGCTGGCGAGTAGCGCGGCATTGACGCCGGCATACAGGCCCTGGGCGGCCGCCTCCTCATAGCCGGTCGTGCCGTTGATCTGCCCGGCGAAGAACAGGCCGCCGATCGCGCGCGTCTCGAACGTGCTCTTCAGTTCGCGCGGGTCGAAGTAGTCGTACTCGATGGCATAGCCCGGACGCAGGATGTGCGCGTCCGCGAGGCCTGCCATCGAGCGCACGGCCGCCAGCTGGATGTCGAACGGCAGCGAGGTCGAGATCCCGTTCGGGTAGAACTCGTTCGTGGTCAGGCCTTCCGGCTCCAGGAAGATCTGGTGGGCGTCCTTGTCGGCGAAGCGGTTGACCTTGTCCTCGATGCTTGGGCAGTACCGCGGCCCCACTCCTTCGATCACGCCCGTGAACATCGGGCTGCGGTCGAAGCCGGAGCGAATGATCTCGTGCGTGCGCGCATTCGTGTACGTGACCCAGCAGGGCATCTGCCGCGGGTGCTGCCCGGCGTTGCCCATGAAGCTGAACACCGGCATGGCCGTCGTGATGCGGCCGTCCGCGTCCGGCATGCCGTCGCCGGGCTGCTCCGCAAGCTGCGAGAAGTCGATCGATCGACCGTCGATGCGGGGCGGCGTGCCCGTCTTGAGACGGCGCTGCGGCAGCTGCAGCTCCTTCAAGCGCGACGACAGCCGCTGCGCCGGCGGATCGCCGGCCCGGCCGGCAGCGTAGTTCTGCAGGCCCATGTGGATCTTGCCGTCCAGGAACGTGCCGGCGGTCAGCACCACGGTGCGTCCACGGAAGGTGATGCCCGACTGCGTGACGGCGCCGGTGACGCGCTCGGCGCCATCCACCGATTCGACGACCAGGTCGTCCACCGCTTGCTGGAACAGCCACAGGTTGGGCTGGTTCTCGAGCCGGTGACGGATCGCCGCCTTGTACAGGATGCGGTCGGCCTGCGCGCGGGTGGCGCGCACGGCCGGACCCTTCGAGCCGTTGAGGATGCGGAACTGGATGCCGGATTCGTCCGTCGCCGCAGCCATCGCCCCGCCAAGCGCATCGACTTCCTTGACCAGGTGTCCCTTGCCGATTCCGCCAATCGACGGGTTGCAGCTCATCTGCCCCAGCGTTTCGATGTTGTGCGTCAACAGCAGCGTCGCGCTGCCCATGCGGGCGGCCGCCAGTGCGGCCTCCGTCCCGGCATGGCCGCCGCCGACCACGATGACGTCGAATTCCTGGGGGTAGATCACCGGCAACTCACTGCGCATGACCCGCGCCATCGCGGCCGGATCGAAAGGACGACCCGCGCTGCGACGCACCGACGGATCGACAACGACCGCGCCGCGCGGAGACGGGTGGAGGAATCTGCAATTTTAGGCGGGCTGGCGCCGACGCGCCACTCGCGAGGACAATCCAGCCATGTCCCCCGCCCTTCCCGACGCCCCGGCGTCGCACGCCGCGCCGGAAGTCGCCTGCCGCCCGGGCTGCGGCGCATGCTGCATCGCGCCGTCGATCACGAGCCCGATCCCCGGCATGCCCGACGGCAAACCGGCCGGCGTCCCCTGCATCCAGCTCGATCCCGATCTCCGCTGCCGCCTGTTCGGCCGCCCCGAACGCCCCGCGTTCTGCGGCGGCCTCCAGCCGTCCCGCGAGATGTGCGGCGACAACACGGCGCATGCCATGCATTGGCTCGGTCGCCTCGAAGCCGCCACCCGGCCGGATTGACCAGCCTCATCGATTCCCAGACCCACAAAAAAAGAACGGGGTGCCGACGAGGTTCGTCGGCACCCCAAGAGTCAATCAGCATCAGTACGCGCTTCCGTCGCGTGAGCGACTTTCCCGGGACTGAGTGAGCTGATTGTGGAGGGTCTTGGGCGTATCCGGCTTCTAGTGCGCCAGATGATGATGGTTAGGTTGACTCGTTCAGACCGGCTTCCAACCGCCTTTCGGCAGATTGGCATCCTCGCCGCCGACTACTTGGCGAAGCTCGTGAACGCTGAGCAGTGTCATTGGATTGGTCGGCGCAGTGGTCGCGCTTTCCTTTCCATCGGCCATGCGAATGGCGTTCAAGATGGAAATGATCGCGTGCCTCATAAGACCTCCGTGTCCTGCTCTCTCTCGCGTTGATCGCGTTAGGGAGATTGAAGCAGTTCTCCCGGAGCTCAGACACTGTCAAGTCTTACAGGGTGGTCGACGATCCGTTCTGTCAGACCAGTAGGCCCAGTCGCAAGGCCTTAAGGACCGCTTGGTGCTTGTTGGTGCAGCCGAGCTTGTGCATCGAGTTTTGCAGGTGCAAAACTGCCGTACGCTCGGCAATATTCATGATCGTGCCGACTTCCCACGCAGTCTTCCCCTCCATCGTCCATCGCAGGGCCTCCAACTCCCGCGGAGTCAGCGATGGACCGTCCGCTAGTTTCGGCGGGGGAGGCGCAAAAATTCGGAACGCCGCATCCTGCGCGTGCACCGCGAACAACTGAAGCTCGGCGACGATACGCGTGATCGCTCGCGGCTGTTTGGGAAGAGGGCGGTCACGCTCAACGCCCAGCGAAAAGTGCTTTCCATCTGGAAGATGGAGCGCCAATGCAACTCCCGTCTGATACCCAAAACTCGCTTGGTGCTCCCACATGTCGCCCTGCCCTCCGGAGACGTAAGTGCCTTGGTCCCAAATGATCGGCACCGCCGCGCGCTTGCAGTGCTGCATTACTGGATCAAGGCGCCAAACGGAGGAGTCGTGAAAGGTCTCGGAGAACGCTTGGGGAGCGTTGTCGACAGAGTGAAATTCTGAAGTGGACTGCGGATGGTCGATGACCGCCATTGCTGAAACGGTCTTGAATCCAAGGTCTTCGGCGAATCGGACGACCTCTACTCGAAACTCGAGTGGAGTGTTCGCCTGCATCACTGCCAAGTAACCTCCTTGGAGCATTCGTGCCGTCATTTCGTCACTCGGATGGAGGCGCCGTACGCGGAATGGAGGGTCGCGCGGCCGCTGCGGGCGCGTTCAGTCATGCAGACGCAAGCACATCGCCTCAATAGAGATTTCTTTTCGAAAGGCACCCTGACAAGGTTGACAGCTAGTCCACGCAACGCGCTTTCTCCAGACTTTGGGCCATGCTGACGATGAACACCCCCCAGATCCGACCCTCTGTCGCGCTGGTAGCGCCTCCGCCATCGGCGGTCTATGCGTTGCCGACAGTATTTTGGCGCACCAATTCAAGGCGTCGACCGACGTTCAAGCATTTGGCAACGCGAGTTACCTGTGCGCGAACGGACTCGAAGCCTTGCAGTGGACACACAGTGTGGCGAGGACTGTCCGGCGACGAGCCGGCTGGCCTAGCTTGGGATTGGATCGAGATCGCGAGTGGTGTAGTAGCGATGGTAGACCCAATGCGGGTATTGACCAACCTCCAACTGGTCAACATGCACGGCCATGTCTTGGCAGCCTCGGAAGCGGCGCTTCACTTCAACCAGTTCGTCCATCGGCTACCGTGGCAAGATGAGGTTCGCCGACTCCTGCTTACGCAGTAGCGTCGCTGCAAGGCCGTTAGTCGCAATGGACCAAGCCAAGACGGATGGCTCTGAGAGCGGCCTCATATTTGTTGTTACAGCCGAGCTTGTGCATCGCTCGATGTATTCGCAGTAGTACCTCGGTCTCGGATATTCCCATTGCGCGGCCGACATCCCAATTGCTGAGACCATCCATGCTTCTGCGTAGGGCATCGAGTTCCCCGAATGGCAGCAACGCATCATTTGCCTGGGGGTAAGGCAGGCACAGGTCGAACGCTGCCGCCTGCGAATGCGCGGCGAAGTGACAGAGGTCCGAAAGCAGGTTCTGGCGTTGCCCTTTCGGAATGCAACTGTCACTGTCGCTGTCTACGCCGAACATGAAGTGCCTTCCGTGCGGCAGATGCAGAGCAACAGACACTCCGCTGCGGTAGCCAAACGGCGCTTGGTGCTCCCAGAAGTCACCCTTGCCGCTCTCGACATAGACGCCTTGATTCCAGACGATCGGGGTCGAAAACTTCTTGCAGTGCTGCGACACCGGATCGAGCTTGGCAGATGCCATGTCGTAAAAGAGCGGCATGTACTCGGTGGGAGCGTTGGTCACCGACTGGAACGCCGTTAGTTCGGGGGAATGATCCGTGATCACGGTGGCTGCAATGGTATGAAACCCCAGCGACTGAACGAACTCGACGTTCAACCGGAGGAAATCCTTAACGGAGCGCGCGTGCAGAACCTCAATGCACTTCTGTTGGAGTTGCGCGTGCATATCAGTCGCGCTTCGAGGCTGAAGAGTCCGCTTCAAGGCGCTCACCGCGCGAAGCTATGGCCCGCATGCTTAGGTTCAACACGCAAGCGACATTCAAATCTTCGCAATTCCGATCCACATTTATTTCCATTACAACCCTCGCCATCTGCACTCACCAGATGAGCGCCCTGCATGCCTCATCCGGTCTCACCGCGGCCTCCCTCGGCGGGGACGCTTCGCTTAGGCCAAAGGTAGCATCGGGGCCGTGCCGGGGCATCGCCTGGTCAGGGTATCGGCGACCCCTAGCCAGGCGGCCGGGCGTATCCGCGCCTGCGCCGGGTTACCGCGGGATCACTGTGCGGCGCGCTTGGTCAGCTGGCGGGTGACGAAGGCGAGTGCGGCTGCCGTCACCACGGTGCAGACGACGATGCTGGGTGCGATGTCGAGCGGGCCGATGGGGGCGTTCTTGAGGACGCGGTTCATCAGCGCGCTCTGGGCCATGGGCGGCACCCACAGGTTCCACGCGCTTTCGCCCTCCTGGCTGAACAGGCCGATCATCGGCGACAGGGACACCGCCATGGTCAGCACCACGTTGTTGGCCTGCGCCTCCTTGACGGTGCGGCTGCGGATGGCCACGGCCATCATGAGGGCCGACAGCGCCGCGGCGAACGGCGCGAGCACGGCGATGAACCAGGCGGCCTCGACCCAGCCGAAGCGGAACATCGCGGCGAGCGATTCGCTGCGCAGCATGCTCTGGGCGGGCAGGAAACTCATGCACGAGAGCACCGCGATCAGCAGGCCCAGCGCGAACGCCGCGCCCCACTTGCCCACGACGAGCGCGCCGCGCGACGCCGGCGTGGCCAGCAGCGGCTCCAGCGACCCGCGCTCGCGCTCCCCGGCGGTGGTGTCGAGCGCGGCGTTGAGCGAGCCGTACAGCACCGCCATCAACACGAAGATGGGCACCATGCCGGTCAGCTGCGCGGCGCGCGAGGCGGTGTCGGCGATGTCGTGCTCGTCGACGCGCGTCACCGTCAACGCCCCGGGCGCGACGCCGCGCGCGACGAGCCGCAGCGACACCTGCTCCTGGTCGAAGCCTTGCAGCACATGCCGGACGACGGACACGCCGCCCTCGGCGCGCTGGTTGGCGCTGCTGTAGACGACCTCGATGCGCGGCGCCTGGCCATGCGCGAGCTGGTCCTCGAAGTCGGAGGGCACGATCACGACCGGGTCGCCGAGCTTGCTGTCCTTGAGCTGCTTCTCCCAGTCGGCGGCCGCCGGCTTGATGGTGAAGGTCTGGCGCTCGAGGTAGTTGCGCAGCGTCGGGGCGGCCTCGATGCCGATGGCGACGATCTCGCGCGCCTCCGCGCGCTTCTCGAACTTGCCCACCAGCGACGACAGCACCACCAGCATCAGCGGCCCCATCGCGATCGACGAGACGAACACCGCCATCAGCGTGCGGCGATCGCGCAGCGCGTCCTTGAGTTCCTTGACGAACACCGTCCACATCGCCTGCCAGTCGTTCATTCGTGCACCCCTGGCGCTGCGCGCCTCCCCGCCGGGCGGGGGCATTTCGCCCTTCGGGCGACCGAGCGGGCTCATGTCGCGTGCCCTTCCCCGCCGAACGCGAGCTTGACGAATGCGTCCTCGAAATCGTCGCTGCCGGCCTGCGCGCACAGGCTCTCCACGCTGCCGTCGGCGACGTGGCGGCCGTGCGCCACCACGACGACGCGATCGCACAGCCGCTGCACCTCCTGCATGATGTGCGTGGAGAAGACGATGCACTTGCCCGTCTCGTCGCGCAGCACGCGCAGCGCCTCGCGCAGCGCGCGCGTGGCCACGACGTCCAGGCCGTTGGTGGGTTCGTCCAGCACGATGTTGTCCGGGTCGTGCACGAGCGCCCGCGCGAGGGCCGTCTTCATGCGCTCGCCTTGGCTGAAGCCGTCGGTGCGGCGATCGAGCAGCGATTCCATCTCGAGCAGCCGCGCGAGGTGATCGCAGCGCGCATGCGCCACGTCGGCGGCCACGCCGTGCAGGCGCCCGTGGTACACGATGTTCTCGCGTGCGGTCAGGCGCGGGTACAGGCCGCGCGCATCGGACAGCACGCCCAGCCGCGCACGCACGCCTTGCGGGTCGGTGCGCAGGTCGACGTCGTCGACGCGGATCGTGCCGCTGTCCGGCGCGACGAGCCCGACGAGCATGCGCAGGCTGGTCGTCTTGCCGGCGCCGTTGGGGCCCAGCAGGCCGGTGATGGCGCCGTCGCGCGCATGCAGCGTCAGGCCGTCGACGGCGACGACGGTGCGTGCCTGGCGGCCGCGGCCGGTCGTGAATTGCTTGCGCAGGTCGTCCATCGCGATCATCGCGCGTCCTTCGTGGCGGGCGTGTCGGGAGCATTCGACGCGCGCGGCGGCGGGTCGTCGAACGGGTTCGGGTCGTTGGTGGCGGGCACGGCGCGCGCGGGCAGCGGGGGCGTGAACGCGAGCGGTCGCGGCACCCGGGCGGCGCAGCCCATGTCGACGGCCAGCGCCTCGGCGTCGGTCGCGGCGCCGACGAAGCGGAACACCGCGTCACGCATGCACGCGATGGCCATCACGTTGTGGCCGTTGTTGGGAACGACCACCGAGCGCGCCTTCGCGCCGAGGGCCCGGGCGACCCGCTCGGCGTGCCGCGGCGGCGTCACCGGGTCGATGCCGCCGGACAGCAGCAGCACGGGTACCAGGCTCGCAGGGATCGCGTAGAAACCCGCGGGCACCTCGCCGCGCGGCCAGTGCGCGCACACCGCGCGATACAGCCCCTGCGCGCCGACGTCATCGGCGGGCCCGGCGACGGCGGGCAGGCGCGGGAAATCCTCCGAGCAGATGACGGAGAAGTGCTGGCCCTCGGACAGGTCGGTCGGCTGGTCGCCGGTGGACGCTGCCAGCGCCATCAGCACCTTGAAGCGGCCGGCCGCGGCCTCGTCGATCGCGTGCGGCAGGATCGCGGCCTGCGACGGCGAATACAGCGGCCGGCGCACGGCCGCGCGCACCGCCTCGGCGGTGATGGTGACGTGCAGCGGCCGGCCGGTGACCGGATCGTCGACATCGGCTGCGCGCGGCAGCGATGCCTGCAAGGCCTGCCAGCGCTGCGCCAGCGACGGATGCGCGCGGGCGCAGGCCTTCTCGGCGGCGCAGTCCGCGAACAGCTTGTCGAGGGCGGCGGCGGCGTCGATGTCGTCGCTGGCGGGCAGCACCATGTCGGGCGGCGCGACGCCGTCGATGACTGCGCGCCGCACGTGCGTCGGATACGCCCTCAGGTATTCGAGCGCGGCGCGCGTGCCATAGCTGATGCCCACCAGGTCGACCTGCTCCGCGCCGAGCGCGACGCGCACGGCGTCGGCGTCGGCCATCGCGATGGTCGTGGTGTAGAAGCGCAGGTCGCCCCAGGGCAGCTTCTCCAGCTTCGCGCGGCAGGCGTCGAGCGCGGCGACCTCGCGCGCGCGATCGAGCGCGCGCGCCAGGGCCTCGTCGGGCGCCGGCACGTCGCACTGCAGCGGCGCGCTGTGGCCGGTGCCGCGCTGGTCGATCAGCACCAGGTCGCGCCGCTGGGCCAGGCGCTGCATCAGCGCCTGCACCGTGCCGGCCAGGCCCACGGCGCTCTGCCCGGGGCCGCCCGCGAAGAAGAAGACCGGGTCGGGCTGCTTCTGGCGCGCGAGCGCCGGGATGACGACCACGTGCAGGCCGATCTGCGTGCCCTGCGGCCGGGCCGGGTCGAGCGGGCGCTGGAGCACGCCGCACTGCGCGTCGTGTTCGAGGCCGGCAAGGCGGCACGCGTGCAGCTGCAGGGGCGCCGCCGCCGGCGTCGCTGCGCGCGTCCCCGTGCCCGCGAACGCCAGCGCCGCGAACAGCGCCGCACGCCAGGCGAGGTGGCCGCTCACGGACGGGCGGACGTCGTGCCCGCGCCCTTCTTCAGCAGCGCCGGGTCGAGCTTGACGAGGTCGCTGTAGCCGCCGACGAACTGGCCGTCGACGAAGACCATCGGGAACGTCGTCCAGCCCGTCCACAGCTTGAGCGGCAGGCGCTTGCGCCACTGGCTCGCGTAGTTGCCGTATTCGATGTACTTGTACGGCACGCCCGCGGCGTCCAGCCACTTGCAGGCCTTGCGCGGGAACGGGTTCCACGCCATGCCGACCACGACGACGGCGTTCGCCGCGACGGCGGCCTCCACCTCGGCGATCACGGCGCGGCCTTCGTCGGCGATGCGGGCGCGGATGGCGGGATGCACGCGGGAGTCGTCGAGGATCTGTCGGGTCACGTTGCGGGCCGGTCGTTGAGCTGGCTCGCAGCGTAGCAGACGCGACCTGCGGCGCGGCCGCCGTTCGACGGCCACGCACGTCGTCTCGTCGAATGCCCTGCCCTGCAAGATGGCGGCGTTTTGGGCATCATGGTCGCCCGTCCGCGCGGCGCAGTCCGACGCGTTTGCCACCCACCCGAAAGACCGTCATGAAGCTCTATTACA
The DNA here is from genome assembly GCA_045810285.1 of Vitreoscilla sp. Lineage (GTDB taxonomy): Bacteria > Pseudomonadota > Gammaproteobacteria > Burkholderiales > Burkholderiaceae_C > Scleromatobacter. The sequence goes on along the minus strand of JBJMWE010000479.1, from coordinate 6,552 downwards.
GCCCGGGCGCCTGCTCGCTGTCGCCCCACATCGCGCTGCGCGAAGCGGGCGTGAAGTTCGACCTCGTGAAGACCGCCCTGCAGACGCACACGCTCGCCGACGGCACCGACTACTACCAGATCACCCCCAAGGGCCAGGTGCCGCTGCTGGAGCTCGACGACGGCGCGCGCCTGAGCGAAGGCCCGGTCATCCTGCAGTACATCGCCGACCACGCGCCGGCCAGCGGCCTGGCGCCGGCGGCGGGCACGACCGAGCGCTACCGCGTGATGGAGTGGCTCAACTTCGTCACGAGCGAGCTGCACAAGGGCTTCTCGCCGCTGTTCAACTCGAAGATGCCGCAGGAGGCCAAGGAGATCTTCGCGGCCCGGCTGCGCGATCGCTACGCCTTCGTCGACGCCAAGCTCGAAGGCCGCGACTACCTGATGGGGCCGCAGTTCAGCGTCGCCGACGCCTACCTGTTCACGGTGACGAACTGGGCCGCCGGCGTGGGCGTCGACATCGCCGGCTTCAAGAACCTCGAGGCCTTCATGGCGCGCATGAAGGCGCGTCCCGCGGTGCAGGACGCGATGAAGGCCGAAGGCCTCGTGAAGTGACGCGACGCGAGGTCAGGCCGCCTTCGGCTTGACCTTGGCCGCGGCCTCCTTGGCCTTGACGCGCGCGTGCTCCACGTCCGCGTCGTGCGCGAGCGCCACGCCCATGCGGCGGCGCTCGAAGCTCTCCGGCTTGCCGAACAGGCGCACGTCGGTGCCCGGCACGCGCAGCGCGTCGGCCACGCCGTCGAACCGCAGCGCCTTCGCATCGACGCCGCCGTAGATCACGGCGCTGGCGCCGGGGCTCTTGAGCGAGACGTCCACCGGCAGGCCCAGGATGGCGCGGGCATGCAGCTCGAACTCGCTCTGCCACTGCGTGATCATCGTCACCATGCCGGTGTCGTGCGGGCGCGGGCTGACCTCGCTGAACCACACGTCCGAGCCCTTGACGAACAGCTCGACGCCGAACACCCCCTGGCCGCCCAGGTCGTCGGTGACGGCCTTGGCGATGCGCTCGGCGCTCGCGAGCGCGGCCGGGTCCATGCGCATCGGCTGCCAGCTCTCGACGTAGTCGCCCTTGACCTGCACGTGGCCGATCGGCGCGCAGAAGCTGGTCTGCACCGCACCGTTGGCGCCGAGCGAGCGCACCGTGAGCAGCGTGATCTCGTAGTCGAAGTCGATGAAACCCTCGACGATGACGCGGCCGTGGCTGACGCGGCCGCCGGCCATCGCGTAGTCCCACGCCGTCTTCACGTCGCCCGGCCCGTCGATCTTGCTCTGGCCCTTGCCGGAGCTGCTCATGACCGGCTTGACGATGCAGGGATAGCCGATGGCGGCCTGGCCGGCCTGGCCGTCGATCGCGGCCTGCAGTTCTTCCAGCGAATCGCAGAACACGTACGGGCTGGTGGGCAGGCCCAGGGTCTCCGCGGCCAGGCGGCGGATGCCTTCGCGGTCCATCGTCAGGCGCGCGGCGCGCGCCGTGGGGATGACGCGCACCACGCCTTCGGCCTCCAGCGCCTGCAGTTCCGGCGTGGCGAGCGCCTCGATCTCGGGCACGACGAGGTCGGGCTTCTCGTGCTCGATCAGGGCGCGCAGCGCCACCGGGTCGCTCATCGTGATCGTGCGCGCGTGGTGGGCCACCTGCTGGCCCGGGGCGTTCTCGTAGCGGTCGACGGCGATGGTCTCGACGCCCAGGCGTTGCAGCGCGATCAGCACTTCCTTGCCGAGTTCGCCGCTGCCCAGCAGCATCACGCGGGTGGCGGCCGGGCTGAGCGGCGTGCCGAGGGGCTTGTTGAAGGTGGTCATGAAGGTTGGACGTGACAGGATGGAGGGAATGTTGACGGGGCTCAGGCCTTGGCCGGCGCCTTGAGCACGCCTTCGCAGGTGGCGCGCTGCGGGTCGGCGGGGGGCAGCTTCGAGCACAGGGCCTGGACCTGGGCGCCGAGGTGGTCGATGACGGCCTGGTGCTTGCCGCCGGCGTTCCACTTCTGCAGCGCGCTGCCGACGCGCTGCAGCGAGCGGCCGCTGCGCTGGTCGAAGGCGTTGGACTGGCCGGCCGCGTCGTTGAAGACGGACTGCGCGGTCTTCTCGATGCGCCTGGAATCGTCGGGCGACAGCTCCACCAGGGCCTTCAGATAGCTCGAGCCCCACTGCAGCCGCGTGGCCGGGCCGTCGCTCTTCTCGTAGGCCTGCTGGTACCACCGCAGCGCCTCGCCGTTGCGGCCCTGCTTGCGCGCGTTCGAGCCGAGTTCGCTCATCAGGTAGTACGGCGAGTGGCTCTTCGCGAGGCTGGACTTGAGCAGCGTCTCCGATTCCTTCCACATGCCCGCTTCCTCGAGCAGCTGGCTGGTGCCGGGGATCACGGCCTGGCGTTCGAACGAGTTCGTCACTTCGCGGTCGGTGTTGGCGGCGGTGTCGCGCACTTCCTTGACGAGGGCGGGCGGCAGCTTGGGATGCATCGTGTCCTTGGGCTGGTCGATGCGGGCCAGGTCGACGCGCGCGAACAGCGCGCCGAGGCGGTCGCCGCGCGACAGCGTGGCGTCGGCCTGCAGGCGCGTGAGCGCGGCGTCGAACGACGCGACGAGCTTCTCGCGGTCCGCGCCCGGCTTGGGCGCCAGCGTGTTGACGATGTCGATGGCGCTGTTGGTCAGCACGTCCATGTAGGCGCGGCTCTGCGCGGGGTCGGCCAGCACCGCGGCGACGCGGGCGCGGGTGGCGGCGTCGGGTGCCGGCGGGTTCTTCTCGTCGCCGTCGCTGATGGATTTCAGCGCCAGGCGCGTGCACGCCGCGGCCTCGCTCGCCGGGCAGTTCGCGGCGAGCTTGCGCAGGAGCGGGCCGCGTTCCTCGGCGGACACGGCCTGCGCGCCTTCGTCGGTGTCCCAAGAGTAGAACGCCAGCAGGCGCCATTCCGGGCCCTTGAGCGGCTTGCCCTCGCGGGCGTCGGCCAGCACCTGGGCGAGCGGGCGGCCGCTGGCCATGCCCAGCTGCAGCAGCTGCATCACCTGCGCGGCATCCACTTCGCCCGGCAGGCGCGTGAGTTCCTTGCGTTCGGGGCTGAACAGGATCAGCGTCGGGTAGCCCGACACCTTGAACTTGGTGCCCAGCTTCTGCGCGCCCGGCGCGTCGCCGTCCAGGTGCACGGCCACGAAGCTCCTGGACTGCTCGGCGAAATCCTGGCGGTTGAACAGCGTCGCCTTGAGCTGGTTGCATGGCGGGCACCAGACGGCGCCCCAGTACAGCAGCACCGGCTTGTTCTGCGCCCTGGCGGTGGCGAAGGCCTTGTCGATGTCCGCGTCGCTGCTCGCGTCCTGCCAGGCCACGTTGCCCGGCGGCGGGCCGTCGACGGCGCGCGCGGCGCTGCCGAAGCCCGCGAGCGCCGCTGCGAGCGCGCCGACGAGGACGGACGACTTCAGGGTGCGGGCGGGGAACGACGGCAAGCGGATCATCGAAACGGTCTCCGGATGTGGATTGGGGCCCCCCCCCGAACCCGCGCACCGCCGGATCGGCGGGCCACGGTGCGGACGGGCCGCGCGGCAAGCGCATATTGTCCGCGACTGCGGGCCCGCGCGTGCGCACGTGCTCATGCGCAGCGCGCAGGGGCGCTCCTGGCGCGCGGGCTCAGGCGCTCGCTTCGCCGCCGGGCGCGGCGCCGCCGTCCTCACCCGGACAGCCGAGCGCCTGCTGCCCCGAGTCGGCCAGCGGCTCCGGCGTGGCGCGGGCCAGCGCCATCCATGTCGCGAACGGCAACCTGAGCGCACGCCGCGGCGCGGGGCGCAGCACGTCCAGCACGCCTGCGCGTTCCACCATCACGCCGTAGTCCTCGGGCACGTCGGCCGCGTCGCCGATGCCGTCGGCCAGCACGTACCAGCATTCGCGCGCCATCTGCCGGTAGGCCTCGCCCTTGGCCGGCTGGCGCAGGTCGCCCAGCAGGTCGGCGCGGCGCACCTTGATCTCGTGCACGACGGGCTCGAGGTAGTCCTCCACCGTGGTGTTGCGCACCGAGAAGAGATCCGGCCGGGCGACCGTCCAGCGCCCGGTGCCTGCCGCGTCGTCGCCCGTGCGCACGCGCAGGGACAGCCCGCGCCAGGCGATGCGCCCGCCGCGCTGCATCGCGACCGCGACGCGGCCGACCAGCGCCTCGTGGGCGTCGCGCGCGGCGCGGTTGCGCGCGAGCGTGGCGGCCAGCACCGCGATGCCGGCGTCGGTGACGCGCAGCGTCTCGCGGCCGTGGCCGTCGCGCAGGCGCTCGACCCAGCCCGCGGCGAGGAGCTCCACCTCGACCAGGTCCTGGCTGGGCCAGCCGGCCGAGCGCCAGATCGCGCGCAGGCGGCGGCGGTGCAGTTCGGTGAGATCGGTCGGGGAGGTCATGTCGGTCACGCGAAAGTATCGGATTACTACCCGCTCAGGGCGTGAGCTTCGAACAATGGACCACTCATTCCACCCTTCCAGGAGACGAGCATGGGCAAGAAGATCCTGATGATCTGCGGCGATTTCGGCGAGGACTACGAGACGATGGTGCCGTTCCAGGCGCTGCAGGCGGTCGGCCACGTGGTGCACGCGATCGCGCCCGACAAGAAGGCCGGCGACTACGTGACGATGGCCATCCACGACTTCGACGGGGCGCAGACCTACAGCGAGAAGCCCGGCCACCGCTTCACGCTCAACGCGAGCTTCGCCGACACCCGCGCCGAGTCCTACGACGCGCTGGTGGTGCCCGGCGGCCGCGCGCCGGAGTACCTGCGCATGAACGCGCAGGTGGTGGCGATGACCCGGCACTTCCTGAGCGCCGGCAAGCCGGTCGCCGCGATCTGCCACGGCGCGCAGCTGCTGGCCGCCACCGGGCTGATCAAGGGCCGCAAGGTGTCCGCCTACCCGGCCTGCCAGGTGGAGGTGGAGCTGGCCGGCGCGGAGTACATGGGCATCCCGGTCGACCAGGCGGTGACCGACGGCAACCTGGTGACGGCGCCCGCCTGGCCCGCGCATCCGGCGTGGATCGCGCAGTTCCTGGCGGTGCTCGGCACGCGGATCAGCGTGTAAATCCGCCGGTCCGCGCTTGGCGACTCCGGCCGGGCGGGCGTACATTGGCCCGGAGGACGCCGCATCCTGCGCGTCCTCCCGCAGAGCCGCGCGCCAGAAGCGACGCGGCCAGGCCAAGGAGACATCTGCATGTGTGAAATCTTCATCAGCGCCGATCCTGCGAGCTACGAAAGCCGCACCCGCTCGGTCCGCCTGCACGGCGTGGTCACGAGCATCCGGCTGGAGCACTTGTACTGGGATGTGCTCGAGGAGATCGCCCGGCGCGACGGCATGAGCGTCGTCCACCTGATCGAGAAGCTGTACGACGAACTGGTGGCCGCGCGCGGTGGTGTCGGCAACTTCGCCTCGTTCCTGCGCGTCAGCGCGCTGCGCTACGAAGCGCTGGTGGCGCGCGGGCGCATCCCGGCGGATGTCGGCGTGCCCATCCGCTCGCTCGACCCGAAGAAGGTGCTGCGCGCGCTGCCGCGCGGCTGGACGACGCCCACGGAGGCGACCGGCGGTGGTGATGCGCCGCCTGCGCGTGCGTTGCAGCGGGCGCTTACTCGTCTGCCGCACTGAGCGCTGCGGGCCGGTGGGTCCGATTCAGGGAAGTGGTGCAGCGGGGTTGCGAACGGCGGGTTACGCCTTCGGCTAACCCGACCTACGGCGCGGTGGGGCGCGGCGCGGCGCCGTGCGGTGCGTTCAATCCACGCGGAATCGTCCTGGTGGGGCGTCGACCTTCGCTGCGGACGCGTCGATCGCCTCCGAGCAGGTGCTCATCGCCTTGGCGAGCATGTCGATGAACGCGCGCGTCTTCGCGGGCATGAGGCGACGGCCGGGAAACACGGCCCAGCATTGGGCGTCGGGCAGGCACCAGTCGGGCAGGATGCGCTGCAGCTCGCCGCGCGCGAGGTAGGGCTCGGCGAAGAAGTCGGCGACGGCCACCACGCCGGCGCCGCTGCGCGCCAGCCGGATCAGCACGTCGGGTGAATTCGCCCGCGTGTGCTGGCTTGGCACGATCTCGTGCATCGGCGCGTCGGCGCCGCTGCGCGGGCGCGACGCCTTCGAGGCGGATGCGTGCCCGTTGCCGTGGGCGTTCACATGTCCGCTGGTGCTCGTGCCGGGGCCTGTGGCCTTGCTTGCGCCGGCGTCGGAATCGCTGCGTCCGTTGCCGTTGCCGTTGCCGTCGCCGCGGCTGGTTCCGTTGCCATTGCCGTTGGCACTGGCGCTCGCACCGTCGCCGGCACCGGCTCGTGCCGCCCCGCGCTGCTCCTCCGCCACGGCACCGTGGCCGGCCTCGCGCCGGGACAGTTCCCAGGCGACAGCGTCCCCCGAGCGCGACAACAGCATCAACGCAGGCATCGTGTGCAACGCCTCCGGCGCAAGCGGCTCGCCATGCTCGCGCAGCAGCGACGGCGCCGCGTACAGGCCCGTCGTGAACACCGCGAGGCGGCGCGCGGCCAGCTGGCTGTCGTCGGGCAGCGTGCCCATGCGGATCGCGAGGTCG
>JBJMWE010000478.1:0-10608 GCA_045810285.1 Vitreoscilla sp. | reverse complement strand
GCGCGCCAGCGCAGGGCTCCGGGCGCCCGGCCGCCGCCCCGCGCGTGGCGCTCCCGCCCGGTCGCGCGCCGACTCCTCGCTCCCATGGCGATCCCCTGGCTGCTCGCTGACTCGCCGCTCCCGCCCACCACCAGCGCGCTGGACGACGGTTCCGAGGCGCCGGGCCTGCTGGCGGCCGGCGGCGGACTGTCCATCGCCCGCCTGCGCGACGCCTATGCGCACGGCGTCTTCCCCTGGTACAGCCCGGGCCAGCCGGTGCTCTGGTGGTCGCCCGACCCGCGCATGCTGCTGCGCACGGCCGACTTCAAGCTCTCGCACTCCTTGCGCAAGACGCTGCGACGCTTCCTGCGCACGCCCGGCTGCGAAGTCCGGTTCGACCACGACGTCGCGCGGGTGATGGCCCAGTGCGCCGATACCCCGCGCGACGGCCAGGACGGCACCTGGATCGTGCCGGAGATGCAGGCCGCCTACGCTGCCTGGGCGCGGGCGGGCGACGTCCACAGCGTCGAGACGTGGATCGACGGCGAGCTCGTCGGCGGCCTGTACGGCGTCAACCTCGGCCGCATGATGTTCGGCGAGTCCATGTTCTCGCACCGCACCGACGCGTCCAAGATCGCCCTGGCCGCACTGGTCGCGTTCTGCCGCCTGCACGACATGCCTGCCATCGACTGCCAGCAGGCCACCGGCCACCTGGGCAGCCTGGGCGCCTCGCCGATCCCGCGCGGGGACTTCGAACGGGAGGTGAATGCACTGGCCACCCGGGCGCCGGCGCCGGTCTGGGCCTATGATTTCCGGATGTGGTCCACGCTGGACCTCGGCTTGCCCCCCGCCTCGACGACCGCCGCCCCCGCCGACCTCTCGCCGTGACCCACCCGAAGGAAGCCCCTTTCGCGTCGCTGCAGTTCTATGCGACCGCCCCGTACCCGTGCAGCTACCTGCCCGGGCGGATGGCGCGATCCCAGGTCGCCACGCCCGGGCACCTGATCCACGCGGAGGCCTATTCCGCGCTCGTCGCCACCGGCTTCCGGCGCAGCGGCGTCTTCACCTACCGTCCCTACTGCGACCGCTGCCGGGCCTGCGTGCCCATGCGGGTGCCCGTCGCGGCGTTCAGGCCCTCGCGCAGCCAGCGCCGCGCGTGGGCCGCGCATGCCGGCCTGAAGGTGCGCGTGATGCGGCTGGCCTTCGTGCCGGAGCACTACGAGCTGTACCTGCGCTACCAGGCCGGCCGCCACGCGGGCGGCGGCATGGACCACGACAGCGTCGACCAGTACACGCAGTTCCTGCTGCAGAGCCGGGTCAACACGCGCCTGGTCGAGTTCCGCGAGCCCGACGACGGCCCGCGCCCGGGTGCGCTGCGCATGGTGGCCATCGCCGACGTGCTCAGCGACGGGCTGTCCGCCGTCTACACCTTCTACGATCCCGACCAGCGCGGCAGCTTCGGCACCTTCGCCGTGCTGTGGCAGATCGAACAGGCACGCTCGCTCAAGCTGCCCTACCTGTACCTCGGCTACTGGATCGCGGAAAGCCCCAAGATGGCCTACAAGGTGCAGTTCAGGCCGTACGAGACGCTCGTCGAGGGCAGCTGGCGGCCCAGCAGCGACGCACCGGAAGCCGCCTGAGGGCCTCGCGCCGACGGCGCACAGGCATGCATCCGCTGGGAACACGGCCAGCGACGCTCGCCGGCGGCCCGGCCCGCAGGCGCCCGCCGCGCAATTCGTCGCGCCAACCGGCGTTTGGTCGCCCCGACGGGCCAGCGCGTCGCCTGGCGCGCGACTCGGCCGGGTGGCCTCCCTACAGTGCACTCCACCCGAGTCCCAGACGAACCCCGGAGAGCCGACATGCGCAAGATCACCACCAACACCACCCACGCCATCGCCTCGCTGGCGGTCACTGCCGCCGCCGTGCTCACGGCCTTCGCACTGCCCGTGCCGGCGCACGCCGTCACCATCAACCTGTCCAGCGGCGGCGGGGACATGGTCAGCGGCTCCGGCAAGGAAGTGGGTGTCGCACGCCAGGTCGGCGCCTTCTCGGCGTTGCGCCTGGACAGCTCCGTCGACGTCCAGGCCCACCAGGGCAGCACGCCGTCGGTCACCGTGCACGCCGACGACAACATCGAGCCGCTGATCGAGACGAACGTCGACGGCGACACGCTGGTCGTGCGCATGAAGAAGGGCGCGAGCTTCCGCACCCACCACAAGGTCGTGGTCGACGTCGTGTTCACCACGCTGACCGCCGTGCAGCAGCGCGGCAGCGGCGACCTGCACATCGACAAGATCAGCGGCCCGAAGTTCGAGTCGTCGATCTCCGGCTCGGGCGACCTGCAGATCGACAACGCGCAGGTCGGCGCCTTCGCGCTGAGCATCGCGGGCTCGGGCGACGTCATCATCTCGGGCACCGCCGACGAAGCGCGCTTCGGCATCGCCGGCTCCGGCGACATCGACGCGCGCAACTTCCCGGCCAGGAAGGTCAACGTGAGCATCAGCGGCTCGGGCGATGCGCACGTCAACGCCACCGAGGCGCTGGACGCCAAGGTGGCGGGCTCCGGGGACATCACGTACTCGGGCCGCCCGCACGACGTGTCGCGCCGGGTGTCGGGCTCGGGCTCGATCGAATCTTCCCGCTGAGGCCGAGAACGGCCGCAGACCTCGGGGCCGCGGCGAGCGCCCCCGAAGTGGCGGCCTGCCTGCGGCGCTGGACGCTGCGCCGGAGGCGACACGCGGCGCGCGAGGCCGGCGCGCGGAGACCGCGTGTCGCGGGGCGGCGTCGGGTTCCTGTCTCGCTCATGCTTCACGACGTCGGCGATGGCCTGCGGCCTTGCGCGGCGCCCGGAGTGCAACTGCGCTCGGTCTTGCGTCTCGCGCTGACGAACGCCTCGCCAAGGCGGCCTTGCCTGCGGCGCCGGGCGCGAAGCGCAGGTGCCGAGGCCAGGACGACCGGCGGATGCGCGCCGACTCCCACAAGCTCACCCCATGAGCCTGGCATCCCGCACGATAACCGGCCCATCCCCGCGGGCGGCCGTCCGCGCAGCCGTCACAATCGGCGGGGTCGATCCCCCTGCCCTGCATGCTCCATCTCCATTTCGCCAACCGTTTCGAGACTCTTGCCGACCGGCTCGCCGAGCGGCTCGGCAGGCAGGCACCGGGCCGTTCGCCGTTCGATGCCGACGAGGTCATCGTGCCGAGCGCGGCCATCACGCGGCGGCTGATCATCGATCTCGCGCGCCGCCATGGCGTGTGCGCCAACGTCGAGTTCTCGTACCTGGCCCACTGGCTGTGGAAGCAGACGGCCCAGCTGCTGCCGGACCTGCCCGAAGCCGCCCGCTTCGACGCCGATGTGTTCGGCTGGCGCATCCTCGCAGCCTTCGAGGACGGCGCCTGGAGCGAACGCCAGCCGCGGCTGGCCGCCTGGCTGGCCAACGCCGACGCCGTCATGCGCCACGAGCTGGCGCGCCGCGTGGCCGGCTTGTTCGAACAATACCTCGTCTACCGGCCCGAATGGCTGGAGGCGTGGTTCCGCGGGGAGACGATCCCGTTGCCCGGCGCCGACGCCGGCGCCGCGCTCGACCAGGCGTGGCAGGCCGCGCTGTGGCGCCGCCTCGCGCAGGAGACGGCCAGCGACGGGCGCCACCCCATCCTCGCGCTTCTGGCGCTGCTCGATGCGCGCGGCATCAGCCTGGCCGGGGGCGACCGGCTGCCCGCCAGCGCGCACGTGTTCTGCCTGCCCACCATGCCGCCGGTGCACCTGGAACTGCTGCAACGCCTGGGCCGCCATGTCGAGCTGCACGTGTACGCGCTGAACCCGTGCCAGGAGTACTGGTTCGATGTCGTCGATTCGCGCCGCCTCGCGTGGCTGGCGGCGCAGGGCGAGCTGCAGTTCCACGAGCAGGGCAACCGGCTGCTCGCGGCCTGGGGCCGGCAGACGCAGTCGGCCCTCGGCCTGCTGGTCGATGCCGCGTCCGACGGCGCCATCGAGGACGCCGTGTTCACGCGCACCGGCGCGCGCAGCGTGCTGGGCGCGCTGCAGGACGCCATCCTCGACCTGGCCGAACTCGAGCCGGGCTCGCTGTCCGAGCTCGCAGCGGATCGCAGCGTCGAGGTGCACGTGTGCCACTCGCTCACCCGCGAGCTGGAGGTATTGCACGACCGCCTGCTCGCGCTGATGGCCGGCGACGACCCGCCGCAGCCCGGCGACATCCTCGTCGTCACGCCCGACCTCGATGCCGCCGCACCGCTGGTCGACGCCATCTTCGGCACCGCGCCGCGGGAGCGCCACCTGCCCTACGCGATCAGCGGCCGGGCCCGCGCCCAGGTCAACGCGCCGGCGCGCGCGTTGCTGGAGCTGCTGGCGCTGGTCGCGTCGCGCCTGCCGGTCAACGAGGTCTTCGGCCTGCTGCAGCAGCCGGTGGTCGCGCGCCGCCATGGCCTGGCCGAGGACGACCTCGACCAGGTGCGCGACTGGCTGGTCGACGCCGGCATCCACTGGGCGCTCGACGCCGAGCATCGCGGCAGCTTCGACGTGCCGGCGCATGCGCGCCACAGCTTCGCCGACGGGCTCGACCGCCTGTTCCTGGGCTATGCGCTGCCCTCGCACATCGCCACGCCGTTCCAGGGCCGCCTGCCCGCCGGCGATGCCGAAGGCTCCCGGGCGCTCACGCTGGGCGCGTTCTGGCGCTTCGTCGACGCGCTGAAATCGCTGCGCGAACGCGTGGCGCTGCCGTGCCCGCCCGCCGACTGGCCCGCGATCCTGGCCGACGCGTTGCGCGATTTCGTCGCACCGGCCGACGTCGACCTGGAAGACCTACGCGAAGTCGACGAGGAGATCGCCCGCCTGGGCGACCAGTGGCGCCGCAGCGGGTCGGAGGCGCCGCTGCCGCTGGAGGTCGTGCGCGCCGCGCTGGAACAGGCGCTGTCCGACCCTGCGCGCGGCGGCGTGCCCACCGGCTTCATCACCTTCGCCGCGATGAGCAGCCTGCGCAACGTGCCGTTCCGCGTGGTCTGCGCCATCGGCCTGGACGACGGCGCCTTTCCCACCACCGCGCGGCCCGCCGAATTCGACCTGATGAACCTCGCACCGCGCGCCGGCGATCGCCAGCGGCGGCTCGACGAACGCAACCTGTTCCTCGACCTGATCCTGGCCGCGCGCGACCGCGTGCACCTGAGCCACGCGGGCCGCAGCGTGCGCGACAACTCGGTGCGGCCGGCCTCGGTGCTGGTGGCCGAGCTGCTGGAGACGCTCGTGCCCGCGCTCGCGCGTGCGCCCGCGGACGCCGCGTCACGCGCGCTCGCCCGGCACGCGCTGGTGGTCGAGCATCCGCTGCAGCCGTTCGCGCTGCAGGCATTCGACGTGGCCACGCGCGAGCCGCGCCTGCGCAGCTTCCAGGCCGACTACGCCCAGGCGTTGCGCCAGGGCTTGTCGGCGCCGCCGCCGGCCGCGGGGGTCGCGGCCTTCGACGACGAGGGCGACGACGACGCGGCCGCGGCCGCATCGTCCGCGCCCTTCATCACCCAGCCGCTGCCACCGGTGGATGCGGCGTGGCGCGACGTGCCGCTGGCGCGCCTGTCCGCCTTCCTGCGCAACCCATGCCGCTTCCTGGTGGAGCAGCGCCTCTGCATCGCGCTGCGGCGCGACGACGAGGCGCTGCAGGACGACGAACCCTTCGTGCCGGACAACGGCGGCCGCGCACCGCTGGTGCAGTTGCTGCTGCCCGCGCTGCTGGAAGGCCTGCCGCTCGCGACCGCGCGCACGCTGGCGCTGGCGGGAACCGCGCTGCCCGCCGGCGGCTTCGGCCTGCGCTTCCTGGAGCGCGAGCTCGACGGCCTGGGCCAGTTCGCCGCCGAGGTCCGCAAGCACACGGCGCATCCTGCGCTGCCGCCGCACGCCGCCCGCCTGGTCGTCGACATCGACGGCGAACGCTGGCAACTGCACGGCGAGTTCGCCGACCTGCGGCCGCGCGGGCTGCTGCGCCACCGCTACGCGAAGAAGTCGCCTGTCGACTACCTCGACGCCTGGCTGCCGCACCTGCTGCTGTGCCACGACGCGCCCGCCGGCGTGCTGCCGGTCACCACCGGCATCGCGCGCGACGGCCGCTTCTTCCTCAACGAGGCCGAGGCGCCGGCCGCCACGCTCGAGACGCTCCTGCGCCTGTACGCCAAAGGCCTGCGCGAGCCGCTGGCCTTCTTCCCGCGCTCGGCCTGGGCCTGGCTCGAAGGCGACCGCGACGGTCCGTCCCGGGCCATCGCCAGGTTCCGCCCCGGCGCCTTCAACGAGTTCGCCGAGGGCCGGGACGCCGGCATCCGCCTGGCGCTGCGCGGCCGCCCCGATCCGTTCTCGCCGGACCGGGTCGACGAGTTCTACGACAACGCGCTGGCCGTCTTCGGGCCGCTGCGCGACTGCCTGGCGCTGGACGAATGACCGCGGCCCGATCGACGGCAACCGGCAGCCGGCATGCAGGCGGCCCGACGACGGCGGCGCCGCCCTTCGCGCCGCTGGACGTCTTCGCCTGCCCGCTGGCCGGCATCCGCCAGATCGAGGCCTCGGCCGGCACCGGCAAGACCTGGAACATCTGCGGGCTGTACCTGCGGCTGCTGCTGGAAAAGCGCCTGGAGGTGCAGCGCATCCTGGTGGTCACGTTCACCAACGCGGCGACGGCCGAACTGCGCGAGCGCATCCGCCAGCGCATCGTCGACACGCTCGCCTGGCTGCGCGCCGAGCAGGCCGGCGAGCCGCCAGCCGGCGGCGACGAGTTCGTCGAACGGCTCGTGCGCTCGGCACGCGAGCAGCACGGCCTGCAGTCCGCCGACATGATCGCGCGGCTGGCGCTCGCCCAGGCCACGTTCGACGAGGCGTCCATCTTCACGATCCACGGCTTCTGCCAGCGCGCGCTCGCCGACACGCCGTTCACCGCGCAGATGCCGCTCGAGATGGCCCTGGTGCAGGACGACGCCGACTGGGTGGCCGAAGCCGCCAACGACTTCTGGCGCCGCCGCATCGCCGCCGACGACCTCGACGCCGCACTGGCCGCCCATCTCGTGGCCAGCAAGGATTCGCCGGCGGGCTTCGCGGCGTTGCTCAAGCGCCACCTGTCCAAGCCGCTGGCGCACGCGGCGTGGCCCGCGGAACTCGACACGGTGCGGCGCATCGATTCGGCGTCCATCAACGAGGCGCATGCCGCCGCGCGCGCGCTCTGGCACGCGCAACGCGAGACGATTCGCGAACTGCTGTTCGAAGCCCGGGAGTCGCTCGACGGCCGCAGCTACTCCGACGAGGCGCTGGCCACGGCCTTCGCGTCGTGGGACGAGGTGCTGCGCGAAGCCGACGGCATGGCCGCGCTCGCGGCCGAAGCGGACAAGCTCGAGCTCCTCGGCAGCGACCGCGTCTTCGGCACCCGGAAGGCGAAGAAGAGCGTGCCGCCGCACGACTTCTTCGAGCTCGCGCAGCGCCTGGTCGACCTGCGCGCCGCCTCGACGCAGGCGCTGGCCTTCGGCCGCCTCGCGCTGCTGCGCCAGCTGCTGGAGGAAGGCACGCAGGCGCAGCGCGCGGCCAAGCGCCGCCAGCGCGTCATCGCCTTCGACGACATGCTGTCCAACCTGCACGACCGCCTGGCCAACGGCGACCCGCTGCTGGCCGGCGAGTTGAAGAAGCGCTTCCCCGCCGCGCTGATCGACGAGTTCCAGGACACCGACCCGCTGCAGTTCGCCATCTTCCGCACGATCTACACGGCGCCCACCGACGACACGCTGTCGGACGCGCCGCTGTTCTTCGTCGGCGACCCGAAGCAGGCGATCTACAGCTTCCGCAACGCCGACCTGCACACCTACCTCGAGGCCGGTGCGCATGCCGTGGCGCGCTATTCGCTGGGCGAGAACCAGCGTTCCACCGAGCCGCTGATCCGCGCGCTCAACGCGCTGTTCACGACCAACCCGCGCGCCTTCATGATGGACGGCCTCGGCTACCAGACGGTGGCCTTCGGCCAGAAGCCGCGCCAGCCCTTGGCCGACGCCAGCGCGCCGCGCGCACCGCTGCAGGTGTGGACGCTGCCGCCGGCCGACGACGGCGAGCCGATCTTCGAGCGCGATGCGAAGGAGGCCGTGGTGGACGCCACGGCCGACGAGATCGCGCGGCTGCTGGCGGCGGCGCAGCGCGGCGAGGTCACGCTCGGCGCGGGCGCACAGGCCCGCCCGCTGGCCGCCGGCGACATCGCGGTGCTGGTGCGCAGCAACGCGCAGGGCTCGCGCATCCGCCAGGCGCTCAGCGCGCGCGGCGTCGGCAGCGTCGAGCTGTCGCAGGCCAGCGTGTTCCGCAGCGACGATGCCGAGGAACTGGATCGCGTGCTCACCGCCGTCCTCGAGCCGGCGCGCGAGCGCACGTTGAAGGCGGCGCTGGCCACCGGCCTGATGGGCGAGGACGCGGCCGCCATCCTGGCGCTGTCCGGCGACGAATCCGCGCTGCTGGATGCCGTGCAGCGCTTCGCGGGCTGGCGCGAGGTCTGGCTGCAGCGCGGCGTCGGCTTCATGCTGCGCCGGTGGCTCGCCGAGCACCACGTGGCCGGCCGGCTGCTGGCGCGGCCCGATGGCGAGCGGCGCCTGACCAACCTGCTGCACCTGGTCGAATGCCTGCACGAGGCCGGCGAGCGCCACGCCGCGCCCGACACGCTGCTGCGCTGGTTCCGGCAGCAGCGCCTCGCGCCCGAGGCCGGCGACGCCACCCAGCTGCGGCTGGAGTCCGACCAGAACCTGGTGCAGATCGTCACCATCCACAAGTCCAAGGGCCTCGAATACCCCGTGGTGTTCTGCCCGTTCCTCTGGAGCGCCGCGCGCGGCGGCCGGCCCGACGGACTCACCGGCAAGGCCTACCACGACGAACACGGCCGCTCGATCATCGACTACGGCCACGACTTCCGCGACAAGACCTGGCAGAAGAACGTCAAGCTGCGGCTGAAGCTGGAGGAATCCGCGGAGACGCTGCGCCTGGTCTACGTGGCGCTGACGCGCGCGGTGCACCGCTGCGTGATCGTCGCGGGCTGCTACCGCAGCAAGGCGGGCCAGACCGTCAGCAGCACGGCGAGCACCCGCAGCCTGCTGAACTGGCTGGTGGCCGGGGCGGGGCTGTCGCCGCAGGAGTGGTTCGAACACCGCAACGGCCCGCAGGCGATCGACGACGCGTGGCAGGCACTGGCGCAACGCTCGGACGGCGCCATCGCCGTCGAGCCGCTGCCTCGCGGCGGTTTCACGGCGCTGGACGCCCCGCGCCCCTCGCCCGACACCCTCGCCGCCCTGCCCGCCCCGGCCACGCTGCCGGCCGGCTGGCGCATCGGCAGCTTCAGCGCCATCGCGCACGGCGCCGCGCACGATCGCTCGGGCGCCGACCACGACCTGCGCGCCGCCGATGCGCCCGCGACGGCGCCGGGCGACGCCCCGCCCTTCCGCGCGGACGACGACGACCCGCTGAACTTTCCGCGCGGCCCGGCCGCCGGGGAGGCGATCCACCTGGCCTTCGAGAACGCCGACTTCACGGAACCCGCCGGCTGGCCGCGCGCCATCGAACAGGCGCTGCACCTGCTGCGCGCGATGGGCGCGCCGGAAGCGCCCGGCGACGCCACATTGCGCAGCCGCATGCTCGCGCGCCTTCTCGCGCAGACCCTCGAGACGCCGCTGCCACTGGGCACCGCGCAAGCGCTGCGCCTGGCCGAGCTGCCGCGAAAGCGCCGCCTCGTCGAGCTCGAGTTCCACCTGCCCTCTCACCGCTTCGACGCCGCGGCGCTCAACGCGCTGCTGGAGGCCCATGGCTACCCGATGCCGCGCCTGTCGTTCGCCACCCTGCGCGGCTTCCTCAAGGGCTTCATCGACCTCGTCTTCGAGCACGAGGGGCGCTTCTTCATCCTCGACTGGAAGTCCAACCACCTGGGCGACGCGCCGGATCGCTACGGCCAGGACACGCTGGCCGCCGCGATGCGCGACCAGGGCTACCACCTGCAGTACCTGCTGTACCTGGTGGCGCTCGATCGCTACCTGCGTCGGCGCCTGCCCGGCTACGACCCGGGCCGCCACCTGGGCGGCGCCGTCTACCTGTTCGTGCGCGGCGTGCGGCCCGACTGGCGCGACGCGGCCGGCCGGCCCACCGGCGTGTTCTTCCACCGGCCGTCCACGGCCACCATCGCCGCGCTGTCGGCGCTGTTCGATGCGACGGAGGCCGCGGCATGAGCGCCCGCACGGCCGCTCCGAAGGGCGCTCGCACCGCAGCCCCCGAGGGTCCCGAGCACGGACTCGCCGAGGGCTTCGCGCGCCACGCGGCGCGCTGGGCCGAGGCGCAGGGCGCGGATGCGGCGGGCGTCGCCGCCGTCGCGCGGGCGGCCGCGGCGCTCAGCCGCGCCGTCAGCGAGGGGCACGTCTGCCTGATGCTGTCCGTGCTCGCGGCCGAAGGCGTCGACGTCGATGCGGCGCCGCGGCTGGACGTCGCGGGCTGGCGTGCCGCGCTGCTCGGGTCGGGCATCGTCGGCACGGGCGACGCACCGGGGGCGCTGCCGCTGATCCTCGATGACGACGATCGCCTGTACCTGCACCGCTACTTCGACTTCGAGCGCCGCCTCGCGCGCCGGCTCGTGCAGGCGCG
>JBJMWE010000477.1:0-3957 GCA_045810285.1 Vitreoscilla sp. | reverse complement strand
GCCCGAGCCAGTCGCGCAACTGCTCGAACACCACGGGGCTGGACAGCAACTGCATGTGGCTCGTGTCGGCGACGATGCGCTGGTGCATCGGCGCGAACTGGAGCGTGCGGCGCGCGAGCCGGTGCTTGCCGAGCGCGCTGGCCACCGGCACGAGCCCGTCGCCGAGCGCCTTGCCCGCGCCGGGCAGCGTGCCCGCCAGCGCGAAGCAGCGCGGGCCTGCGGGCAGCGGCACCGGCAGGCGGCGGTCGGTGGCGCCTTCGAAGCGGTCGGCGCCCAGCCAGTCTTCGTCGACGACGTTGCCATGCCGCAGGTCGGTGATGCCCGCGCTGCGCAGCTTGGCGAGGCGGCCGAACGGGCCGGCGTAGGGCGTGGCATCGAGCAGCATGTGGACGCCCTGGCCGGCGCGCTCCAGCGGCGCGCCGTGGTGCGGCGTGCCCAGGCAGGCGAGGTCGTCGAGGCGATCGACCCAGTGCAGTCCGGCCGCGCGGCCGTAGTGCAGCGCGCTGCGGGCGACCAGGCCGCCCATGCTGTGGCCGACGATCGCGAAGCGCGCGATCGGCCGCGGCCACTCCGCGAGCAGCCGCTCGAGCAGGTGCGCAAGCGCGCGGCCGTTGGTCGACACGTGCAGCCCGCTGGCGTAGTGCAGGTACAGGGGCGTGATGCCCAGCGATGCGGCCAGCGCCACCCCGTGGTCGTGGCCGTCGCGGCGCCATTGCAGGTCGTTCATGCACAGCCCGTGCACCAGCACCAGCACGCGCTCGCCGGCGTCCGGCAGCATGGCGGCGAGCGCTTCGCGCTGGAGCGGGAGCGCGCGACCGTCGTGCCGCAGCGCCATGCGGATCGCCAGCGGGTTGGCGCTGCGCGCGAGATGGTCGCCCAGCACGCCGTTGAGCGCGGCGAGCACGGCCTCGCGTTCCGGCGACGGCAGGGCGGGCACCGCGCCGGGCCGCGCGTCGAGCAGGGGCGCGAGCGCGGGCAGCAGCGTGTCGACGCTGCCGCCCACTGCCCGCGTGACGCCGCGGATCGTCTTGTAGACCAGGCCCGTGATGCCGCGCGTGCGGCCATCCGCGGGCCCCGCCAGGCCCGGCAGCGTGGCGATGCGCGCGTGCACGGCCTCGACCAGGTCGGTCAGGCCGGTGGTGGCCTCGATGGCGAGCTTGGCGGCGCCGCGCAGCGCGCGCGCGTTCGCGGCCGCCTGCGCGGCGGTGGGGGTGTCGTCATCGGGCGCGGGCGGCGCGGGGCGGTGGTCGGGCATCGGCACGGGAAGGGCGGCGCGGGAGTGCGGCTGCCACAGTGTGCCAGTGCAGGACGACAGCCCCAGGGAGCTGACCGGCGCATGCGTGGGAAAGAGAAGGTCCGCCCGTCGGATCGGCGTGACGGCCACAGGGAGGCTTGGCCGTCCGGTTCGACCCGACACCGCGTCGAACGCGGCCACGTGGGCGGGAATGTGCCGCGCAGGACGCGACCTGGGAATTGTCGAAGCCGACCCCTTCCGCAGCCTGAAGCCGGCCATAACGGAAAATGGCGCCATGACGCAAACCAACCTGTTCCGCAATCGTCCCGTCGCCGTGATCGGTGCCGGCGTGATGGGCATCGGCATCGTGCAGGTCGCACTGCTGGCCGGGCATCCCGTGCACCTGTACGACGTCCGCGAGGGCGCGGCCGCGACGGCCGCCGAGCAGCTCGCCGCCACGCTCGCCCGGCTCGCCGACAAGGGCAAGCTCACGCTCGAGGACGTGGCGGCCGCGCGCGGCCGGCTGTCGGTGGCGACCGCGCTGGGCGATTTGCGCGACGCTGCGCTGGTGATCGAGGCGATCGTCGAGAACCTGGGCGTCAAGCAGGCGCTGATGCGCGACCTCGAGGCCATCGTGGCGCACGACTGCGTGCTGGCGTCCAATACGTCGTCGCTGTCGATCACCGCCGTCGCCCGCGGCATGGCGCTGCCGGGCCGCGTGGTGGGCATGCATTTCTTCAACCCGGTGCCGCTGATGCGCCTGGTGGAGGTCGTCTCGGGCCTGGCCACCGAGCCCGCGGTGGCCGACGCCATCGCGATGCTGGCCGCCGACTGGGGCAAGACCGCGGTGCACACGAAGTCCACGCCCGGCTTCATCGTCAACCGCATCGCGCGGCCGTTCTACGCCGAGACGCTGGCGCTGTTGCAGGAGCAGGCCGCCACGCCCGCGGTGCTGGACGCCTGCCTGCGCGGTGCGGGCTTTCGCATGGGCCCGTGCGAACTGATGGATCTCATCGGCCACGACACCAACTTCGCCGTCACCCAGTCGGTCTACGAGGCCAACTTCTTCGACAAGCGCTACCAGCCCTCGCTGGTGCAGCGCGAGATGGTCGACGGCGGCCTGCTGGGGCGCAAGTCGGGCCGCGGCTTCTACCGCTACCCCGAGGGCGGCACGAAGACGGGCGACGGCGACCCGCAGGCCCCGGCGATGCCTGACGTGCCCCTGGTGCTGCACGGCGGCGACGCGCTCGCCGAGCTGCTGGCCTCGCGGCTGGCCGCGTCCGGCCTGGGTTTCACGCGCGAGTCGGCGGACGCGGGCGCCGAGACGCGCCTGGGCGTGGGCGACGGCTGGCTGGCCTGCACCGACGGCCGCTGCGCGACGCAACGCGCGCACGCACTCGGCGCCGCCGACGTCGCGCTGTTCGACTGGCCCGTCGGGCCCGCGGCAGCGGGTTCGGCGACGCCCGTCGTGCCGCTCGCCTGGGCCGTCGCGGCGCAGGCTTCGGCCGAATTCGCCGCGCGCGCCGCCGAGGTGCTGCGTGCCCTCGGCTGGCTGCCGCAGCGGCTGGCCGACGTGCCCGGCCTGGTGGTGGCGCGCACGATCGCGATGCTGGTCAACGAGGGCAGCGACGCGGTGGAGCAGGGCGTGTGCGACGCCCCCGGCGCGGATGCCGCGATGACGCTGGGCGTCAACTACCCGGCAGGGCCCTTCGCGTGGCTCGCGCAGTTCGGCGCGCCGGCGACGGTGCGCCTGCTGGACGCCCTCGACGCCTTCTACCGCGGCGAACGCTACCGCGTCAGCCCGCCGCTGCGCCGGGCGACCTGGACGGCGCCGCAGAAGCCGGGAACGGCGGCCTAGCCGCCACCGCGGGCATCGGCGGCGGTACGCCGGGCGTCGAGGAGGCCGAGGCCGAGGCCGTGGCGGCAGTGGCGGCGGGCGTCGATGGCGCCCCCAGCGTCACGCTGACATCGCAGCGCACGCCCTCGGGCTCGTTCTGCTGCCATGCGATCGTGCCGCCCAGCATCCGCACGCGCTTGCGGATGCCGCCCAGGCCCAGGCCGGTCGACCAGTCCTTGGGCGTGCCGCCGACGCCGTTGTCGGTGACGGTGAGCTTGAGCACGCCCTCGCGCAGGTCGCCATGGATGGTGGCGTGCGTGGCCCTGGCGTGGGCGATGATGTTGCTGACCAGCTCGCGCAGGATGCGCGTCAGGCCCGACCACTGCACGACGTTCAGCTGGATCTCGGTGTCCTGGTCGAACGACCACTCGAGCGTGCAGCCGGTGGGCGCGAGACGCTGCGCGATGTCGGCCTTCCACTCGCCGGCCGAGTGCGACAGGTAGTGGCTGGTGGCCGCGAGGCCGCGGGTGAGCGTCTTGAGGTCCTGCAGCGTGTGGCGGACGTAGTCCTCCATCTCCGCGTTCGGGGCCTTGTACATGAGCGTGAGCAGGCGCGCGCCGATGTCGTCGTGCAGGT
The DNA here is from genome assembly GCA_045810285.1 of Vitreoscilla sp. Lineage (GTDB taxonomy): Bacteria > Pseudomonadota > Gammaproteobacteria > Burkholderiales > Burkholderiaceae_C > Scleromatobacter. The sequence continues at coordinate 250 of JBJMWE010000477.1, read as the reverse complement.
CCTGCGCGATGCGCCCGCGTTCCTCGCTGCGGCCCTGCTCGATGGCGCGGTCGTGCGCGACGGCGCGGCGCAGCTGTTCGACGATGCGGTCGGCCAGGCGCGCGTCCTCGGCCGTGAACAGGCGCTTGCCGCGCTCGGCAAAGCGCAGCACGATCAGTCGCGGCTCGGGCGCGTCGCCGTCGTCGAGCTGCGAGGCGCCATCGGGCAGCGGTTCCACGGCCAGGGGCACCAGCAGGCCGGCACCGCCCTC
>JBJMWE010000476.1:0-7980 GCA_045810285.1 Vitreoscilla sp. | reverse complement strand
TTGGCAGCCGGCGACCTCGCCTGCTACCCACGCGCCATTGTCCTCGGCTTGCCTGCTCGATCCGCGTTGTTGCTTCGTCATGCAGCGGATAACGGACCGACGGGCCCTTTGGTGGACCGTCAGGCGTCAGATTTGTGGGTAAGAGCAAGCCGTTCGTCGGCATGCTGGCCCATCCGTTCTTCGCCCGCAAAACACCACATCTCAGCAGGTGTCACGAACGGCGGGTTACGCCTGCGGCTAACCCGCCCTACCCCGCTCTACGTCTTGCCCGCCCCGCGATTCGCGTGCGCCAGGGCTTCGGCGGCCTCGTGGTCCATCAGGCGGGACTGCGCATCGTCGGCCTGCAGGCCCAGCTCGCCGTAGCGCCAGGCGATCGCGAGCGCCTGGATGGCGGGGGCGTAGTCGGCGTCGGCGGCGGCCTGGTACAGCGCCAGGGCGTTCGCATCGTCGCGTGCCACGCCCTGGCCGGCGCGCAGCATGTTGGCGTACAGGAACATGGCGGGCACATCGCCGCCCTGCGCGGCCTGCGCCATGAGCGTGGCGGCGCCGGTCGCGTCGGGCTTGCCGCGGGACGCATCGAGCGCGCGCTGCGCCAGCAGGCGCGCGGCGGCCGGCACGTGGCCGGCGTTGCCTTGGGCGAGCAGGCGCGCGACGCGCGCGTCGCGTGTCGCGCGCATGTCTGCGTCCGCGCTGGTGGGCGCATGGGCGTCCGCGCGCGCGAGCAGCTCGGCGAGCCGTGTCGCGTCCGCGGCGTCGCCGGCGTCGGCGCCATCGGCCAGCACCTGCTCCAGGCGCCGGCGGGACGCCGCGCCAGGGCGGTGCGACAGCAGCATCGCGAACGCATGGCGCGCCGGCGCGTTGCCGCGTGCCTCCCAGCGCGCGAGCGCGGCCTCGGCGGCCGCGTCGTGGCGGTCGGCCGCCTCGCGCAGCCAGGCTTGCGCCTGCGCGGCGTCGGGCGCGATCCAGAAGGGGCGCGTCGCGGCCGCCGCCACCGCGAGGGCGGCCGCCAGCGCAAGGCCGGCGCGTGCGTGCTTCACTGGACGCCCAGGTCGATCTGGTAGCGCGCCAGGCCCAGGCCCGAGCCGTCGTCGGCGAGCACCTGCGTCACGCCGGGCACGCCGTCGGCGGCAGCCAGCGCGGCGAGGTTGGGCGCCGAGCTGAACTGCACCGGGCCCGCCGTCGCCACGCGCGTGAAGTGCCAGCTGCGGTCGCTGCCGTTGGTGGCCTTGGCGAGCGTCGCGGCCTTCTTGACATAGGCGATCAGCACGTCGCGGTTGGCGTCCGGGCTCTGGTAGATCGTCTTGCTGCCGTCCAGGCCGGGGAAGCCGCCGCCGCCGCTGGCGCGGTAGTTGTTGGTGGCGACGATGAACTGCGCCGCCGGGTTGACCGCCGTGCCGTTGTAGCTGAGGTTGCGGATCCGGCTGCCCACCGGCTGCGTCACGTCGATCTCGTACTTCATCGAGCCGTCGCCGTCCAGCACGTCGAAGTTGTAGCCGGGGAACGTGCTCACCAGCGACTGGGCGGTGGCCTGCGCCGGGTCGATCTGGTTGAAGCGCGTGGCGGCCTTCTCCAGCCACGCCTTCAGGTCGGCGCCGGTGACGAGCACCGCCTGGATCGTGTTGGCGTACAGGTACAGGTCGGCCGCGTTGAAGATGGCGAGGTTGCCGCTGGCGACGTCGGTGTAGTCGTTGGCGCCGCCGAAGCCGCTCTTGAACGGCGCGCTGACGGACAGCACCGGCAGCGTCTTGTACTGCGGCAGGTTGGCCGCGACGTAGTCCTTCACATACTGCGCCTGCGCCTGGTTGACGACCTGGATCGCGGTGGTGTCGCCCACGTCGGCGAAGTAGGTCGTCATGCGGTAGTCGCTGCTGCCGATCGGCGTCTTGACGTAGGCGATGGTGCCGGCGTGCTCCGTCTGCACCAGCGGGGCGATCGCCGGGTCGGCGGCCACGTAGGTCTTGTCGGCGTTCTGCGTCGAGATCGACGCCGTGGTCGTGGCCGTCCTGTCGACGCTCCAGCCCGTGCTGCCGTACGCCAGCTTGAGCTTGACCACGCCGAGGTTCTTGCCCCAGAAGTTGGCCATCACGGCGGGCACGCCGGCGACGGTGCCGTTCTTCTTGTCGACGCCGGCGATGTTGAACGCGGCGACGCTGCTGTTCGCGTTGGGGAACACCTGGTGCTGGTGGCCCATCATCAGCACGTCGACGCCCGGCACCTGCGCGAGGTACAGCGCGCCGTTCTCCATCGTGGGGGAGTAGGCCGCGCCGTCCGGGCCGCCGTGGGCGACGGCGACGATGATGTCGGCGCCCTTGGCCTTCATCTCGGGGATGTACTTCTCCGCCGTCTCCTTCAGGCCCGTGGTGGTGACGTTGCCGTCGAGGTTGCCCTTGTCCCAGGCCATGATCAGCGGCGGCGTGAAGCCGATGACGCCCACCTTGACGGGCACCTGCACCGTCTTGCCGTCCGGCGTGGTGGCGCTGAAGGTCTTGGTCAGGATCACGTACGGATCGAAGATCGGCTTGGAGTCGGTGGTGCTGACCACATTGGCCAGCACCTGCGGGTAGGCCGGGCCGGTGCACTTGGGCTGCGCTGCCACCGCGCCGAGGTTGGGCGTGTTGAACTGGCGGCCGGTCACCTGGGCCAGGTACTTCAGGCCGTAGTTGAACTCGTGGTTGCCGATGGTGCCGGCGTCGTAGCCGATCGCGTCCATCGCCTTGAAGATGGCCAGCTTGTCGGTGCAGGGCACCTTGCTGACGAGCGCCTGGTAATCACCCAGCACCGTGCCCTGGATGATGTCGCCGGCGTCGAACAGCATCGTGTTCGCGTTGGCGGCGCGCACCTGCTTGACCAGCGCGGACGTGCGCTCGATGCCGACCGACTTGTCCTCGGCGAGCTTGTAGTAGTCGTAGCTCAGCACGTTCTGGTGCAGGTCGGTCGTCTCCATCATCGTGACGTCGACGGTGGTGCCCACGGCCGGGCCACTGGCGCCGGAGCTCTTGTCTCCGCCGCACGCAGCCAGGGTGGCGGCCGCGACCAGCGTGACGGCGAAGGCGGGATGGCGCGGCTTCGTCGCGATGGTGAAGAAGTTCATCTGGGATTCTCGTGAAATCGACAAAAGCGCGGACGTTAGGCGGTGCGCGTGACGATGTCATGACGCGACGATGAAACCGCGTGCCGTCCCGCGGGCGGGCACGGAAGTGCGAAGATTCGCGGCCACCTTTCCGTCGGGAATCCATGAAGTCTTTCGCCGCCGTCCTCCTCGCGTTCGCACTGCCGGCCTTCGGGCAGGGCGTGCCGGAACAACTCGCCAGCCAATTTCACGAAAACTGCGTCGCGCACGCGGAGGAAACCCTTCACGGGCGCTGGCACCTGGCGCCTGAAATGAATTTTGATACTCCGAAGTTCTGCGACTGCGCGGACTCGGAAATCCAGCGTGACCTCGATTTCGGACGTCTCGCGCGAAAGCCCGAATCCGAACGCGGACCCTCGTCCTGGGCTGCCCATGGCCTGGAGGGCCTGTATCTGCTGGACGGAATCGCCTGCTATTCGAAGACCGTCGGCTGGCCGCCCGGCGCATCGCCGGGTCTTCCCGGCCGTTCGCTGGAGGAAGTTCGGGTGGTGCTGGAGTTGCGCAAGGGCGCCCTCTTTGCGGCCTACAACCAGGCGTTGAAACGCGACCCGAAGCTGGCCGGCAAGGTCGTGCTCGAATTCGCCATCGAGGCATCGGGCGCCGTCGCCGACGTCAGCGTGCGATCCAGCGAATTCAACGACCCGGCCTTCCTGGACGCCATCAAATCGATCGTCGCGAAACTACATTTTCCCCCGGAGCCCGTCGCAAAGCTGGTGACGACATATCCCGTGGATTTCCTTGCGCATTAGGCAGGCCGCGCCTACGCCATGCGCGTGAATTGCGCGTCAAACTGCGCCGGCAGCGAGCTGGATATTGCGAGCCTGGCTCTTGCCGGATCCGGCAAGCGGGTTTGGGCGGCCTGGTCGGGCTCGGCTATGGTCGCGCAGGGCTGCCGCCGTACCACAATTGGCCCCCCGTTTCGATGACGGAACGAGAGTAGACTGCGCCCTTTTTCCAACAGCGACAGTGTCCGGCAGCCTCGCGCGCGAAGCGCGCCGCATCCCTCTCACCGGCTCGACGTTCATCCGCACGTTGGCCGCTCTCGACGACGTGTCCGCGCCCTCGGCGCCCGACGCGTTCGCGCAGCGGCTCGCCCGATGGTTCGACTGGACCCACGCGTTCTCGCTGTCGGCGGCGCTGGGCGACGCGTCCGCGCGCGCCGATGTGCCGACGTTCGGCGGCGAGGCCGCGCTGGCCACGGACGAGCGCGAGTTCGCGCGCGTGAAGGCGCAACTCGCGAAGACCATCGCCGATGCGCCGAACGGCGCCGCGTCGTCGCGCCGGGTGCTGCGCCCGCTGAAGGACACCGTCGTTCCCGCCGAGATGCCCGTCGACTTCGCCATGTTTCGCCAGCGCTACACGAAGTGCCAGCTGGCCATGGAGACGCAGGTCGTGCCGCTGCGCCGCCGCCTGCGCTCGACGCTCGCCGACCGCTCCGCCCGGGCGGCCAAGCTCGCCGAGCTCGACACGGTGATGGAGCAGGTCGTCGGCGCGCAGGAACGTGCGCTGCTGGCCACCGTCGCCGGCCGCCTCGAGGCGCGCTTCGATCAATTGAGAGGCGCATCCGCCGATGCCGCGACGCCCGCGGGCCCGTGGCTCGAGCGCTTCCACCACGAGATGCGCGGCCTGCTGCTCGCCGAACTCGATCTCCGCCTGCAACCCTGCGAGGGCCTGCTGCAGGCCTGCCGCCAGTCGCTCATTCGCCCATGAACCAATTCCTCCGCCACGCCGCGGCCGTCACCGGCCTGGCCGTCATCGCCTGGGTCGGCGCGGGCTACCTGCTGGTCAATCCGCTCGCGCTCGTGCTCACGCTGCTGATCGGCGCGTTCTACGTCATGGGCGCGCTGGAACTGCACCGCTTCCGCCAGGCCACGCTCGCGCTCGGCGCTGCCGTCGACGCACTTGCCGCCACGCCGGCCAGCCTCGCGGCCTGGCTCGAGCCGCTGCCCGCGGGCCTGCGCAACGCCGTGCGCCGCCGTGTCGAAGGCGAGCCGGTGGGCCTGCCCGGCCCCGCGCTGGCGCCGGTGCTGGCGGGCCTGCTGGTGCTGCTGGGCATGCTGGGCACGTTCCTGGGCATGATCCTGACGCTGCGCGGCACCGGTGCCGCGCTCGAGACGGCCACCGACCTCGTGGCCGTGCGCAATTCGCTGATCGCGCCGGTCAAGGGCCTGGGCCTGGCGTTCGGCACCTCGGTGGCGGGCGTCGCGGCGTCCGCTGCGCTCGGCTTGCTGTCGGCGCTCGCTCGACGCGAACGCGGGGCCGTGGCGCAGCGGCTCGACGCGCGCATCGCGACCACGCTGCGCCCGTTCTCGGTGTCCTACCAGCGCGAGGAGCAACTGGGGCTGTTGCAGCGCCAGGCCGAGCTGATGCCGGCGCTCGTCGACGGGCTCAAGTCGATGATGGCGGCGATGGAACGCCAGGCCGAGGCCTCGCAGGCGCGCCTGCTCGCGAGCCAGGAACGCTTCCAGGGCCAGGCCGAGACGGCGTATTCGGCGCTCGCGCAGTCGGTCGACCGCACGCTGCAGGCGAGCCTGACCGAAGGCGCACGCATCGCCGGCGAGACCATCCGCCCGGTGGCCGAGGCCACGCTGGCCGGCATCGCGCGCGAGACGGCCACGCTGCACGCCACGCTTGCCGGCACGATGCAGTCGCACGTGGCGCAGCTGTCGGCCAGCTTCGCGGCCAGCACCGAGCACACGGCGCAGTCGTGGCAGGCGCTGCTGGCGCGCCACGAGCAGGCGGCGCAGGCGCACGCGGCCGACGTCGAGGCCTCGCACGCGCGTTTCGCGCAGACCTTCGAACAGCGCTCCGGCGCGCTGCTGGACGACGTCGCGCGGCGCCACGCCGGATGGCAGGGCGAGATGGCCACCGCGCTGGCCGCCATGGCGCGCGAGACGGCGGCGATGCAGCAGTCCATCGCCGCCACGGCCGCGGCGCAACTCGATGGTGCCGGTGCACGCCTGGACGCCGCCGTCGAGCGCGTGACGCAGGCCTGGGCCGACGCGGTCGCGCGCCAGCACGACGCCGGCGAGCGACTGGCCAGCATGACCGGGCAGTCGCTGTCGACCGCGGCCGCGGCGTTCGAGCAGCATTCCACGTCGCTGCTGCACGGCGTGCAGCAGGCCCATGCCGAGCTCCAGGCCTCCTCGGCCGCGCGCGACCAGCAGCGCGTCGACGCGATGGCGGACTCGCTGGAGGCGATGGCCGCCGCCTTGCAGGCGCAGTGGCAGCAGGCCGGCGCGCAGTCGCTCGAGCAGCAGCAGCGCGTCGTCGAGACCATGGAGCGCACGGCGCGCGACATCACGCAGCACGCCGAGGCGCAGGCGCGCGCGACGATCGCCGAGATCGCCCGCCTCGTGGCCGCGGCGTCCGAGGCGCCGCGAGCGGCGGCCGAGGTCATCTCCGAGCTGCGCCAGAAGCTGGCCGACAGCATGGCGCGCGACAACACGATGCTGGACGAACGCGCCCGCATCCTCGAGACGCTGGGCACGCTGCTGGACGGCGTCAACCGGGCGGCGGGTGAGCAGCGCGGTGCGATCGATGCGCTGGTGACGTCGTCGGCCGAGGTGCTCGAGCGCGTGGGCGATCGCTTCCATGCGCAGGTGCAGTCCGAGGCCGGCCGGCTGGTGGACGTGGCGGCGCAGGTCACGGGCAGCGCGGCGGAAGTCGCGAGCCTGGGCGAGGCCTTCGGCGTGGCGGTGCAGCGCTTCACGGAGTCGGGCGACCGCCTCGGCGTGCACCTGGAGCGCATCGACGTGGCGCTCGGCGCGCAGATGGAGCGCAGCGACGAGCAGCTCGCGTACTACGTGGCCCAGGCCCGCGAGGTGATCGATCTCAGCATCCTGTCGCAAAAGCAGATCATCGAGGAACTGCAGCGCCTGGCCGGCCGCCGCACGGCGGAGGCCGAGGCGTGAGAACCGCTGGACGACCACGGAGCGCCGCGCGATGAACGCCGACGAACTCGACGTCGACGGCGCCGCCGACGCATCGGCGCCCGTGTGGGCGGTGTTCGGCGACCTGATGTCGGGCCTGCTGGGCGCGTTCGTGCTGATCCTGCTGTTCGCGCTCGCATCGCAGCTGGAGCTGGTGACGCGCCTGCAGGACGAGATCCGCCAGCACCAGCTCGAGGAGCAGCGCCGGGCCGCGCTCGAGAAGGCGCTCGCCGTGCCGCTCGCGGCGGGTCGCGTCACGATCGACCACGGGCGCATCGACATCAACGGCAGCGTGCTGTTCGCGTTCAACTCCGCCGAGCTGCAGCCCGAAGGCCTCGCGCTGCTCCGGCAGCTGGCCGGGCCGATCACCACGTACCTGAAGGCGCGCGACGAGATCCTGATGGTCAGCGGCTTCACCGACGACCGCCAGGTGCGCGGCGGCAACCACCAGTTCGCGGACAACTGGGAGCTGTCGGCCCAGCGCTCGCTGACGGTCACGCGCACCCTGATCGAGGCGGGGGTGCCGTCGTCCGACATCTTCGCGGCCGCGTTCGGTTCGGAGCAGCCGGTGGCCGACAACGCGCAGCCGGACGGCCGCGCGAGGAACCGGCGCGTCGAGATGGCGCCCACGCCGCGCCCCAGCCGCGGGAAGACCGCCGCAGGCGCTGCCAGCGCCCCGCTCGCCGCGAGTGCCCCGCATGCCTGACATGACGTCGCCCGCCGCCGACGACGCGCTCGCCCTCGCGCGGGCGCGTGACGCGCACGAGCGCGACCCCGTGCGCTTCCGGCTGGCCGAAGGACTCGCGCGGCGCGCGTCCGCGCACGCGGGCGCGGCGCGCCGCGTGATGGACGAGCGCGTGGCGGCGATCGTCCAGGCGCTGTGCGAACGGCCCGAAGCGGACGCAGCGGCCTCTATCG
>JBJMWE010000475.1:0-15674 GCA_045810285.1 Vitreoscilla sp. | reverse complement strand
GTCTGGTTGGGGTCAGGTCTTGCCCCCGCAACTCCCTGACACGGCACGCGGCCTCGGGATCCATCGCCATCGCACTCGATTGGCGAGATGCCTGGCTTGTAGAAGCGGCCTGCGACAGGTCCACGATGGCGCAAAACTGCCGAATGGGCAGCCTGCGCTCACGAACCCGGCCCTGGACCGCCAACCGAGCATGCCAGGATCTCCCGGCCCCGTGGAGCCGCTTATCCGCGAGCGCTTCCGCAGCGCAGGGGTGAACGCCACCAGCCGATATGTACCAAGCGGGCCGCTCAATGCGCTCGTCGATCCATGGCCTCGAAGGAACGCGTCTCTTGAGCGCCGCGCCGCCTGAGCTTCGCATGAGCGCGCGCCGCGCGCAGAATTTCCCCCAGGGATTCGGCTTGGAGCGGCTTGGGAACGAAGAAGTCGAACCCTGCGTTCAAGCACTCATCGCGCGCGGCTGGATCGCGGCCTTCAGTAAGGCAAACATACAGCGCGCGTGGCAGCCTGCCTTCGAGCTTGGCTCCGGAAAAGACCTTGCAGTCGTTCGCATCGGGCATCTGCAGATCCACGAAGACGAGCGCGGGCTTGAACAACTGCGCAATCCGGACTCCCATCTCGCCGCCATAAGCGACGGCCGTCGGGCAGCCAGTGATCTGAAGCAGGTAGGAGAGCGAGTTGGCCGCTGCAATGTCGTCATCAACGACGAGCACACGCAACTCATCCGGTTTACTGGAGAACATTCGGCGCCTTTGAAGCCCACCAACCCGAGCAAACGGCGTGCCTACGCTTCGCAAATATGCCTCACGGTGGATCCGGGCGCCTGATGCAGTCAGCTTCGCGAACAGCGGCGACAACGCGGTCGCGCCTCCGGGATCATCCTCAAGCAGGTGCATTGGCACGATGCCAGCGGCTATCGGGCCTTGGCTCAGTCGTTCCAGACTTCCGTGGTGCCACCCATCGCAGCCTTCCAAAAGGCGGGAGGTAATGGCGAGGCGAAGTCATCTTGACACGACCACCTATGATGTTCACCGGACACTCTCTGGACCGAGATCATGTTCAAGTCGCCTTCCGCCTCGGGCATCAAGCTCGTGGCGCTGCTCATCACGCTGGCACCACTTGTCGCCGCGCCCGAGACGTTGTGTCAATCGGGCGAGACCGACTTTTTTTCTTGCATGCTGCGAGAAGGGCAGATCGTGTCCGTCTGCGGGAAAATCCACGATTCGCCCACGTCGGCAGATTGGCTCCAGTACAGATTTGGTCGCCCTCAAATGATTGAGATGGCATGGCCGAAAGACCGCCAGGAGTCTCTCAAGAAGTTCGAGGGCAATGTGTTCAACCGCTACTCGATCAGCGATCTGCGGTTCCTGGTCGGCAACGCCTTATATGGTGTTTCCATTTCGGCTGGCGGCGAAGACAACGGCCCGGGTGGCAAAACACGACGCTCGGCCAGCTTGGGGGTGCTGAGGCCTGGCCACCCCTACGTCGAACTCGCATGTGTGCGGCCGAATATCGATCGCTACAACGGATCTTTCTCGACGCTCAACGCCGTTTTGTTCATGAGAGGCGTGCAGACGGACATGCTGCAACAGTACTATCAGTTGGCGAAGCCCGCGACATCAGAAAAATGAACGGCTTCAGCGGCTGGGTCCGGCTTCAGGGTCAGGTCTTGCCCCCCGCAACTTTTCTTGCTCTCGCCGTCGGCCATCGTCTGCTCAGCGCGCTTGATGAGCCGACTGACGCGCGATACGGAGAGTCCCCAGCGCTCGGCGATCGCGGAGAGGCGCTTGCCGCCGTCGAGGTACTCGCGAAGCATGTGCTGTTCGCGCGTCGGCTCGGTCAGGTGGCGGCGCGCCGTGTCGGGGTGCCGCGACTGCGCCGCGGGTATGTCTGTCGACCTCGCCTGCTTCGCGCTCATGCGAGCTTGGACGTGCCTGATGAAGTCCGATCCGCCGAGGTAGATTTCCTGTCGAAGGCCGCGTTCCCACAACGGGTCTTGGCGTCCGTCCTGCACGAACTGGGCGTAGGCACCTGCCGCCGCGGTCTGATCCGCCGCGGTCAGCTCGGGTCGGCCCAGGAGCTGATTGCGCAGTGCGCCGGATTCCAACCATTCCGGCCGGGGATCGATGCCCACATGGGCGCGATAGCTCGACCAATGCCAGGCAGACGGATCCTCGACGAACCGCGCCCTCACCGGGTTCAGGTCGACATATCGGCAGGCCGCCAGGAAGTAGGCGTCGCGGTCGACGTGGATCGCCTTGAACCGTCCCTGGAAAAGGTGACCGACCAGCCCGTGTCGTCGATTGAAGGCCTGGGAGTAGACCCCGTTCACATGCCGCATCAGCCGCGACAGGTTGGCCTGGCGGGTCTGCAGAACGAAGTGGTAGTGGTTGCCCATGAGGCAGTAGGCATGCGCGACGGCGTCGAAGCGAGCCATGGCCTGGGTGACGATTTCGAGCAGGCGCCTGCGGTCATCGTCATCCTGGAAGATCGGCTCGCGATGATCGCCGCGGGAAGTGACGTGGTAGAGGCCGTCGGGGAGTTCGATGCGCAGAGGGCGAGACATTGCCCAGCATAGGCAGCGTTGCTATGGGCTCTGCTTGCCAAAGCGAGGCGTTTTGCGGCACAAATGCGGGTTGTGCTCGCAGGGAGTACGTTGTCAATGAAGTTGCGGGGGCAAGACCTGACCCCAAAACCGGAATCCGCTACATCCCGAATGAGCTTGAGGCTGTCGTCACCTTCAAGGTGCCGTTGCTGATCTTGGTCGGGAAAGCACCGACGGCCGACCTTGCCCACAACTTCGTCAGTACGATTGCTCGCATCGAAGCGCTGCTAGACCAGCATATCCCGCCCTTCATTGCGAAGGTGCATCGACCGACGCCCAGTGACCTGAGCAAGACACCTGACGCTCCAGGACGGGTAGAGGTCTGGTACCCAAAGGCATAAGCTGGCAGCGACGCTGCAAAGGCGCATCTGAGCGGCACGCGAAGCGCGCTACCTCCTCTTCTTGAACGATGCAGCTCACGCCGAGCTGAAGAGCCTGATCGAGAAGTCCTGGAAGGGCTCGAGTTTTCGAGCGGCCTGACCACGGTGTGTAGAAACAAAAAATGCGCCCGAAGGCGCATTTGTGCTTACTACTTGGCGGAGAGGGTGGGATTCGAACCCACGGTACCTTGCGGTACGCCTGATTTCGAGTCAGGTACAATCGACCACTCTGCCACCTCTCCTGATTTCGGTGCCGCTGGTCAATTGAGCGGAGTCCGTGACTCTAGCACGGAATTTGGGTGGCAGCAAGCTTCGTTGCGCGAGCGGGATGCCGTGCACGACGGTCCAGCGCCAACATCGTGAACCAGCCGCCGCCTGCGTGCGTCGCCCGGCCGCCCGCCATCGCGCACGACGGCGCCTCAGCCTCCGAACCGCAGGAACGTCACCCGCACCTTGCCGTCGACCACCTGCACATCGCGCACCGCCAGCTTGGCGAGCGCCTGGCGGGCGGAGTCGCCGCGCAGCGTGTAGATGGGGTGGCCCTGCAGGGCGCGGCGCAGGGCGTCGGGGCCGCGTTGCCGGACGACCTGCACCATGTCGGGCGAGACGCCGGTGAGGGCGAACTTGTCGACCTGGACGTCGTCGAGGAAGAAGTCGCCCTGGTAGCGCACATAGCGCAGCTCGCCGGTGAACGTGACCTGGCCGGGCATCTCGCGGTGGCCCAGCGTCACGAGGATGTCGGCGGACAGCCCGATGCGCGGCGAGCCCTCCGTGAGCCTGACGACGGGTTGGCTGAGGGTGACGCAGGCCACCATCATCGTGCAGTGCTTCTGCGGGAAGACGGTGTCGAGGCGGCTCTGCAGCTGGCCCTGGTCGATGTCGATGGAGGCCTGCGGCACGAACGCGGTGATGGCCCACCAGCCGCATGCGCCCAACGCCGCGACCACGCCCAGGCCGATCGCGACGCGGCGGCCGTTCATGGGGCGGGCGCGTCGGCCGGCGACGGCGCCGGCTGCTCGAGGCGGCGGTTGCGCTCGGCGCCGTACTTCACGCCCAGCAGCAGGCCGGCGACGTCGCACAGCATGTACAGCAGCGCGAGGTCGCTGACGCCGGTGTCGTCGATGAGCAGGTTGAACAGGACGGCGACGGCCGCCAGGATGGCGCCGATGCGCCGCTCGTCGCGCAGCGCCACGCGCGCGCAGGCGTAGCCGCCGGCCACCGACATCAGCATGCCCAGCCCGTTGAGCACCAGCAGCAGCGGGAAGCTGGGCGGCAGCGTGCGCAGGAACTCGGTGGCCTGCGCGTCAGTGGCGCCCGACGGGACGACGCCCATCGCGTAGCACGTGACGACGACGATCTCCACCACGCGCGAGCCGCAGACGTCGATGGCCACGCCGGTGAGCACGGCGCGCAGGGGCGTGCCGGGCACCTCGTCGAGGCGGTTCGGGCGATCGGGTGGCAAGGGGCTGGTCATGGCGTCGCGGCGACGGGGGAATGACGCGGGCGTGGGCGGATCAGGGTTGCGGGTCGTCCCAGTGTGCCGCACGATTGCGGCGCTCCTGGCGCCAGTTCGTAACCTCGAGTCTCACGCCGTCGGGGTCCTCGAAGAAGGTGGCGCAGTAGTCGTCCGAGTACTCGGGGTACAGGCGCGCGTCGGTGGCGGCGATGCCGGCGGACTGCAGGTCGCGCGCGACCTGGCGCACGTCCTCGACGCTGTCCACGCGCAGGCAGAAATGGTGCAACCCCGGCGAATACGGCTCATGCGCGCGCTGCACGCGCGCGGGGCGCAGCACGAAGCCGAACAGGCGGTTGTAGTACTGGATGTGCGGGTCGCCGGCCAGCGTGAACGTGTTCTTGCGAAAGCCCAGCACGTCGCGCAGCGCGCGGTCGTAGAACGGCTCGGAGCGCGCGAGCTCGGAGACGGTGATGTAGATGTGGTCGATGCCGGTGACGTCGGTCAAGGGGCGTGCTCGCTGGGGTGTGAACGCGATCGTAGCGTGTCCGCCGGCGCCGGCCCTATTCGGGCGTCGCGTCGCCGCGCATGAGCTGCAGCAGTTCACGCGCGAGGGGAATCGTGGCGGCCGACTGGCCGTCGTTCTCGAGCACGCTGTCGGCCAGCTCGCGCTTGGTCTGGTGCAGCGTCAGGATGCGCTCCTCCAGCGTGCCGGCGTTGACGAGCCGGTAGACGGTCACCGGACGCTGCTGGCCGATGCGGTGAGCGCGGCCGCTGGCCTGGTCTTCCGCGGCCGGGTTCCACCACGGGTCGGCGATGACGACGTAGTCGGCCACGGTCAGGTTCAGGCCGAAGCCGCCGGCCTTCAGGCTGATGAGGAACAGGTGGCCCTCGCCTTCCTGGAACGCTTCCACGCGCCGCGTGCGCTCGGCCGCCGGCGTGCTGCCGTCGAGGTACTGGTAGGCGATGCCGGCCGCGTCCAGCGGCTCGCGCAGCAGGCCCAGGAAGTCGACGAACTGGCTGAACACCAGCGCCTTGTGCCCGTTGGCGACGAGCTCGGTGGCGAGCTCGGCGAACGCGGTCACCTTCGCGCCCGGGCGCTTGAGCGTGGGCGTGACCAGGCGCGGGTCGCAGGCCGCGCGACGCAGGCGCGTGAGTCCGGCGAGGATGTTCAGGTGCGCCTGGCCCGCGCCGTCGCCCGACAGGCTCTTCTCGGCCGCCACCAGCGCCTCGCGCCGCAAGGCCTCGTAGTGCGCCTTCTCGGCGTCGTCGGCCTGCACCTGCAGCACGAGCTCGGTGCGCGGCGGCAGGTCGGCCAGCACCTGGGCCTTGGTGCGGCGCAGGATGAAGGGCGCGATCAGGCGCTTGAGCGTGCGTTGGGCGTTGCGGTCGGCTTGGCGCTCGATGAGGTTGGCGAAGCGCTCGTTGAAGCGCGGCAGCGTGCCCAGCAGGCCGGGGTTGCACGCGCGCATCACCGACCACAGCTCGCCCAGGCGGTTCTCGATGGGCGTGCCCGACATCGCCAGCCGGAACGTCGCCTGCAGCGCGAACACCGCCTGGCTGCGCTTGGCCGCGGCGTTCTTGATGGCCTGCGCCTCGTCCAGCACCAGCGTCGCCCACAGCTTGCCCGCGAAGGCCTCGCCGTCGATCTGCAGCATCGGATAGGAGACGAGCAGGACGTCGTGCCGGCCCATCTCGCCGATCACGGACGCCCGCTCGCTCGTGCTCCCGCGTTCCGCGTACACATGCACGCGCAGCGACGGCGCGAAGCGCAGCGCCTCCGAGCGCCAGTTGCCGATCAGCGAGGTCGGCATCACCACCAGCGCCGGCCCGTTCGCGGCGCGCGCCAGCAGCACGGCCAGCGCCTGCAGCGTCTTGCCCAGGCCCATGTCGTCGGCCAGGCAGGCGCCCAGCCCGGCAGACGCGAGCCGCATCGCCCACTCGAAGCCCTCTTCCTGGTACGGCCGCAGCTGCGCCTGCAGCGTGGACGGCAGCACCGGCACCACGCGGCGCGCCTCGTCGAGCGCCATCAGGCGCGCCGCATAGGCCGCGTCGTGCTCCACGCGCGCACCTTCGAGCGCCGCCTGCAGCCACGGCGCCGCGATCGCCGGGGCGCGCACCTCGTCGGGATTGTTGGCGCGCGCCGTCTGCTTCTCGACGACCGCCGCGATGTCGGCGACGCGCTCGCGCAGCTCCTGCGTCAGCGCGAGGAAGCGGCCATCGCCCAGCGGCATGAAGCGGCTCTTGCCTTCGCTGGCGAACGTGATCAGCTGCTGCAGGCCGACCACCAGCTCCTCGTCGACCTTGAGCTTGCCGTCGAGCGCCAGCCAGTCCTCGTGCGTGCGCACCTTGAGCGTGAGCTGGCCGAGGGCGCCCGGATCGACGCGCACGGGCCGCCCCTGCGGCCAGTCGAGCGCGAGGATGGACGTGTGCGGCTGCAGGCGTTCCAGCAGCGCGAGCGCGTCGTCGGCCGCGTCCAGCAGCCATTCGCAGGGCGCGTCCAGCGGCAGCGGCGGCAGCATCGGGCAGGCGTCCAGCACCGAATCGAGATGCTCGCGCTCGCGCTTCAGGTCGCGCTGCACGCCCACGCTCTCGCCCTTGAGCTTGGCCACGACGCGTGCGCGTCCGCGCCCCGGGATCAGGCGCGGACCGACGGCGGCGTAGTCGGCGCCGAACGGCGTGGCCACCAGGCGCAGCTGCAGGCCGTCGCCCACGGGTTGCAGCTCGGCGCGCAAGCGCGACTCGGCCTCGACCTCGCGCGCGGCCTGCGCGGCGCCGGCGTCGTCGGCATGGATGCGGAAGTGGCTGCCCAGGCCCGTGAGCACTTCCTGCAGCTGCGCGGCGCCCTGGCGCGGGATGTCGAGCCCCGCCGGGCCCAGCAGCTGCGCCACGCGCTTCTGCGACGCGCTCAGGCGGATCAGCTTCGCGCGCTGCGGGCCGTCGCGCCAGATCGAGACGAGCCGCAGCGCGTCCAGCTCCTTGGCCTCGGCCTCGCTGCCGGCCCAGCGCGGCGTGGCGGCGTCGGGCGTCACGCGCAGCGCGGGCTGCAGGCGCACGCGCAGCCGTTCGCCTTCGTCCAGCACCTCCAGCTCGGGGCCGGCCTCCACCAGCTCGACGAACTGCTCGGGCGCATCGGCGAACGCGACATGCGGATGGCCGAACAACGCGCCCACGGCCTGCGCGAGATCGAGCCGCAACGCACGGCCGAAGCTCTCCTGGCGGATGGCGCGGACGACCGCGGCATCGGCCGGCGCCAGCGCCGTCGCGCCGCGCTGGAGGCGGCTCAGCGGCACTTCCTTGAGCTGGCCCCAGCCACGCACGCCGCGCTTCTGCTCGTGCGGCACGAGGCCGCGGATCGCGCCGTGCTCGCCCGGCTCGATGACCCAGACGACGCGGGTGTCCGGCGTCGCGCCCGCGGCCGCCGGCGCCGCGGCGGCGGGCTCGCCGAGCGAGCGCAGCGCCGCCAGCGCCACCTGCCAGCGCTCCAACCCCGCCGGCACGAAGAACCAGGCCGGCGCCGGCTCCCCGCCCAGCACGCGCAGCGCGGCGCCCAGCTGTTCGGCCAGGCCGTCGAAGCCCGCGGCCTCGTAGGCGTCCTTCAGGCGCTGCGCCGAGTCGGCCTCGACGGGCGGCAGCCCCTCGGCGAGCGAGCCCTCCTTCAGCCACGCGCGCATCAGCCAGCGGTTGTGATCCAGCGGCGAGACGACGCGCGACGCGCTGCGGTACCCCCACTGGCTGCCGTACGGCAGGAACGGCTTCATGTCGCGCGGCGCGGCGCCCAGGCGCATCTGGATGGCCAGCGCGATCGCGCCGAACGGGTGGTCGTGCACCGGCTCGCGCTTGCCGCCCTCGGCCAGGCAGAACTTCAACGCCTTGTCCAGGTGCGCGGGCGTCTGCTGCGCGAGCAGCGCCAGCACGTTGGGCAACGCCACCGCCGCCGGCACCAGCCCGCGCCGCTTGCCGGTGAGCTTGCGCAGGGCCACGAGCGCCGCGTCGAACTCGGGCTCGGCGTCCGACCAGCGGCCCTGCACGGCGAGGGCCGCGGCGCCGACGGCCTGCGCGATGGCGACGCGGCTCGCCGTGCTGGCCAGCGGCATGCTCGCGGGCGGCGGCGCGGCGCCGAGGCCGTGCGTGGCGCGCATCGCGTCGACGAGGCCGCCGGCTTCGGCGGCATCGATGGCAGGCTCCAGCAGGCGGCCGAACGACGCCGCCCAGCCGGCATCGCGGCGCTCGGCGCCGTCGGCCAGCAGGCGGTCGAACGCGAACGACCAGCGCAGCCCGTGCGCGTGCGGCATGTGGGCGTCGTCCACCAGGCGCCGCGCCCGCTCGCGCACGAAGGCGGGGTCGAGCGCGATGCCCGTCTGCAGCGTGCTGCCCAGGCGGTCCAGCGCACCGGCGAGCACGTCGGCCTGCATCGCGGGGTGCAGGCGGTCGAACAGCGGCTCGGCGATGCAGTCGGCGATGGCAGTGTCCAGCAGCGCCGGGATGTCGTGCAGGCCGGGCGGCAGGCGGTCGAGCAGTTGCGCGATGTCGACCGGGCTCGCGCCGCCCATCGCGTCCAGGCGCACGCGCGCGATGGCGGCGGACAGCGTCGGGAAGCGCCCGTGCGCCAGCCGGCCGATGCCGGCGGCGTCGTACGCGTCGGCGTGCGCCAGCGCGTGCTGCAGGCCGTGCTGCGCCGCGCGTCCCAGGAGGTCGGCATACACCGTGGGGTAGACGTTCTGCGGCAGCGTCCAGACGCCGGGGCGGCGCTCGTCCTCGTTGGCCAGGCCGGCCTTCTGCAGCCGCGCCAGCGTGTGGCGCACGAGCTCCTGCGACGGCGGCGTGCTGCCCGGCGTGCGCAACGCGGGCGTGGCGAGCGCATCGGCCACCCACGTGCGCGAGCGCGCCAGCGCGCCGAGCGCGAGCGCGGCGAGCACGTCACGCGCGGGCGCGTCGAGCGAGGCGAACAGGTCGTCGGCAGTCGATGTGGTCATGCGGCCAGCGGACGCGCGGGGCGCCTCAACGCCCCGTCATCAGCGAAGCCGGGTCGGCACCCAGCGCGAGCGGACCGCTCACCCGGCTCGTCATCTCGGTGCCCAAGGTCAGCACCTTGCCATCCCGCAGCACCAGATGCTCGGTCCCTTCGCTGTCGTCCACGTAGGCCCCGCCGAAGTCGAGGTGGATCTGCACGTGCACATCGGCCGACTTTCCGTCCTTGGCGATCACGACGTCGCGCGGATCGATCTGGAACTCGGTGGCCAGCACGCCGCCGTCCGTCTGCCTGGCGTCGAAGCGCTTCTTGAACTCGAACAGGAAGTCCGCGCTCTTGCAGGCCAGGTCCTTGTCCGATCGCAGCACCTGCACGCTGCCGCGGACCGTCACGCGGTCGATGCCCTGGTACTCGGGCGCGTACTGGGCGCACAGCTTCGTGCGATCCTCGTGCGCGAAGGCGTCCACCTGCGTTGCATAGAAATCAGTGACCCGCGCCTCGTTCAACCCGCGATGCGTGAACCAGAACGCGAAGGCCGCCGCGGCGGCCAGCGCGATGAGCAGGTTGCGCATGCTCACGCGGTCTTGCGAGCCCAGAGCTGCAGCACGACGTCGGCGGCGGCGCGGCTCAGGTGGTCGCGCACGTGCGGGTCGTCGAGGTCCGCGGCGTCTTCGTCCGCGTCGTCGCCCGGCTCGATCTCGCCGGCCAGCATCGCGATGGTCGCCAGGCCGGGGCCCACTTCGGGGTCGGACTGCAGCGGCGCCCAGGCCTCGGGCGCGAGGTCGGTGGCGGCCAGGAAGCCCAGGCACCAGTCGGTGGCGTCGGCCAGTTCGTCGCCGTGGGTGCCGGGCACCTCGGCGACGCTGAAGATCGGTTCCCACGCGTCCGGCGGGCCGGCCAGCGCCTCCTGGACGGCACGCAGGTGGCGCAACGCCAGCACCGTGGTGCGCTTGCGCTTCTGGTTCGACACGAACGGCGCCGGCGCCGGTTCCTGGTCGCCGCCCCAGATCGCGGGCAGCCAGTCGCCGGTCTTCATGGCCGACAGCGGCACCGGGCCGACGAGCAGTGCCGTGAGATAGCCATCCATGCCGTCCAGCGTCATGGCGCCGTCGGAGGGCAGGTGCGCGAACAGCTCGTCGAGGTCGGCGAGCTCCTCCTGCGTCAGCGGGGTGACGGCGGACGTCGGGTCATAGGTCGGGTAGTCCATGGCGCGCTGCTCAGGGTTTGAGGACGGCGACGCCGCCCATGTAGGGACGCAACGCCTCGGGGATCGTCACCGAGCCGTCGGCCTGCTGGTAGTTCTCGAGCACCGCGACCAGCGTGCGGCCCACGGCCAGCCCCGATCCGTTGAGCGTGTGCACGAGCTCGGGCTTGCCCGCCGCGTTGCGGAAGCGCGCCTGCATGCGGCGCGCCTGGAACGCGCCCATGTTCGAGCACGAGCTGATCTCGCGGTAGGTGTCCTGCGCGGGCAGCCACACCTCGAGGTCGTACGTCTTGGTCGAGCCGAAGCCCATGTCGCCGGCGCACAGCAGCATCACGCGGTACGGCAGGCCCAGCTTCTGCAGGATGGCCTCGGCGTGGCGCGTCATGTCCTCGAGCGCCTGCATGCTCTGCTCGGGGTGCGCGATCTGCACCATCTCCACCTTGTCGAACTGGTGCTGGCGGATGAAGCCGCGCGTGTCGCGGCCGGCCGAGCCCGCCTCCGAGCGGAAGCACGGGCTGTGCGCCGTCAGCTTCACGGGCAGGTCCTCCGCCTTCAGGATCTCGCCGCGCACGGTGTTCGTGAGCGAGATCTCCGAGGTCGAGATCAGGTACTGCTCGGGCTGGCTTTCGTCGCCGCCGCGCAGTACCCAGAACATGTCTTCCTTGAACTTGGGCAACTGGCCGGTGCCTTCCAGCACCTCGCGGTTGACGATGTAGGGCGTGTAGAGCTCCGTGTAGCCGTGCTCGCCGGTCTGCACGTCCAGCATGAACTGGGCGAGCGCGCGGTGCAGGCGCGCGATGCCGCCGCGCAGCACGGTGAAGCGCGAGCCCGAGAGCTTGGCGCCCGTTTCCGGGTCGAGGCCCAGCGGGGCGCCGACGTCGACGTGATCCTTCACGGCGAAGTCGAACCGGGCCGGCGTGCCCCAGCGGCGCACCTCGACGTTGCCCGTCTCGTCGGCGCCGAGCGGCACCGACTCGTCGGGCAGGTTGGGCAGGCCCATCAGCACGGCGTTGAGCTCGCCCTGCAGCGCGTCCAGGCGCTCGGCGCTGGCCTTGAGCTCGTCGCCGATGCCGGCGACCTGGGCCATGACGGGCGCGGTGTCCTCGCCCTTGCCCTTCAACATGCCGATCTGCTTGCTCAGGCTGTTGCGGCGCGCCTGCAGGTCTTCGGTCTTGGTCTGCAGCGACTTGCGCTCGTTCTCGAGCGCCGTGTAGGCGGCCACGTCGAGATACGGCTGGGGGTTCTTGCGCTTCTCGAGGCCGGCGATCACTGCGGGCAGGTCGCGGCGCAGCTGGTTGATGTCGAGCATGGTCTTCCTTGGAATCTTCAGGTGCGTTGGTTCGGTCCGTGGCGCGGCGAAATGGCGCAACGACGCAAGGCGGAATGCGCGCCCGGGCAAGCCGGGGCGGCGCGCGTCAAGATCGGGATGCCCGGACCTCGGCCATGCTGCGGTCGCCGAGACCCATCGGCAGCGGGAACTCGATCGTCTCCTTGACGCCATCGATGTTGCGCACGCTGACGGCGCCGAGCTGCTTGAGGCGATCGATGACGGCCTGCACCAGCACGTCGGGCGCCGACGCGCCGGCCGTCAGGCCCACGCGCGCGTGGCCGTCGAACCATTCGGGGCGGAGATCCTGCGCGCCGTCGACCATGAAGGCCGGCGTGCCCAGGCGCTCGGCGAGCTCGCGCAGGCGGTTGCTGTTGGAGCTGGTGGGGCTGCCGACGACGATCACGATGTCGACCTTGGGCGCCATGAACTTCACCGCATCCTGGCGGTTCTGCGTGGCGTAGCAGATGTCCTGCTGCTTGGGCTCGCGCACCTGCGGGAAGCGGGCCTTGACGGCCTCCAGGATCTCGCGCGCGTCGTCCACCGACAGCGTGGTCTGCGTGACGACGGCCAGCTTCGTGGGGTCCTTCGGATGCACGCCGGCGACGTCGGGCACGTCCTCGACCAGGTAGATGCCGTCGCTCAGCTGGCCCATCGTGCCCTCGACCTCGGGATGCCCCTTGTGGCCGATCATGATGAACTCGTAGCCCTCGCGCGCCAGCTTCGAGACCTCGACGTGCACCTTGGTCACCAGCGGGCAGGTGGCGTCGAACACCGAGAAGCCGCGCTGTGCCGCCTCCTCGCGCACGGCCTTGCTCACGCCGTGGGCCGAGAACACCAGGGTGGCGCCGGGCGGCACGTCGGCCAGGTCCTCGATGAAGATGGCGCCCTTGCTCTTCAGGTCGTTGACCACGAAGGTGTTGTGCACGATCTCGTGGCGCACGTAGATGGGCCGGCCGAACTTCTCGAGCGCGCGCTCGACGATCTCGATGGCCCGATCGACGCCCGCGCAGAAGCCGCGCGGCTGCGCGAGCAGCACCTCTTCCACGAACTTGCCGCCCTCGCCGACCGTGACCCCCTGGACATCGCTCATCACATCACCCCGATCAGCTGCGCCTCGAACGTCACCGGCTGGCCGGCCAGCGGGTGGTTGAAGTCGAACAGCAGCCAGTCGTCGCCGGCCTCGCGGACGACGCCCGCGAACTTGCCCGCGCCGTCGGGCGTGGGGAACTCGACGACGTCGCCCACGCGGTACTCCTCGTCCGGATCGCCATGCTGCGCGAGCAGGCTGCGCTTGACCCGCTGCAGCATGTCGGGGTTGCGCTCGCCATAGGCGGCGCCCGCCTCCAGGTGCCAGGTCCGGCGCGCGCCCTCCTCCAGGCCCAGCAGGCAGGCCTCGATGGCCGGCGCGAGCTGGCCCTGGCCCAGCGACAGCGTGGCGGGCTTGTCGGCGAACGTGCTGACGACGTCGGTGCCATCGGGGCCGCTGAGGCGGTAATGCAGCGTCAGGAACGAGTCGGGCTGGACGATGTTCACGGGAAATGAGGCAGTTGGACGGGCACGGCCCGCCGGGGTGGGCGCGACACTGGGGTGGTCGGCGCGCGGGAGAGGCGCGACGGCGCTTCCCCACGACGAAACCCCGATTTTACCTGCCAGGCCCGCCGCCATGTCGATCAAGGAAATGCCCCCGGCCACCCGCCCGCGCGAGAAGCTCCTGGCCCACGGGGCGCAGGCGCTCGCCGACGTCGAGCTGCTGGCGCTGCTGCTGCGCACCGGCGCCGCCGGCTTCAGCGTGCTGCAGCGGGCCGAGCGCCTGCTCGCGCGCTTCGACGGCCTGGCCGGCGTGCTGCATGCCTCGCCGGCCGAGCTCGAACGCGCCGGAGGCGTCGGCCCGGCCCAGCGCGCCGAGCTGGCGGCCGTGCGCGAGATCGCGCGCCGCGCGCTGGCCCAGCAGCTGCGCGCGGCGCCGGTGTTCGACTCGCCGCAACGGGTCAAGGACTTCGTCGCGCTGCGCCTGGGCGCGCTCGCGCACGAGGTGTTCGGCGTGCTGTTCCTCGATTCCCAGCACCGGCTCATCGAGATGCAGGAGCTGTTCCGCGGCACGCTGGCGCAGACCAGCGTCTACCCGCGCGAGGTGCTGCGCCAGGCGCTGCTGCTGAACGCGGGAGCGGCCATCCTCGTGCACAACCATCCGTCCGGCGTGGCCGAACCGTCGCGCGCGGACGAGGTGCTGACGCAGTCGCTCGTGTCGGCCCTGCGGGTGATCGACGTGCAAGTGCTCGATCACCTGGTCGTCGGGGCCGGCAGGGTGGTCAGCTTCGCGGAGCGTGGACTGCTGTGACCTGCGCCGTCGGCGGAGCGGTCCCAGGACAAGGCAATCTCGCCACCTCAAAGCGGTCGTTCGAAGTCGACATGATCGGCAGACTCAAGCTTGCCTGGTGTTATCTGCTCGATGGGAGCGCTGGTGCCACTTGTCTGAGGGGGACGCAGCGGCCGCAGGGTGAGAAAGAACCGAAACGCGAGCCAACCCGCGAAGAACCCCAAGACGCAGCTTGCGGCGAGCCAGACGTTCAGTGCCTGGCCGGCCGAATGGAGCAGCCAGTACAACGCGAAGAGAAGAAGCACCTCGACGGCGACACCAACGCCAACGGCGCGTCGCACCGCAACCCCGAGATTTGACGACAGCGCCCACTTGCAATGGTGGCAAGTGAACGCCGACTGCACCGCCCACGACGCCACTCGGCCCCGACACACAGGGCACCGGAATGTGGTCTCAGGTTCAAGCCAGGTCACTCAATTACCTCGTCACAGCCGCGGCGCGAAACGCCATGTTGGGAATGAGTGTGTGCCGTGCGCGGCGCACCAGCCTCAAGTGTGACACCGCAAGCTGTCGGTCGTGACCCTCCGCTCCTGGTCGACAAGGCCTCGCGACGACGCCGGCCAGCCTGGACGAGGCGTCATCGACGTGCGCCCGCGGCGACTGTGTGCTGCGCGCAGCATACCCGCCTTGCAACGTCGGACGCCGGCCTCGGCAGCAAGCACATGGGCTCAGGGAGCCTTGCGTCAACGAAGCGGCCGTATGTACTTGATCCATTCCGCACGGTAGCCCGTGCGCTCATAGAGCGTGCGAGCCTCGGAATTCTCGGGAAGCACGAAGAGCTGCATCATGGAATAGCCGCGCCCGATGGCCCAAGACTGCGCGGCATCACCAGACGAGCCTGGATCATTCAGACCGCAGGTCGCGCATCATCAAATACTTGACGATGCCGTCCTCGAAGCCTTTGATTTCAGCGGTCACCTGGTAGCCGATCTTCTCGTAGAACGGCTTCGCCTGGAAGCTGAACGTCTCCAGATACAGCAGCCGGCAGCCTCGCTCCCTGGCATGACGTTCGACCTCGCGAACCAAGCGGGTGCCCAGTCCACATCGACGGTGGCTCTCTGCTACCCACAGTTGCCTGAGCTCGCAGCATTCGCCCCAGGTTCGCCCTAGCGCTCCGCCGACGACGGTCTCAGCTTGCTCTCTCGCAAAGACGACGAGCGGACGCACGTTGCGAAGCGCCGCCACCGCTGCATTTGTAGCGTCAAGACCGGCCTCGACCAAGGCAGCCTCGGGTAAGCCATCGGCGTCGTGGACAGTGAGATGCACGATATTGCTCGATCGGAAGGTGGACAAGAATTATCTCTGGACGTCGCTCCAGAATGACTGTGAGACGCTGACAGCGTTTGACCGCACGGC
>JBJMWE010000474.1:0-28529 GCA_045810285.1 Vitreoscilla sp. | reverse complement strand
CGCCGCGAGCAGCGGGTCCATGACGCACGCGGCGGCCCGGCAGCGGTGGATCCTGCGACTGCGCGCAGGATGACCGGGTCAAGGGATGAGCCTGTCCGTGAGGCGATGCCCCGCCCCGCCAGCCACGTCGCCGGCAGCCTCCCCGCACTTCGGCGATGAACCCTTTTCTTGGCTCATCGCCGATTTCCGGGGCGCCCGAGGGCTGCGAATCGATTGCCGCCGGCGATGCCGGCGCTCAGCCTGCGCCAGGCTCACGACGAGATCGCGCCGATCTCGATGATGCCGCGCGCGATGCCGATGACGACGGCGTGGGTCCGGTCGGATGCATGCAGCTTGCCGAGGATGCGCTTGACGTAGTTCTTCACGGTGCCCTCGGTCGTGGACAGCTCGAAGGCGATCTCCTTGTTCGCCTTGCCGGCGGCGACGAGCTCGAGCACCTGGATCTCGCGCGCCTTCAGGTCCTCCTCGGAGCGGCTCTGCATCAGCTCGATGGCGGACTCGCCGTCGATGAAACGGCGGCCGGACGCCACCGCGCGGATGGCCTGGGCCAGCACGCCCCGCACGTTGGACGACAGCAGGCACCCATGCGCGCCGGCGTCGATCGCCCGGCGCGTGCGCACGTCCCCGCTGCGCGCGGCGATCACGATGACGCGCGCCGACGGATCGACCGCCTGCAGCCGGGCGATCGCGCGCACGCTGCCATGGCCCGACAGCTCGGTTCCCATCAGCACCACCAGCGGCTGGAGGCTCGTCAAGCGGATGGACTCGAATTCGTCGCTGCCCACTTCGCCGAGCAGTTCCATGTCGTCCTCGGCGCCGAGCAGCGCGCGGATGCCTTCATGCACCAGCGGATCGTCGCCGACCGTCAGCACGCGGATCGGCATGCCCGGACGCACCTCGCGCGAGGGCACCAGGCGGGCAAACGGGGCGTCGTGCTGAAGGGCGAACATCGTAGTTGCTCCAGGCGCATTGCCGCGGCAATCGGACTCGAATCGCACGGGATGGCGCGGGCCGGTCAACGCTGGCTGCAGCGGTGCCGACGGGGCGACATCGAGGTCACTTTAGAGCGTCATCGACAGCCGAAAGGAACCACATTTGTCCAAATCCAAGGTATCACTTGCTGTCTTCAAGCTGTCGCCCGCCGCACAACGCACGCAGGCAGCCGCCCAGGATCTTCGTCGCCTCCTCGATCTGGCCCGGGAACAGGCCGGCGAACCCCAGCAGCAGGCCGAGCCGGGGCGGCGGCACCCGGTAGTAGAGGTGGACGGGACGCAGTCCCAGCCCCTGCGCGCGGGCCGCCGCGATGAGGCGATCCAGCCGCGGCAGGTCGAAGTCCGCGAGCCAGCCGATGACATGCATGCCCAGCTCCGAATCGTCGGCCTGGATGAGCCCCGCGGCGTGGCGCTCCAGGCCGGCGAACAGCGCGGAGCGCCGGCGCCGCAGCTCGACGACGGTGGCGCTGAGATGGCGCTCGAAGGCGCCGCGCTTGAACAGCAGGTGCATCGCCGCCTGCTCGATGGCCGGGCAGCCGAGGTCCTCCAGCATCTTGGCGCGGACGAGATCCTTGCGCAGGCCGGCCGGGCAGACGACGTAGGCCAGCCGCAGCGAGGGGAACATCATCTTGGAGAAGCTGCCGACGTAGATCACCCGGCCGTCCGTGTCCAGGGAGCGCAGCGCCGGGATCGGCTTGGCGCTGTAGCTCAGCTCGCCGTCGTAGTCGTCCTCGAAGATCCAGCTCGAATGCGCCTCGGCGAACGCCAGGAGCTGCCGCCGGCGGCTCAAGGACATCGTCCTGCCGGCCGGGAACTGGTGGGAGGGCGTCACGTGCACCAGGCGCGCGTCGTCGGGCAGCTCGTCGACGACCAGGCCCTCGCCGTCGGTGCGCACCGCGGCCACGTCGGCCCCATGCGCGCGCAGGCAGTGCAGCGCCAGCTCGTAGTGCGGATCCTCCATGGCCGCCGTCGCGCCCGCGTCGAGCACGATGCGGGCCACCAGCGACAGGGCCTGCTGGGTGCCGCTGACGACGACGATGTCACGCGGGTCGGCAACCACGCCCCGCCAGGTCGCGAGGAAGCGCGCGATGGCCTCGCGCAGCTCCGGCAGGCCTTGCGCCGGCGGATAGCCGGTGCTTGTGGTCGCCGCCGCGGTGGCCAGCGCCGTGCCCCACGCGCTGACCAGCTTGGTGTTGACCAACGGCGCGCCGTACTGGAGGTCGTAGCGCAGCCCGGGCGCGGCGCCGCCCAGCGTCAGGGGCGGCAGCTCCCGCAGCCGCGCCGCGTACGCGGACTGCGCCTCGACGCTGCGGGGCAGCGCGACAGGCCCGTGCGGGAACCGCACGTCGCTGACGTAGGTGCCCGAGCCCTCGCGCATGACGCCCAGGCGCTCGATGCGCAGCTGCTCGTACGCCCGCAGCACCGTGTTGCGGGAGAGCCCGAGGTTCTCGGACAGCATCCGGGTCGACGGCAGCTTGCTGCCCGACTGGAGCTGGCCGCTGCGGATCGCCTGCCGCAACGAGCGCGCCAGCTGTTCGTGCTTCGGCCCCTTGTTGTCCAATTGCAAATGCATCTGCTCGACCATTCACCAGGAGAGACACGCGATGCCGAACAATCTAGCAACACGGCCGCCCGCTCGTGTCGCGATTGCGACGAACAGCGGGTTTCCAGCAGCTGCCGGCGGGTGGAGCGCGCCCAGTTGCGGAGCGGCTCAGCGCCCGCAGGACGGCGAGCCGTGCATCCCGCACATGCCGGCGTCGAGGTTGGCCATGATGATCAGCGAGCCGAACACCACCAGCGCCACGACGAACACGCCGAAGGCCAGCGCGAGGATCGTGTTGGTGCTCTCCGGACCGCTGGACACGTGCAGGAAGAACACGAGGTGCACGCCCATCTGGCCGATCGCCAGCGCGGCCAGCAACACCGGCACGCCGGGCCCCCACACCAGCGGCGTGCCGGCGGCCCAGAACGACGCCAGCGTCAGCACGATGGACGCGGCCAGGCCCATGAGCGGCTTGACCAGGCCGGTCCTCCAGTCGGGCGACTGCCCCGGCTGCTCGTGTCCCGCGGACTGCTCGTGGCGCTCGTCGCGTTCGTCCATCAGCGCGCTCCCAGGTAGACGATGGTGAACACGCCGATCCAGACGATGTCCAGCGCGTGCCAGAACAGACTGAAGCAGGCCAGCCGGCACAGCACCATCGGCCGCCACCCCAGCGTGAAGACCTGCGCCATCATCACGACCAGCCACGCGAGGCCGGTGGCCACGTGCAGGCCATGCAGGCCCACCAGCGCGAAGAAGGCGGACAGGAACGCGCTGCGCTCCGGCGTGGCGCCGTGCGCCAGCATGTCGCCGAACTCCGCGAGCTCCAGGGCGAGGAAGGCCGCCCCCAGCGCGAAGGTCAGTGCGGCGCCGAGCACCATCAGTCCGCGCTGGCGCAGCTCGACGGCCACCGACATCATCGCGCAGGCGAAGCTTGAGAACAGCAGGCAGCCGGTCTCCACGAGCACATGGCCGCGATCGAACAGCTGTGCGCCGCGCGGGCCGCCGGCGTCGCGGCCCGCGAGCACGGCATACGCCGCGAAGAAGGCCGAGAACACGATGATGTCGCTGAGCAGGAACAGCCAGAACCCGTAGCTGATGATCACCTTGCGCGGAGACGGGCCGCGTTCGGAGACGGGCACCCCGGCATCGCGGACGTCCGCGGCCGCGACGGCGTTCACCGGACTACCCTCCGCCTGTCGGCTGCGGAGCGAGCGCCTTCGGGCGGCCGGGCGGCGCTCATGAGGCAACCTCCGTCCTGCGGACTGCGGAGCGAGCGCCTTCGGGCGGCCGGGCGGCGCTCATGCCTGCGCCCCCCGCTCGAACGCGGCGATCTGGCCCGGGTCGATCTCCACCTCGCCGTCGGTATTCCACGCGCGCACCAGGCAGGCGGCAACGATGCCGGCCAGCGCGCCCCAGGCCATCCAGGCGATGTGCCACACGGCGCCGAAACCGCCGAAGAACGCGAGGAACGCGATCACGACGCCCAGCGGTGTCGGCCGGGGCAGGTGCAGCGGCTTGCCGCCCTCGCCGGCCGCCGGCTTCAGCGCGCCCCCGTTGCAACGCTTGGCCTCCCACAACGCGTCGATGCCGTCCACCTGCGGCAGCACGGAGAAGTTCCAGGCGGGCGGCGGCGACCGCGTGGACCATTCCAGCGTGCGGCCGTCCCACGGGTCGCCGGTGGCGTCGCGCAGCCGCTCGCGCTGCCGGATGCTCACGAACAGCTGCACGAGGATCAGCACGATGCCGGCGAGGATGACGAGCGCCCCGATGAAGGCGACGATCATCAGCGGTTGCCACTGCGTCTCCGGGTAGTGCTGCATGCGGCGCGTCGCGCCGGCCAGGCCCAGCAGGTACAGGGGCATGAATGCCAGCACGAAGCCGATGAACCAGCACCAGAACGACGCCACGCCCAGGCCGCGATGCAGGCGGAAACCGAAGGCCTTGGGGAACCAGTAGTTGTAACCCGCGAACGCCCCGAACAGCACGCCGGGGATGATGACGTTATGGAAGTGCGCGACGAGGAACTGGCTGTTGTGCAACTGGAAGTCGGCCGGCGGGATGGCCAGCAGCACGCCGGTCGCCCCCCCGATGACGAACAGCAGGATGAAGCCGATGGCCCACATCAGGGGCACCTCGAAGCGCAGCGTGCCGCCGTACATCGTGAACAGCCAGTTGAAGATCTTGACCCCGGTCGGGATGGCGATGATCGTGGTGGCGATGCCGAAGAAGGCGTTGACGTCCGCGCCCGCGCCCATCGTGAAGAAGTGGTGCAGCCAGACCATGAACGAGATGACGCAGATCCCCATGGTCGCCGCGGCCAACGAGCGGTAGCCGAACAGGCGCTTGGCCGAGAAGGTGGGAAACACCTCGGAAAAGATGCCGAACGCCGGCAGCACCAGGATGTAGACCTCCGGATGGCCCCAGGCCCAGATGAGGTTGACGTACATCATCATGTTGCCGCCCAGTTCGTTCGTGAAGAAGTGGAAGCCGAGGTAGCGGTCGAGCGCCAGCATGGCCAGCGTGCCGGTGAGGATGGGAAACGCCGCGATGATCAGCAGGTTCGACGCCAGCGCCGTCCACGTGAAGATCGGCATGCGGCTGTAGCCCATGCCGGGCGTGCGCATCTTCAGGATGGTGGTGGTCAGGTTGATGCCCGACAGCAGCGTGCCCACGCCGGAGATCTGCAGCGACCACAGCCAGTAGTCGACGCCGACGCCAGGCGAGTACGCCAACTCGGACAGCGGGGGGTAGGCCAGCCACCCCGTGCGCGCGAATTCGCCTACCACCAGCGACACGTTGATCAGCAGGGCGCCGGCCGCCGTCAGCCAGAAGCTCACCGAGTTCAGCACCGGGAACGCGACGTCGCGGGCGCCGATCTGCAAGGGCACCACGAAGTTCATCAGGCCGACCATGAAGGCCATGCCCACGAAGAAGATCATGATCGTGCCGTGCGCCGAGAAGACCTGGTCGAAGTGCGCCGGCGGCAGGTATCCGCGGGCGTTCCCCGCGGCCAGCGCCAGCTGCGCGCGCATCATCAGGGCGTCGGCGAAGCCGCGCACCAGCATCACGATGGCCAGCAGCACGTACATCACGCCGATGCGCTTGTGGTCGGTGCTGGTGATCCATTCGCGCCACAAGGTCGGCCACCAGCCCTTGAGCGTGACCAGCCCCAGCACGGCGAGCAGCACCAGCACCACCACGGCGCCCGAGACCAGCGGGATCGGCTCGTGCAGCGGGATCGCGTCCCAGGTCAGCTTGCCCATTCGTCAGCCTCCCATGGCCGGCATGCCCGTCGCCGCGGGCGCCTTCGACGTCTCGTCGAGGATCGTGTGGAACAGGCCGGGCGCCACCGGCGCGTAGGTGGATGGCGCGGCGGCGACGCCCGGCCGCGCGAGCACCGCATAGCTGCGCGCATCGAGCGCCTTCGAGCCTTGCCGGGCGCCGGCCAGCCAGCGAGCGAAGTCGTCCGGCCCCAGCGCGACCGCCTCGAAGCGCATGTCGGAGAAGCCGTCGCCGCTGAAGTTGGCCGACAGGCCCGTATACGTGCCGGGGTGTTCGGCCAGCAGGTTCAGCGTGGTCGCCATGCCGCCCATCGTGTAGATCTGCGAGCCCAGCTGCGGCACGAAGAAGCTGTTCATCACGCTGGCCGATGTCAATTGCAGCCGCAACGGCGTGCCTGCAGGGATGACCATCCGGTTCACGCTCGCCACGCCCAGGTCTGGATAGATGAACAGCCACTTCCAGTCCAGCGACACCACCTGCACCGTCAACGGCGGATGGCGCGACGCCACCGGCCTGGCCGGATCGAGGTCGTGCGAGCCGATCCACGCGATGCCGCCGAGAAACAGGATGACGAGCGCGGGGATGGACCAAACGGTGACTTCGATCGCGCCCGAATAGGCCCAGTCCGGATCGCGCTTCGCGCGGCGGTTGCCCGCGCGGAACCACCACGCGAACACGAGCGTCAGCACGATCACCGGCACGATCACGGCCAGCATGATGACGGTGGCGTTCAACAGGATCGTGCGCTCGGCAGCGGCGATCGGCCCGTGCGGGTCGAGCACGCCCTGCTGCCACGGGGCTGCGAGGGGCAAGACGGTGTCCATGCGAGAGTGACGGGCGCGCCCGTCGGGAGGACGGCCGCCGCGGTCGATCCGCGGGCAACTATCGCGCCCGCCGCCTAACGTTGGCGTGGAGCGCCCGAGGTCAACGCAGCCCACCAGCGCGACAGCGCGGCGACGCACTCGCCCAGGTCGCCGTCGTTGACCAGTTCGAGGTCGGACGCCACGGGCGCCGCGACCGCGCGCGCGAGGCGCGCGTCGCGGGCCTGCGTGTCCTCGCGCCCGCGCGCGGCCAGGCGCGCGGCGAGCACGTGCGCGGGCGCGCTCACGCACACGACACGCACGCCCGGCGCCTGCAGGCGCAGTGCAGGCAGGTGCGCGCGGGAGCCGTTGAGGACGACCCAGCGGCCTTCGGCCAGCGGCGCCAGTTCGCTGCGGCGCACGCCGTAATCCAGGCCGTGCGCGTGCCACCAGGTGGCGAGCAGGCCGCGATCGCGCAGGCCGGCGAAGTCGCCGGGGGTGGCCGGCTCGTGCGACTCGCTGTCGTCGGGCGGCCGGGTGATCATGCGCCGCGCGACGGCGGGTGCCACCGGGCCGAGCGACGCGCGCCAGCCGCGCAGCACGCTGTCCTTGCCCGCGCCGGACGGCCCGACCACCGCGATCAGGCGATCCGCACCGGCGATCGCGGGCAGCGCGACGGCGCTCATCGCGCGAACTCGAAGCGCCGCGCCAGGCGCAAGTCGGCGCCGGGCGCGTCCTCGACGAACAGCGCCACGCCGTCGCAGCGCAACGGCAGGGCCAGCGCGGCAGCGAAGTCGCTCCGCGCCGCCGCCAGCAGGTCGTCGCGCAACCGTTCGCCCTGCACGTCGCGGGGCAGCGCGTCGGTGAGCGTCATGTGGAAGCGCCACTGCTCGAGCACGTGCGCGTAGCCCCAGCGCGCGACGTTCGCGCGCTGTGCGTCGTCCAGGCCGTCGGACAGCCGCTGCGCGGTCTCCTGCTGCGATGCCGGCCGGCGGAACTCGTCGAACAGGCGCACGCAATCGTCCGCCAGCCGGCGCAGCGGCTCGCCGAGGGCGGTCGCTTCGGCATCGATCGGTCGCAACGCGACGAAGTCGCCGAGCGTCGCGACCTGCAATGCGGGCATCGCGAACGGCCTGCGCTCGTCGACGAAGCGCGCCAGCGCGGCCAGCAGCTGCGAGCGCGCCGCCCCCTCGCGCAGCGCGAACGGCGGCTTGAGCGTGGCGTGGAAGCCATAGCGGCGCGGCGTCGCGCGGTACATGCCGCCGCCGTCGACCGCGCCGGCCGCCGGGTCGCGTCCGAGCCAGCGGCAACCGGCGGCCCACAGCGGGTGGTGCGCAGCGGGCGCGAAATACAGCGCGTAGCGCGGGCCGCCGGCCGCGCCGTCGCCGGCGGCACCGGCTGCCGATGTCTGCGTGACGCTCATGCCAGCGCCTCCGGCTCGACCACCAGCTGCACCGCATCGGCCGCGAACAGCGTGCTGCCCGCCTCCACCGGCACCCCTGCGCGATCGACGTTGACGTATTGCACCACCAGCACCGGCTGGGACAGCGGCCGCGCCAGCGCGTCGGCCTCGGCCTGGGTGGGCAGGCGCGTGGAGACCACGCTGCGTGAACGCGTGTAGTCGGCCACGCCCAGCTCGGCCAGCGCGCGGGTGACGCTGCCGTGGCGGGCGACGGGCGCCGCGATGTCTGCGAGGCGCGGGCAGGGAAAGGCCGCGGTCGACAACCCGACGCGGCGGCCGCGTACCGACGAGCGCGTCTCCAGCAGCACCACCCTGGAGCGCGGCGGCAGCTTCAGCGCCTCGGCCCACTCGCCGGCCGGCACCACCGCGTGCGCCAGCAGCTCGCGGCCGGCCGTCTCGCCGATGCGCGCCAGGTTCTCGGTGAGCCGGGTGCGGCGCTGCAGGGCGTAGTCGAGCACCAGCTCGCGCACGAAGGTGCCGCAGCCCTGGCGCACGTCCAGGTGGCCTTCGCGCACCAGGGCCTGCACAGCCTGGCGCAGCGTGTGGCGGTTGACGCCGAAGCGTTGGGCCAGCGTGGTCTCGTTGGGCAGGCGCTCGCCCGGACCGACGCGGCCGGCGAGGATGTCCGCGCGCAACTGCGCGGCGATCGCCTGCCAGCGAGCGACGCCGGGTTCGGCATCGAGCGTCACGGAGCCTGCAGCGTTGTCATCCTTGAGCATGTCGTCACCGGAAGGTCAATAAACTGTCATCGGGTCTGTCGATACTGGCTCGCATCTTCAGTCATCTAGATGACGTGCGCATGACCTACCCCCTTCCGGACTCCCCTGACCCGCAGGCGCGCCAGCACTGGCTGGCCGTGCTGGCGCACGCGCCCCGCGAACTGCTCGAGCGGCATGCGGCCGCACTGGAGGACGCCGCGTTCACGCGCCTGCGCCCGCCGGAGGCCGGCCTGACGATGGTACGCGCCCGCATCGGCAACCGCGGGGACCGCTTCAACGTCGGCGATGCCACCGTCACGCGCTGCGTGGTGCGGCATCGGGGGGCGGACGGCCGAGTCGCCGCGGGCGTCGGCTACGTGCTGGGCCGCGACGACGCACGCGCCGAATGGGTTGCCCGCTTCGATGCCCTGCTGCAGCAGCCCGAGCACCACGGCGCCTTGATGCGCGACGTCGTCGCGCCGCTCGCCGCCGAGGCCGCGCGCCGCCGTGCGGCCGCCGCGACGCGCATCGCGGGCTCGCGCGTGTCGTTCGACACGCTGGCGCCGGAGATGTCGGCATGAGCGCCGCCCGGCCGCCCGAAGACGCTCGCACCGCAGGCCGCAGGCCGGAGGTCTCCAGATGACCGCCCTCCTCGCCCGCATGGGCGCCGGCTTCGCCGATCCGGTGCACGGCGCACAGCAGACCTTTCGCGCGCTGCTGGGCGCGATGGCCGAGCCCGGACGCGTGCATGCCCTGCCCGACGCGGCCATCGCCGGCCTGGCGCCGCAGGAGGCCGACCTGCGCCCGCCGCTGGACATCGCCCTGGCCGCGACGCTGCTGACGCTGCTGGACGCCGATACCCCCGTGCACCTGGCCGGCACCCTCGACACCGGGGAGACCCGCGCCTGGCTGCGCTTCCACACCGGCGCGCGCGCGCTGCCGCAAGCCGGCGCGATGACGGCGGCGCGGGCCTGCGACGTCGACGCCGCCCTGTGGGACGCGCTCGACATCGGCACCGACGAGGCGCCTCAATCGGGCGCCACGCTGTTCGTCGACGTCGACGCGCTGTCCGAGCAGCCGCTGGCGGGTGCGGTCGCCCTCAGGCTGCGTGGCGCGGGCATCGAGACGTCGCGCGACCTGTCGGTGGCCGGCCTGTCCGCCGCGTTCTGGCGGTGGCGCAGCGCGCTGCGCTCGCAGCTGCCGCGCGGCGTCGACATCGTGCTGCTCTGCGGCACGCGCCTGGCGGCGATCCCGCGCAGCACGCACCTCGAAAGCGAGGGCTGACATGTACATCGCAGTCAAGGGCGGCGAGCGCGCCATCGACGCGTCGCGCCGCCTGCTCGCGGCGGCACGGCGTGGCGACCCGGACGTGCCGCAACTCCAGGTCGCGCAGGTCGAGCAGCAGCTGGGCCTGCTGGTCGGCCGCGTGATGGCCGAGGCCTCGCTGTACGACCCGTCCCTGGCCGCGCTCGCGCTGCGCCAGGCCTGCGGCGACGCCATCGAGGCGGCGTTCCTCCTGCGCGCCTACCGCACGACGCTGCCGCGCTTCGCGTACAGCGAACCGGTGGACACCGACCGCATGCGCGTCGACCGCCGCGTCTGCGCCATCTTCAAGGACCTGCCCGGCGGCCAGTTGCTGGGCCCCACCTTCGACTACACGCAGCGGCTGCTGGACTTCGCCGCGCAGGCCGACGAGACGGCCGCGGCCGACGCGGCATCGAGCGGGGACGTCGAGGCCGTGCCCAGCGCGCTCGCGCAACTCGCACGCGAAGGCCTGGTCGAACCGTGCGAGCCGTCGGACGGCGACCCCGAACCGCCGGACATCACGCGCGACCCGCCCGCCTACCCGCTGCCGCGCACCGGCTGGCTGCAGATGCTGGCGCGCGCCGACGAGGGCTGGGTGCTGGGCATGGGCTATTCGACGCAGCGCGGCTATGCGCACACGCACCCGTTCGCCGGCGACCTGCGCTCGGGCAAGGTCACCGTCGAACTGGTGCCCGACGAACTCGACTTCGCCATCGAGATCGGCGAGGTGGAACTCACCGACTGCCAGATGATCAACCAGTTCGTCGGCAGCGCAGGCGTACCGCCCGTCTTCACGCGTGGCCACGGCCTCGTCTTCGGGCGCGGCGAGCGCAAGGCGATCGCGATGTCGCTGGTCGACCGCGCGCTGCGCGCCGCGGAGTTCGGCGAGGACGCGTCCAGCCCGGCGCAGCAGCAGGAGTTCGCGCTGCCGCAGGGCGACAGCGTCGAGGCCTCGGGCTTCGTCCAGCACCTGAAGTTGCCGCACTACGTGACCTTCGAGTCCGAGCTGCAGCTCATTCGCAAGCTGCGCGAGGAGGTGCATGCGCGCGCCGCCGATGTCTCGCGCGCGGGAGAAGCGCCATGACCGACGTACAGCGCAGGCGCGCCGCCGCCGCCCGGAGGCGCGCATGATGCAGGGCTACAACTTCGCGTACCTCGACGAACGCACCAAGAAGATGATCCGCCGCGCGCTGCTCAAGGCCGTGGCGATCCCCGGCCACCAGGTGCCGTTCGGCTCGCGCGAGATGCCGCTGGCCTATGGATGGGGCACCGGCGGCATCCAGGTGACCGCCGCGGTGATCGGCCGCGACGACGTGCTCAAGGTGATCGACCAGGGCAGCGACGACACCACGAACGCCGTGAACATCCGCCAGTTCTTCGCGCGCACGACGGGCGTGCGCACCACCACGCGCACCCGCGAGGCGACGCTGATCCAGACGCGCCATCGCATCCCCGAGACGCCGCTGGCGGCCGGCCAGGTGCTGGTCTACCAGGTGCCGCAGCCCGAGCCGCTGTACCGGCTGGAGGCGCGCCGCGCCGAGACCACCAAGCTGCACGCGGCCGAGGAATACGGCCTGATGAACGTCAAGCTGTACGAGGACCTGGCGCAATGGGGCCGCGTCGAGACGAGCTATGACTACCCCGTGAAGGTCGACGGGCGCTACGTGATGTCGCCCTCCCCGATCCCGGCGTTCGACAACCCCAAGATGCACCGCATGCCCGCGCTGCAGCTGTTCGGCGCGGGGCGCGAGAAGCGCCTGTACGCCATCCCGCCGTACACGGACGTGCGCAGCCTGGACTTCGAGGACCACCCGTTCCGCATCGAGCCGCACGGCCACGCGTGCGAGCGCTGCGGCGACACGACCAGCTTCCTCGACGAGGTCGCGGACGCCGGCGGACGCGTGCACTGGACGTGCTCGGACACCGACTGGTGCGCCGACCGCCTCGATCACGGGCACCCGGGACATCGCCATGCCTGATTCCATGCAACCGCTGCTGCACGTGCGCGGCCTGTCGCACCGCTTCGCCTCCGCCTCCGCCTGCGACGCGCGTTTCGCCGTGCGCGACGTCGACCTCGACCTCTACCCGGGCGAGGTGGTCGCCATCGTCGGCGAGTCGGGCTCGGGCAAGTCGACGCTGCTGCATTGCCTTGCCGGGCGCATCGCGCCGACGCGCGGCCAGGTGCACTACCGCGACGCCGCCGACCACTGGCTGGACGTGCATGCGCTCAGCGAGCGCCGGCAGCGCGTGCTGGCGCGCACCGAGTGGGGTTTCGTCGAGCAGAACGCGAGCGACGGCCTGCGGCTGGACGTCAGCGCAGGCGCCAACATCGGCGAACGGCTGATGGGCCAGGGCGAGCGGCACTATGGCCGCCTGCGCGCCGACGCCCGGCGCTGGATGGAACGCGTCGAGCTCGACATCGCGCGCATCGACGACTCGCCGCGCGCCTTCTCGGGCGGCATGCGCCAGCGCCTGCAGATCGCGCGCAACCTCGTCACGCGGCCGCGCCTGGTGCTGCTGGACGAGCCCACCTCGGGCCTGGACGTCTCGGTGCAGGCGCGCCTGCTGGACCTGATCCGCACGCTGGCCACGCGCATGCACCTGTGCGCGCTGATCGTGACGCACGACCTCGGCGTGGCGCGCCTGCTGGCGCAGCGCACGCTGGTGATGCGGCACGGCCAGGTCGTCGAGCAGGGCCTGACCGACCGCGTCTTCGACGACCCGCGACATCCCTACACCCAACTCCTGGTTTCCTCGGTGGTGATGCCATGAACGACGACGATAGCGACGCGACCGACGGCAAGGCCGCCGGCGTCGCCGGCTTCCGCCTGGAGCCGGGAACGGCACCTGCGGTCGAGCGGAACGCGGAAGCGCCGCCGCGGCTGTCGGTGCGCGGCCTGGCCAAGCACTTCACGCTGCATCTGCGCGGTGGCGCGCGGCTGCAGGTGCTGGGCGACACCGCGCTCGACGTGCGCGCCGGCGAATGCGTGGCGCTGGTGGGCGCGTCCGGGCGCGGCAAGTCGACGCTGATGAAGTGCCTGTTCGGCAGCTACGGCACCGACGCCGGCCGCCTGCAGTTCGAATCGTCCGACGGCCCCGTCGACATCGCCGGCGCCACGCCCCAGCGGGTGCTGGCCCTGCGACGCAGCGACATCGCCTACGTGAGCCAGTTCCTGCGCGCGCTGCCGCGCGTGCCGGCACTGGACGTCGTGGCGCAGCGCCTGGTCGAGGCCGACCCCCTGCCGCCCACGGACGACTTCGACGACGCCGCCCATGCGGCGCGCATGGACGCCGCGCGCGACGTGGCACGTGGCTTGTTCGCACGCCTGAACCTGCCGCGCGCGCTGTGGGACCTGCCGCCGGCCACGTTCTCGGGCGGGGAGCAGCAACGTGTCAACATCGCGCGGGGATTCATCCAGCCGGCCCGGCTCCTGCTGCTGGACGAGCCCACCGCCTCGCTCGATGCGGCCAACCGCCGCGTGGTGGTCGAACTCATCCACGAGGCCA
Organism: Vitreoscilla sp.; assembly: GCA_045810285.1. Classification (GTDB taxonomy): domain Bacteria; phylum Pseudomonadota; class Gammaproteobacteria; order Burkholderiales; family Burkholderiaceae_C; genus Scleromatobacter. Next base: position 14,940 of record JBJMWE010000474.1, on the reverse strand, counting down.
AGGCGCACGGCGCGGCCATCGTCGGCATCTTCCACGACGAGGAAGTGCGCGACGCCGTCGCGGACCGCCGCGTCGAACTCGGTTGAAGGCACTTCGCATGAACGACATCGTCCTCAGCAACGCCCGCGTGGTGCTCGGCCACGAGACGATCCACGGCCACGTGGTGGTGCGCGACGGGCGCATCGCCGCGGTCGCCAGCGGCGCCACCGCGGTGCCCGCGGCCCAGGACCTGCAGGGCGACTGGCTGCTGCCCGGCCTGGTGGAGATGCACACCGACAACCTGGAGCGCCACGTGATGCCGCGGCCCAAGGTGAGCTTCCCGATGCAGGCCGCCATGCAGGCGCACGACGGCGAAGTGGCGGCCGCGGGCATCACCACGGTGCTGGACGCGATCGGCGTCGGCGACCCCTACGACGAGGGCTTCCGCTCGCGCGACCAGGGCGAGCTGCTGCGCGTGCTGGACCGCCTCGACGCGGCCGGCTCGCTGCGCGCCGACCACCACGTCCACGTGCGCGCCGAGCTGCCCGCGCCCAACGCGCTCGCGCTGTTCGAACCGTTCCAGCACCATCGCCGGCTGCGCCTGATCTCGCTGATGGACCACACGCCCGGCCAGCGCCAGTGGACGGACATCGAGCATGCCCGCGTCTACTACACCGGCAAGAAGGGCTGGAGCAACGAGAAGTTCGCCGCCGAGATGCAGGTCGCGCCGGAGCGCCAGGCCCGGTACGCGGGCCCGCATCGCCAGTGGTTCGCCGAGTTCGCCCGCGCACATCGCGTCGCGCTGGCCACGCACGACGACACCACGGTCGAACACGTGGACGAGGCGCTGGCACTGGGCGCCGCCATGAGCGAGTTCCCGACCAGCCTCGCGGCCGCGCGGCGGGCGCGCGCGTGCGGACTCGCCACCATCGCCGGCGCGCCCAACGTCGTGCGCGGCGGGTCGCACTCGGGCAACGTGTCCGCGCTGGCCCTGGCGCGCGAGGGCGTGCTGGACGCGCTGTCGTCGGACTACGTGCCCGCCAGCCTGCTGTTGGCCGCGTGGATCCTGCAGCGCGAGGCCGGCTTCTCGCCCAGCGAGGCCGTCGACCTGGTGAGCCGGGCGCCGGCACGCGCCTGTGGCTTCGACGACCGCGGCGAGATCGCCAACGGCGTGCGCGGCGACCTCGTGCGCGTGCGCGAGGTCGACGGGCATCCGGTCGTGCGCGAAGTCTGGTCGCTGGGCCGCCGCGTGGCCTGAGGCGCGAGGCGAGGCGGGGTCGCGCTGTGTCGCGTTCGTGGCGATCCGAGCCGGCGCCGAGCGGTTGCCACTCCGGCCGACCCGACCGGCTGGACCAGGCCTCAGGGTGGCGTCGGTGCCGCCTCGTCGACCCGGCCGACCTGCGCAACGATCTGCATGATGGCGTCGTGCGCCGGCTCGACGAGCAGGTTCTCGAACGGCTCGACGTGCCGGCCGCCCGCACCCTCGCCCGTGTGCGGCACGCCGTCGATGTCGATCTCGACCACGACATGCACGGTCGTGATGGCGTTCAGGCCAGCACCGGCCAGGTCCAGGCTGTGGACGACGAGCCGCTGGTCCACCGTGGAACCGGGCACCGGACGCAAGTCGGGCACCGGTCCGCGCGACTTGGTCGCGCCCGCGTCGAAATGGCGCAGGTGCACCGTCCTGCCGGCCAGCAGCCCCTCGAGGCGCGCGCGATCGGCGCTGGCCCGCAGCACGCGCGTCAGCTCCTGCGCGACGTAGCTCGCCACGTCGGGCGTGACGCTCGTCTCGCCCACCTGCCAGCCGTCGGAGCGGGCATGCGCGGCGCGTTCCTCTGGCGAGCGGTCGTCGATCACCTGCACGATCGGCGCCACCGGCTCCGCGACGCTCAGGCGAAAGGCCTGGTTCAAGTCAAGCGGCGGCAGCAGCACGCAGCCGGACAAGGCGAGCGGCAGCAGCGCAATGGCGAACCGGCGGGTGGCGAAAGCGCGTGATCGAGCAAGCATGGCGCCGATTGTCATCGCGAGCGCGGTCGATCCGCCGGGCAAGATGGCCGCGCCGGTTCTCAATCCACCGGATAGAGGCCATCGCCCACGTGCCTGTGGAACGGCCGCGCGGGCAGGCGCACTTCGTCCAGCAGCGCCAGGTAGTAGCCAAGCTCCGGCGTCGCGCGCCCCGGCGTCTTCGCGAGATCGTCCCAGCGCCGCAGGCGGACGGCGTCCTCGGCGAACGGCAGCGCCTCGAAGCGGCCGATCGCATCGCCCTCGAACGGGCCGCCCTGCTGCGCCAGCGAGTGCACCGAGGCCGGCGACAGGCCGCGCAGGTAAGCGGGCTCCACCGCCGTCAGCCAGCGCTTGGCGGCCACGTGCAGGCGGATGGGCTCGACGACGGCCGGCGGGAAGTCGCGCACCAGCACGGCCACCCCGCGCAGTTCGTGCACGTCGTCGACGTCCGCCATCTCGCCCACCTCGGCGATGGCGACGAAATGGCCCACGTCATGCAGCAGCGCCGCCGCCACGAGCGACGGATCGGCGCGCGCGTCCTCGGCCAGCTGCGCGCATTGCAGCGCGTGGGCGAGCGCGCTGACGGATTCGCGGCGCTCGCCTTCGTAGGAGGTCGCGCCGTGCAGCGCGAACCAGTGCTGCACGCGTTCCAGGATGTCGGAGGGCATGGACTCTCGCAAGGGATTCAGATGAGGCGCTTGCGCACCTGCGCCGAGGCCACGTCGATCAGCGACACCGCCACCACCAGCAGGATCAGGACGAAGGCCGTCTTGCCGTATTCGAAGCCGCGGATGACGTCCCACAGCACCGCACCGATGCCGCCGGCGCCCACGATGCCCAGCACGGAGGCCGAGCGCACGTTCGACTCGAAGCGGTACAGCGTGAACGACACCCACAGGGGCACGACCTGCGGCACGACGCCGTAGAACACGACGTTGAGCGGATGCGCGCCCGTCGCGCGGATGCCCTCCGCGGGCCGCGGATCGCTCGCCTCCACGGCTTCGGCGAACAGCTTGGCCAGCACGCCGGTGGTGTGCACCCACAGCGCGAGCACGCCGGAGAACGGCCCGAGCCCCACCGCCGTCACGAACAGCAGCGCGAACACCATCTCGTTGATCGCGCGGAAGGCGTCCAGCACACGGCGCACCGGGTGGTGCACCCACCACGGCGTGAGGTTGGCCGACGCCAGCAGCCCGAGCGGGATCGAGCACAGCACGGCCAGCGCGGTGCCCCACAGCGCGATCTGGAAGGTGACCAGCAGCTCCTTGAGGTCATCGGCCCAGTCCGTGAGGCGCGGCGGGAAGAAGCCGTTCAGGAACTCGCCGATGTTGCCGCCGGAGCGCCACAGCTCCAGCGGCTTCATGTCGGCGCCCTTCCAGCTGCCGGCCAGCAGCGCCAGCAGCACGCCCCAGAACAGCAGGCGCTGCAGCGACGCGCGGGGCGGCGCGGGAATGGTGCCCGCGGGCACGGCGATCGGCTGGCTCACGGCGGCGTCAGCGGCAGTTCACCTGGCGCTGGCGACCTGCTTGCCCAGCTCGGCCAGCCTGGCGTCGATGTCCGCCAGCTTCCTGGCCTTGTCGGCGGCACTGAGCGTGGTGTCCGCCTCGGCGGCGGCACGGGCGCGCGCCAGCTCGATCTGGCGGATCGGCAGCAGCTGCGCATTGGACGACGCACGGAAGCCGCTGTACTCGATGTTGGCCAGGATGGCCTTCTCGCGTCCGTCCTTGCCGTACGTCAGCAGGAAATCGCGGATCTGCTTCTTCGTGCCGTCGTCCAGATCCTTGCGCCACACGAGCGGGTCGCTGGCGATCAGCGGCGAGCGCCAGATCTCGCGCACCTGCCTGGCCTGCTCCGGATGCGTCGTCTCGAAGCGCTGCAGGTTCTCCGTGTTGTTGGTGGCGACGTCGACCTGCTTGTTGACGACGGCCAGCAGGTTGGTCTCGTGGCTCGCACGCAGCGTGCGCTTGAAGTCCTTCAGCGGATCGACCTTGGCCGGGCCGAACGCGTAGAACGCCGGCACGGCGGTGCCGCTGGTGGAGTTCGGGTCGCCGAAGCCCAGCGTCAGGCTGGCGTGGTTCCTCCACACGTCGTCCAGCGTGCGGATCGGGCTGTCCTTGTTGACGATCATGACGCCGTAGTAGCCCTCGGTGCCGTCCTTGGCCACGATCTTGGCGAAGATCTCGCCGCCGGAGCGGTCCACCGCCTCCATCGCCGACTTGTTGCCCATCCACGCGACCTGCACCTTGTTGAAGCGCATCGCCTCGATGACGCCGGCGTAGTCGGTGGCGAAGAAGGCGTTGACCTTGAGGCCGGTGGCCTTCTGCAGGTCGTCCAGCAGCGGCTGCCATGCGCCCTTCAGGTTGGCGGACGACTCGGTGGAGATGAAGCCGAAGTTCACCTCCCGGGTCTGCGCTTGCGCGCCGGTGAACCACAGCGCGGAGGTGGCGGCGAACACGGCCAGGGCGTTGCGACGGATCATGGAAAGCTCCTCGGGTTGGCGGGAAAGGCAAAGGCTCAGGCGACGCGCAGCGCGACGTCGGCGAACACGGGTTCGGGCTCGGCCAGCGGCGCCGGCCGCGCCGGCAGCAGCTCGTCGATCTGCGCGCCGTACAGCTCGCGCAGGCGCGCCGGCGTCAGCGCGCGCGTGGGGCCGTCGAACACGACGCGGCCCTCGTGCAGCGCGATCGTGCGCGGACAGAAGGCGAACGCGAATTCGACCTGGTGCAGCGAAACCAGCACCGTCACGCCCACGTCGCGGTTGACGTCGGCCAGCGACTGCATCACCTTGCGGCTGGCCTCGGGGTCAAGCGAGGCGATGGGCTCGTCGGCCAGGATGAGCTCCGCGCCCTGCACCAGCGCGCGCGAGATCGCGGCGCGCTGCTGCTGGCCACCGGACAGCGTCGATGCGCGCTGCCATGCGAGCCCCGCGATGCCCACGCGCGTCATCGCCTCGTGGGCGCGCGCCACCTCCTCGGCCGGGAAGCGCCGCAGCAGCCCGCGCCACAGCGGCAGCCGGTGCAGCGCTCCGGCCAGCACGTTGACCATCACGGGCAAGCGCTCGACGAGGTTGAACTGCTGGAACACGACGGCGACGCGCGAGCGCGTGGCACGGATGTCGCCGCCGATGCGCCCACCCTGCTGCACGCGGCGCCCCAGCACGTCGACGCGGGACGTCGTGCCCGCGTCGGCGTGGTGCAGGCCGTTCAGATGGCGCAGCAACGTCGACTTGCCCGAGCCCGACGCGCCCAGCAACGCCACCATCTCGCCGCGCCGCACCTGCAGCGACACGTCGCGCAGCGCGGGCGTGGCGCCGAAGGTCTTGCAAAGCTGGCGTACATCGATCGCGAGGTCGTCCATGAGAAGCGCTCCAGGGCGCGCAAGGCCGCGCGCCGGGGGCAATCATCTAGACGAGGTGTGACCGATCCGTGAACGCGCGGTGACAGCCGCGATTTCGCGATCCTGAAGGGCGCATCGCTTTTACATTGCCATACGCAACGCCGCGGAACCGCCGCTGAACGCATGTACTCCATCCCTGCGGACACCAACGGCGGAACACGACGAATGCGCAATGACATCGACACGGCCCTCGAGGCCGAAGTCACCCGGCGGGCCATCGCGCTGGGCATCGAGACACGGCCGCACCGCGAGCGCTCGCGCGCCGCGCACCTGGCCGCGCGGCTCTACGCGGGCGCCACCGCCGTGCAGCGCTCGCGCATCGTCACCACCCTGTGCCGGCCGCTGGGGCCGCTCGCGCTGGTGGCCGTCGCGTCGGGCGCCTTCGCGGGGCTGCTCGACCGTGCGAGCGCGCTCGGCGGGGCGCTGCACGTGGACGAGCTGGCCGGCTTCACGCGCGACCAGGTGTTCGAGCTCGCGCGCTTCGTCGAGCAGGTGCGCCCCGAGGCGCTGCAGCAGGTGGCCGGCAGCGTGGTCGAGAACCCGTGGGGCGTGTCGGCGCTGGGCGCGGCCGCCGCCGTGCTGCTGGCAACGGCCGTGCGAGGCCGGGGCGGGCCGGCGCAACCCGGCACGCCGGGGGCGCCGGCGGCCTGAACGCGTTGCCCCGACAATGGGGCCATGTCCGCCGACGACGCCGCCAACGCCCCCGATGCGGCCGCCCCGCATCCGCGCTGGCACTTTCGCGTGCTGGCCTCGACCGCCGCCACGCTGCGGCTGTGGGTCTGGGCCGCGGCGGCCGGCGCGGCAGCGGCCGCATCCACGCTGGCGTTCCGCTGGCTGACGCTGCAGATCGAATGGCTCGGCACGGGCCAGAGCAGCGACCTCGTCGAGGCCGCGCGGGCCATCCCGGCCTGGCAGCGGCCCATCGTCTGCGCCATCGGCGGCGTGCTGTCGGGCCTGGTGCTGCAATACGGCGCACACTGGGTGGCGCGCAGCAGGCAGGGCGACCACTACCTCGACTACATCGATGCGGCGCGGCAGGGTCGGGTCGATCTCAACGACCGCGCCAACCTCGTGCGCACCGTGTCGGCGGCGCTGTCGATCGGCACCGGCGCGTCGATCGGCCGCGAAGGCCCGATGGTGCAGCTGGCGGCCTGGGCCTCGGCCTGGCTCGCGCGCATCGTGCCCATCCGCCCCGAGCAGCGCAGCGCAATCATGGTGTGCGGCATCGCGGCGGGCATCGCGGCCGCCTACCACGCGCCGGTGGCCGGCGTCGTGTTCGTGCTGGAACTCGCGCTCGGCTTCTTCGCGCGCCACACCGTCGCCCCGGTGCTGATCGCCTCGGGCACGGCCAGCGCGCTGGTCTACGTGATGGTCGACCCCAAGCCGCTGTACGTGACGGCGCCCATCGCCATGCTGCCCTCCAGCATCCTGTTCACGCTGGTGGCCAGCCTGGCGTTCGGCGGCTTCGGCTGGGGCTTCCTGCTGCTGGTCGAGCGCAGCCGGGCGCTGTTCGCGCGCCTGCACTCGCCCTGGCTGCGGCTGGGCGTGGGCGGCCTGCTGGTGGGCGCGCTGTCGGCCTTCGTGCCGGAGGTCTGGGGCAACGGCTACAGCGCCGTGGAGCGCGCGCTCGCGGGCACCGAGCCGTGGCAGTGGCTCGCGCTGGTGCTCGTCACCAAGGTGGTGGCGACATCGTGGAGCTCGGGCAGCGGCGCCATCGGCGGCATGTTCACGCCGTCGCTGTTCGTGGGCGCCGCGGCCGGCGGCGTGCTCGCGCAGCTGGCGGCGCTGTGGCTGCCCACCGCGTGGGTGGGCGACCCGCGCTCGCTGGTGGTGATCGGCATGGCCGCGGTGCTCACCGCCGCCACGCATGCGCCGCTGATGGCCATCACGATGGTGCTGGAGATGACCAACGAGTTCCAGCTCACGGTGCCGGTGATGCTGGCGTGCGCGGTGTCGTACGCGATCAGCACGCAATTCGGCGCCAAGCCCCTGTACGGCAACCCGATCGAGGCGGTGCGCTAGTCGCGGGCCCGGGACGAGCGGCCGGGATGTCCCGCCTTCGTCCGCATCCTGTTCCAAACGGTTGCAGACGGAACGCGCGCGCAGGTCCATGCTGGCGACATGGCCCGGTACCCTCGGCCGTATCTCGACCCCTCGCCCATGCGCTACGCCATCTGCCCCTGCACCCGAAGCGACGACAGCGCCTGGCTGGCCCTGCGCCGCGCGCTGTTCCCGCATCACGACGAAGCCACCCTGCGCGCCGAGATGGATCGCTTCGCCGCACGGCCCGATCGCCATGCGCAGTTCCTCGTGGTCGACGAGGAAGGCCTGCCGGTGGGCCTGGCCGAAGTCTCGTTGCGGGCGGACCCCGTGCCGGGCACCCGCAGTTCGCCGGTCGCCTTCCTCGAGGCGGTGTACGTCGCGCCGCAGGCGCGCCGGCACGGGCTGGCGCGCGCGCTCGTCACGCACGCCCGCGCGTGGGGCCGCGCACAGGGCTGCTCGGAGTTCGCCTCGGACGCGCTCCTGGACAACCCGGACAGCCACGCGCTGCACCGGGCGCTCGGCTTCGAGGAGACGCGGCGCATCGTCTGTTTCCGGCAGCGCACGGCGGGCTGAAGCGTCCGCTGACATGCTCGACGGGCGCACCGATTGCCACGTGTGCTGCAGAGCAACGCCGCCACGGCGTTCCACAACACGACGAGAGGGCCACCATGTCCAGGAATCTCTTCACGCGGACGACGCTCGCGCTGGGCCTCGCCCTGACGGCGCCGCTGGCCGCGTGGTCGGCGGTCTCCCTATCCGTCACCATCGCGCCGCCCCCGCTGCCGCTGTACGCGCAGCCGCCGATCCCCGGCGACGGCTACATCTGGACGCCCGGCTACTGGGCGTGGGATCCGGCCTCCGGCGACTACATCTGGGTGCCGGGCACCTGGGTGATGCCACCCGGCGTCGGCCTGCTGTGGACGCCGGGCTACTGGGCCTTCTACGACGGTGGCTATCGCTGGCACCGCGGGTACTGGGGCCCGCACGTGGGCTACTACGGCGGCATCAACTACGGCTACGGCTACATCGGCCGCGGCTATGAGGGCGGGCGCTGGGACCGCCACCACTTCCGCTACAACACGGCCGTCAACAACATCCCGACGGGCCGCGTGCACGACGTCTATCGTGCGCCAGTGCCGCAGCGTCCCGCCCACGCGGAGAGCTTCAACGGCGGCAGGTCGCCCTGGCATTCACAGCCCACCGCGAGCCAGCGCCGCTTCGAGGGTGGTCAACACCCGGACTGGACGCAGGCGCAGCAGGAGCACGAGCACCGCGCGCTGGGCACGCCCGAGCAGCGCATGGGCAGCAACCACGGAATGCCGCCGACCGCGGCCACGCCGCGCCCCGGCGGCTTCGGCGAACCCCAGGTCGAACGCGCACGCACCGCGCCGGAGATGCGGACGCAGCCCGTGCGCCCGGGGCCGTCCATGCGCCCGGCCGAGGCACCGCACATGCAAGCCGCCCCGCGTGGCGGCGAGCCGCACGGCCAGCCGCAACGCCATCCCGGCGGCAACCGCGGGGACGAGCACCCGCACTGACGCTCAGCCGGCCTTCATGCGCCGCGCGCCGGCCCGTTTCGCGATCTCCAGCTTGGCGATCGCGTTGCGGTGCACCTCGTCGGGCCCGTCGACGATGCGCACCGTGCGCTGCTGCGCGTAGGCATCGGCGAGCCAGAAGTCGCCGCTGACGCCCGCCGCGCCGTGGGCCTGGATCGCCCAGTCGACGACCTTGCACGACACGTTGGGCGCGACCACCTTGATCATCGCGATCTCGGCGCGCGCCTCCTTGTTGCCCACCGTGTCCATCCGGTGCGCGGCGTCGAGCGTGAGCAGGCGCGCCTGGTCGATCAGGCAGCGCGACTCCGCGATGCGCTCGTGCCAGATCGACTGCTCCGCCAGCGGGCGCCCGAACGCCACGCGCTCGGCCAGCCGATCCACCATCGATTCGAGCGCGCGTTCGGCGGTGCCGATCGAGCGCATGCAGTGGTGGATGCGGCCCGGCCCGAGGCGGCCCTGGGCGATCTCGAAACCGCGCCCTTCGCCCAGCAGGATGGCCGACACCGGCACGCGCACGTTCTCCAGCGTCACCTCCATGTGGCCGTGCGGGGCGTCGTCATAGCCGAACACCGTCAGTGGACGCACGACGGTGACGCCCGGCGTGTCGCGCGGCACCAGCACCATCGACTGCTGCGCGTGGCGCGGCCCGTCGGGATCGGTCTTGCCCATCACGATGAAGATCGCGCAGCGCGGGTTGCCCGCACCCGAGCTGAACCACTTGCGGCCGTTGATGACGTATTCGTCGCCCTCGCGGCGGATCGAGCACTGGATGTTGGTGGCGTCCGACGAGGCCACCGCGGGCTCCGTCATCAGGAAGGCCGAGCGGATCTCGCCGGCCAGCAGCGGCCGCAGCCAGCGCGCCTTCTGCTCCTCGGTGCCGTAGCGCTCCAGCGTCTCCATGTTGCCGGTGTCCGGCGCGGAGCAGTTGAACACCTCGGCGGACCACATCACGCGCCCCATCTGCTCGCACAGCGGCGCGTAGTCGAGATTGGAGATGCCGCCCTGCCCTTCGTACGGATGCGGCAGGAACAGGTTCCACAGCCCCTCGCGGCGCGCGATCGGCTTGAGCTCGTCGATCACCTTCGACGGGATCCACGCGTTGCCCGCGCGCCGGTTCTCCTCGATCTCGCGCACGTAGCGCTCCTCGTTCGGATGGATGTGCCGGTCGAAGAAGTCGCCGAGGCGTTGCAGCAGGTCGCGGGTCTTGCTCGAGTAGTCGCTGGTCATCGGGGCTCTCCTTCGAAACGGCTCGGGCGTATTCAATCATCGCGCGGCAGGCGGTGTCCGTCCCGCACGAGACACGGCGTCGCGCAGGCGACGTCGCGCATGAAGGGCGGCCGACATCGCCCCGGCGCTGCCGCCTCGAGCCGTTCGACCGGTCGGCGGCCGCGTCCTGGCGGCCGATCGCGCGCTCACCTCCTGGTCTGGCTGCTTCCCGCCGCCCGCTGGTGCGCCGTCCCCAGCCGCCCCGCGAGCCCTGTCGCCGTGTTGATCAACGCCAGGTGCGAGAACGCCTGCGGGAAGTTGCCCAGCTGGCGCTTCGCGACGGGGTCGTACTCCTCGGCCAGCAGCCCGACGTCGTTGCAGTAGCCCAGGAGCTGGTCGAACAGCGCCTGCGCCTCCTCGATGCGATCCTGCAGCAGGTAGTTGTCGGCGAGCCAGAAGCTGCAGGCGAGGAAGGCGCCCTCGCCCGGCGGCAGGCCGTCCTTGCCGTCGCCGGTGTCGTAGCGCAGCACGAGGCCGTCGCGCAGCAGGTGGCGCTCGATGGCCGCGACGGTGCCGATCATGCGCGGGTCGTCGGGGGGCAGGAAGCCGACCACCGCGGCCAGCAGCAGGCTGGCGTCGAGCGCCGACGACCCATAGGACTGCACGAACGCGCCCTGCGTGCGGTCGAAGCCGCGCTCGCACACCTGCGCGTGGATCGTGTCGCGGATCTCGCGCCAGTGGTCGACGGGACCTTCGAGGCCGAACTCGTCGGCCGAGCGCACGGCGCGGTCGAACGCGACCCAGGCCATGATCTTGGAGTGCACGAAGTGGCGCCGGCCGCCGCGCACTTCCCAGATGCCGTCGTCGGGCTGGTCCCAGATGGTCTCCAGGTGCCTGACCATCGCGCACTCGAGCGACCAGCTCGTGGCGTCGTACGCGAGGCCCGCCTTGCGCGCGACGTACATCGCGTCCAGCACCTCGCCGTAGACGTCGAGCTGCACCTGGCCCGCCGCGGCGTTGCCCACGCGCACCGGCACCGAGCCCTCGTAGCCGGGCAGCCAGGGCACCTCGTACTCGAACAGGCGCCGCTCGCCCGCCACGCCGTACATGATCTGCAGGTCGTCCGGGCTGCCGGCCACCGCGCGCACCAGCCACGCGCGCCAGGCCTCGGCCTCGTCCACGAAGCCCAGGCCCAGCAGCGCGTACAGCGTGAACGTGGCGTCGCGCAGCCAGCAGAAGCGGTAGTCCCAGTTGCGCGTGCCGCCGATCTTCTCGGGCAGCGAGGTGGTGGCGGCGGCCACGATGCCGCCCGTCTGCCAGTGCGCGAGCGCCTTGAGCGTCACCAGCGAACGCCGCATCGCCTCGGACACCTCGTCGCCCTGCGGCAGCTTCGAGGACCACGCCTCCCATTGCGCCACCACCTGCTCGAGCGCGTCGGAGGCGTCGGGCGCACGCAGGTCCTCGCGCCACGACGGCTGCCAGGTGAGCGTGAACGCCACCTCGTCGCCCTGCGCCAGCTCGAAGTCGCCGAGCGTGCGCATGCCCTCGCCGCGCAGCGCCACCGGCGTGGCCAGCGTGAGGCGGTCGGGGCCGGCGGTGAAGTGCAGGCGGCCGTCGTCCCGGCGCGAGACCCAGGGCACCACCGAGCCGTAGTCGAAGCGCACGACGATCTCCGTGCGCATCGCCACGCGTCCGCGCACGCCGCGCACGAGGCGCATCAGGTCGCACACGCCGTCGCGGCGGCTCATGAAGTCGGTCAGCAGCACCTCGCCGTCGGGCGTCGTGAAGCGCGTTTCCAGCACCGTGGAGCCGTCGCGGTAGCGGCGCTCCACCCGCACGTCGTCGGCAACCGGTGCGACGCGCCAGCGCCCGTGCTCGGACGTGCCCAGCAGCGCGGCGAAGCACGGCGGGCTGTCGAAGCGCGGCATGGCCATCCAGTCGATCGAGCCGTCGCGCGCGACGAGGGCGGCGGTCTCCTGGTTGCCGATCAGGGCGTAGTCTTCAATGGGGCGATTCATGCGGTGTTCCGATGCGTGGCGTGGACCGACTCGGCCGTGGCAACCGGTGGGCCAGGGGTCCCAACGCCCGGCGCGCCCGGCCGCCGCCGGGGGCCCGGCGCGCCAGGGAGGGACGTTTTCCGCTGCGCCAGCCTTCGTGCGGCTTGATCCATGCCGGGGGGACGCCCGGGCGGCCGGCCTAGAATCGACGCCATGCCCCTCCTGCGCGGCCGCCGCTCGCTCACCAGCTGGATCGCCCTCGTCGCGATCCTGCTGGTCACGCTGGCGCCGTCCGTCAGCGGGTGGCTGTCGGCCTCGCGCACGCAGCTGTGGGGCCAGGTCTGCTCGGCTGCGACGCTCACGGCGGCGAAGCCGGGCCGGTCCGCCGCCGGCGGATCGCCCGCGGCGCCGCATGCGTTCGAGCACTGCCCGTACTGTGCGCTGCACGCCGACCTGGCGCTTCCGCCCGATCCGGGGCGCGCCGACACGGGCGTCGCCCTCGCCTTCCGCGCCCACCCGGCCGCGTTCGTGCGGGCGCCGCGCGCCAACGCCACCTGGGCCAGCGCCCAGCCACGGGCGCCGCCGTCCGTCGCCTGAGATCCGCCCGGGCGGGAACGCCCGCGAACCGCCCGACATCCATCGGGCATCCACTGATCTCGTGCCGTCGCGCGCCCGCCGATTGCCGGCGCACGCACGGCTCACGTACGCCCACACCTCATGACGAAGAACCTCCTCACGGCCGCGCTCGCGCCCATACGCGCGCGCGCCCTCGCGCCCGCCGCCCTGCTCGCACTGGCCGCCACGAACGCCACGGCCTGTGCCACCTGCGGCTGCTCGCTGTCCACCGACGCGGCCACCGGCTTTCCGACGCGGCCCGGCTGGAACATGAGCCTGCAGTTCGACACCATCGACCAGAGCCAGCTGCGCCACGGCGACAAGGCGGTGTCGACCGCCGACGTCGCCGCGATCAACGATGCCGGCGGCGACCAGGAAGTCGAGCACGACACCGTCAACCGCTACGCCACGCTGGGCATCGGCTGGATGCCCAGCGAGGACTGGGGCGTGCGCCTGCTGGTGCCCTGGGTCGACCGCGGCCACTCGACCTACGCGCAAGCCACCAACCCGGTCACCGACGACCAGCTCAGCACCGCCCGCATCCAGGGGCTGGGCGACGTCCGCGTGCTCGTCACGTGGCAGGGCCTGCTGGAGGAGCACGACCTGGGCCTGCAGCTGGGGCTGAAGCTGCCCACCGGCCGCTACGGCGGCCCGAGCGCCGACGGCTCGCGCATCGTCGGCCGCAAGCCGGTCGCGTTCCAGCATGGCCCGCTGTCCGCCAACGACTCGCCCGACAACCTCGTCGACACCAGCCTGCAGCCCGGCACGGGCAGCACCGACCTCATCGTCGGCGCCTATTGGCACCGGCCCGTGAACACCACCATCGAGGCCTTCGTCAACGCGCAATACCAGGCCGCCATCGCCCACCGCCTGCGTGGCGCGGGCCAGGACTTCCGCGTCGGCAACACCACCTTCGTCAGCGTCGGCGCGCGTTGGCAGGCCACGCCCAGCCTGATCCCGCAGGTGCAGGTCAACATCTCGCACAAGGGCGCCGACCAGGGCGCCCTGGCCGACAACCCCGACAGCGAGGGCACCGTCGTCTACGTGAGCCCCGGCGTCACGGGCGCGGTGGGCGAACACTGGCAGGCCTTCGGCTTCGTGCAGCTGCCGGTCGCGAGCCATCTCGTGGGCTACCAGCTGGCACCGCGCTGGACGGCGTCGGCGGGGGTGAGCTACGCGTTCTGAGCGTCGCGTGGAGATGGCGGGTCGATGCGATCCGCGCGGCGGTCACCAGCGTCGATCGCGTTGACCGCCACCTGGTCGCGGGATTCATCGGCGCAGGCAAGAAGAGGTCCCTCGCCGAAACGCGCGATCGAGGCCACGTCGTCGTCGTGCTCCCGGTTCCCGTCATCCTGCACGCAGTCGCAGAGATCCGCCTCGCCGCGGGCGTGCGCCGCCTTCAGGCTGCGGCGCCTGCGGGAGGACGAGCGTGATGACAGGCGTGGATCCTGCGACTTCGCGCAGGATGACAGCGCCTGGGCTGCGGGCGCATCGCGCGCCGGGCACCGAGGTCACTGGCCGGGCACCGAAGCTGGCGCCTGCACGCGAGTCGGCGAAGCCAAAAAACAGGTTCATCGCCGAAGTACAGGGAGCGCGTCCGTCCAGACCTGGTGTGGGACGCTGCCCGGAACGTCGATTCTTTGCCCCGTCATCCTGCGCGCAGTCGCAGGATGACAGGGTCAAGGGATGAGCCTGTCCGTGAGGCGATGCCCCCCGCCCGGCAGCCACGTTGCCGGCAGCCTCCCAGCAGATCGGCGAAGAGCCAAAAAAAAAGCTCCTGGCAATCCAGGAGCTTTCTTTCATGTTCGGGTGGGGTGGCTAATGGGACTCGAACCCACGACAACCAGAATCACAATCTGGGACTCTACCAACTGAGCTATAGCCACCACCGGAGCCAATGATTATAGCGCGCTTTTTCAATTGGGGGCAGATGCTGCCTGGGACGTCGTCTTGGCGATACGTTCGTCGTCGTACTTGACCTTGTAGCGCGCCTTGAGCGCATCGTAGACGGCCTGCGCCTCGGCGTCCTCATAGGCGTAGGTGGCGGCGTCCTTCCATTGCGCATCGGGCGCGTGCGTGGAGGATTTCAGCACGCGGACGGCCGCGTAGCCGCCGTCCGCCAGCGGCACGCCGACGACGTTCGG
>JBJMWE010000473.1:0-10248 GCA_045810285.1 Vitreoscilla sp. | reverse complement strand
GACCGGCGCCCTCCATGCGCCGCCCGCGGCGATGTGTATGATGTCCCCATGCCCGAGTCTCACCGCCCGCGCACCCCATCCGCAGCCGCCCAGGTCAACCTGTGCGGCTTTTTTGTTTGTTCCACAGCGACTCGTCCGCCGATCCATGCCACTTCCGAAGCCACCCGCGACCCGCGCAGCTCTTCTGTCGGCTGCTGACTACGAATCGCAATCCGCGCCCAAGCCCGCACGGCGCACCCAGAAGACACAGACCCAGGGCGAGCCCAGACTGCTCGATCTTCGCGACGACCGCGCCGAGACCGCGGTCGCGAAGCTCGCCCCGGCCGCGAAGGCCCCGGTGGACCGCACGCCGGGCCTGCCGACCGGCCCCGCGCCGGTCATCCCTCCTGCCGCGCGTGCACCGGCCAGCGCGGCCGGCACGCGGATCAACGCCAAGTCGGGCGCCCGCAAGCGCGCGCGCGCGGGCGGGCCGCCCAAGCTGTTCGTGCTCGACACCAACGTGCTGCTGCACGACCCGACGTCGCTGTTCCGTTTCGAGGAGCACGACGTCTACCTCCCGATGATCACGCTGGAGGAGCTCGACAACCACAAGAAGGGCATGACCGAGGTCGCGCGCAACGCGCGCCAGGTCTCGCGCGACCTCGACGGCCTGGCCACCGAAGGCTCGCTCGACCCGGTCGCCGGCATCCCGCTGTCGAAGACGGGCCACCGCGAGGCCGCGGGCAAGCTGTTCTTCCAGACGCAGTTCCTCGACGCCAAGGCGCCGTCGGGCCTGCCGCAGGGCAAGGCGGACAACCAGATCCTGGCGGTCGTGCAGGCACTCGTCGAGCTGCACGCACCGCGCGAGGTGGTGCTGGTGTCCAAGGACATCAACATGCGCGTGAAGGCACGCGCGCTGGGGCTGCCCGCCGAGGACTACTTCAACGACAAGACGCTCGACGACGCCGACCTGCTCTACACCGGCGTGCTCGCCCTGCCCACCGACTTCTGGGACAAGCACGGCAAGACGATGGAGAGCTGGAACCAGGGCGGCCATACGTTCTACCGGATCGTCGGGCCGCTGGTGCCGTCGCTGCTGATCAACCAGTTCGTCTACCTCGAGACGCCCGGCGAGGCGCCGCTGTATGCTCGCGTCACCGAGATCACCGGCAAGTCGGCCGTGCTGAAGACGCTGCGCGACTTCACGCACGCCAAGAATGCCGTGTGGGGCATCACGGCCCGCAACCGCGAGCAGAACTTCGCGCTGAACCTGCTGATGGATCCGGAAGTCGACTTCGTCACCCTGTCCGGCACCGCCGGCACCGGCAAGACGCTGGCGACGCTGGCCTGCGGCCTGGCCCAGGTGATGGACGATCGCCGCTACAGCGAGATCATCGTCACGCGCGTGACCGTGCCCGTGGGCGAGGACATCGGCTTCCTGCCCGGCACCGAGGAAGAGAAGATGGGCCCGTGGATGGGCGCGCTCGACGACAACCTCGAGGTGCTGTCCAAGGGCGACGGCGGCGCCGGCGAATGGGGCCGCGCGGCCACGCAGGATCTGGTGCGCTCCAAGATCAAGGTCAAGAGCCTGAACTTCATGCGCGGGCGCACGTTCCTGAACAAGTACGTCATCATCGACGAGGCGCAGAACCTAACGCCCAAGCAGATGAAGACGCTGATCACGCGCGCCGGCCCCGGCACCAAGATCGTCTGCCTGGGCAACCTGGCGCAGATCGACACGCCCTACCTCACCGAGGGCAGCTCGGGCCTGACCTACGCGGTCGACCGCTTCAAGGGCTGGCCGCACGGCGGGCACATCACGCTGGCACGCGGCGAGCGCTCGCGCCTGGCGGACTTCGCGTCGGACGCCTTGTAAGGGCCGACCAAGCTGGACACAAGGGCTGCTTCGGCAGCCCTTGTCGTTTCCCGGGGGCTGCGCGCGCCGAACGGCGCCCGCGCCGTCCGGCGAACGCGTGGGGCGAACCGCGTCGACGGACGGCCGGACGAGACGAGGCGCCCTACTTCTTCAGCCAGTCGAAGAACGCCTGCGAGCTGCCGTCGCGGCCGAGGAACTCCTTGACGACCTGCTGCGGGGGCTTCTGCGCGCCCTCGGCCAGCACCGTGGCACGCCAGCGCGCGCCGACCTTGGGGTCGAGCTTGTCGGCGGCGAAGGCCGTGCGCATGTCGGCGGCCACCGACTGGCTCCAGAGATAGCCGTAATACCCGGCCCCGTAGCCACCCGCGATGTGCGCGAAGCCGCTGGGGAAGGTCGTGCCCTGCACGTAGCCCAGCGACGTGGCGGCCTCCATCTTCTCCCACGTCTCCATCGGATCGGGCGCGGACGGGCCGTGCAGCGCGAGGTCGTAGGCGGCGTACAGCTGCTGGCGCGCGACCTGCATGCCCTTGCCGAAATCGCGCGCGGCGCGCGCCTTGTCGACGAGCTCGTCGGGCACCGGCTTGCAGGCGGGGCACACCTCCTGCATGAGCCTGAGCACCTTCTTGTCGTAGACCCAGTCCTCCAGCATCTGCGACGGCGCCTCGGCGAAATCCTGCACCACGTTTTCGCCGGCATCGCTCGCGTAGCGCGTGGCCGAGAGGTTGTTGCGCAGCGTGTGGCCGAACTCGTGCATCAGCGTCTCGAGCTCGCGCAGCGTGAGGCCGCGGCGGTCGAAGTTGACCACCAGTGCCGACTGGGCCTGGCGCGGCACGCTGGTGGCGGCGTTGCGGAAGTTCCACGTCGCCGCATGGCCGTACTTGCCGTCGCGCGGGTACGGGTCGACGAACAGCGTGGCGATCTTCCTGTTGCTCGCGACGTCGGTGACGGCCCAGGCCTGGACGTCGGGCGCCCACGTGCCGGCGTTGTCGACCTTGTCGTAGCGGATGCCGAACATCTTCTCGGCCACGCGCATCACGAAGCGCAGGCTCTCCTGCGGCGGGAAGTACGGGCGGAACGCCTCGTCGTCGAGACCGATGCGCTCGCGCTCGATGCGCTCGGCGTAGTACATCGTGTCCCAGCGCTGCAGCCTGGTCACGTCCAGCGTCTGGCCGAGGTGGCGCGCCTTGGCCTGGCGCAGCTCGACGATGTCATGCTTGTCCTCGTCGGCGGACGCGCTGCGGACGTCGTCCAGGAACTTGCCGGCCTGGGCCGGGGATTCGACCATCCGGCGGCGCAGCACGAATTCGTCGTAGCTCGCGAGGCCGAACAGCTTGGCCTGCTCGAGGCGCAGCTGCTCGATCTGGGCCAGCACCTTGAGGTTGTCCGGGCCGCCCTCGTTGGTCTTGGCGCGCCACAGGCGCTCGCGCGCGCCCGCGTCGTCGGCCGCCTGCATCACGGCGGTGTAGGCCGGGCCGTCGATGGGGAGCGCGATCTTGCCGTCGGGCTCGCGCGTGAGGTCCTTCCACAGCGACTCGGGCACGCCCTTGAGCTCGGCCTCGGTGAAGGCGACGCGCACGCGGGCGTCGTGCAGGTTGCGGTTGAACTGCTGGCCGAGCGCGGCGAGCTTCTCGGCGATGGCCTTGGCGCGAGCCTGCTTGTCCCTGGACAGCCCCACGCCGGTGTCCTCGAAGCCTTCCAGCGCGCGCTGGGCGGCGCGCTTGTCGACCGGATCCTTCAGCAGCGCCACCGTCTGCTTCGCGCCCTGGTACACCGGCTCGTCCATGCCGAGCGTGGCCTGGAACGCCGTCCAGCGCTGCTCGCACTTCTCGGATTCGAGACGCACGTCGGGGTTCGGATGCACGTTCTGCAGGAAGACCAGCGCGCCGCTCTGGTCCTCTTCCCAGTCGTACAGCGCCTCCCAGCCCTTGAGCCAGTCGGCGCCGGGCTTGCGCTTCTCGAGCTCCTTCAGGCGCAGCATGGCGCCTTCCAGCCCGGTGGTGCAGGTGGACGCCACCTGGGGGCCGTGGTCGAACCTGGGGAACGGGAGATCGGCGACCGGGTTCTCGACGACGGGTTTGACCGGGATCGGCTTCGGATGGGCCGGATGCGCGGGGGCACGCTTGCGCTGCGGCGCGGCATCGGCGGGCGTGGCAGCGAGCGCCAGGGCGGCCGCCAGGGCCAGCGCGGCGGGAATCACGTGCGATCTCTTCATCGGTTCTCCGGCTTCGGGCACTCCTGCTCGACAGCGCTCGTGGCGCCCCGTCCAGCGGACGGGCGATTGTCACTGCGGGTAGAGCCAAATTCCGGCCTCGTTGTGACGAGTTGCAGATTTACCGATCGTAAACGTTCCGGGGCTCCCTCCTGAGCACGTAACCGCATGCAAGTCTTTGTATTTGCTCAGGTTTTGCTCGCCACCCCGGTTGACCCAAAAAGCTGGCATCCGTTATGCTCGCCGCGTGCGAATAAGCAATCGTCGAGGGGCAGCGGCTACGCGGCCGTCCCGCCACCTCCCCCGGATCGTTGGGCTCCTGGCCGTCTCCACCGCGCTCCTGGCGCCGGTCGGCAGCGCCGTGGCCGCCCCGCAATCGGTTCGCCAACCCGCCCTGCGGCCGGTCGACGACCAGGGCCTGCTCGATGCGGTCGCCAGCAAGAGCACGAAGCTGATGTCGACGGTGCGCGACGGCAGCTCGAACCTGCTCGATTCGGCCATGAACTTCCTGGGCGTGCGCTACAAGCTGGGCGGCAACACCGCCGAGACGGGCTTCGACTGCTCGGGCTTCACCCGCTACGTCTTCGAGAACAGCCTGGGCCGCGTGCTGCCGCATCGCGCCGACGAACAGGCCAACGCGCCCGAGCTCGCCAAGGTCGATCGCAAGGACCTGAAGCCCGGCGACCTCGTGTTCTTCGACACCATGCGCCGCACGTTCTCGCACGTGGGCATCTATCTGGGCGACGGCAAGTTCATCCACTCGCCGCGCACCGGCGAGTCCGTGCGCATCGAGGACCTGAACGTCTCGTACTGGGCCCGCCGCTTCACCGGCGGCCGTCGCGTGCCCGAGCTGGCCGAGACCGGCGGCAGCCCGACGGGCAGCTCGATGCTGGCCTCGCTCACCGCCCGCCTGCCGGGCTTCGGCGGTTCGGGCGGTGCCGGCGGCGCGCCCGGGGTTCCCCCGGCCGTGGTGCCGGGTGCACCGTCCGCACGGCTGGCGAGCACGCCGTTCGCGCTGCCCGCGGCCGCCCCCAGCACGCTGGGCCCGTCGCACGACCCGTTCGCCCGCGCCCTGACCGAGCGCTGAGCGCGTCCGCCCAGCCCTGCCACGGCCCGCCTCGCGCGGGCCGCATCGTTTCCGCCCGGCGATGCCCCGACGGCCGCGCATGCGGCGCCGGGCGGGCACAATCGAGGCATGGGCAAGACTTTCGCCATCCACGACCTGCGACGCGTCCGCGCGCCCGCGGGCGCGCGCGCGGACGCCCCCGCGCTCGCGCGCGGCGCCGATCGCCTCGACGCCCTGGGGCGGCCGCTGCGCGACCTGCGCATCTCGGTCACCGACCGCTGCAACTTCCGCTGCAGCTACTGCATGCCCAAGGAAGTCTTCGACAGCCGCCACACCTTCCTGCCGCACGCCGAGCTGCTCAGCTTCGAGGAGATCGCCCGCCTTGCCCGCCTCTTCGCCGACGCCGGCGTGCACAAGCTGCGCCTGACCGGCGGCGAACCGCTGCTGCGCAAGAACCTCGAGCACCTCGTCGAACTCCTGGCCGAACTGCGCACGCCCGACGGCCAGCCGCTGGACCTCACCCTCACGACCAACGGCTCGCTGCTGGCGCGCAAGGCCGCGGCGCTGAAGGCCGCCGGGCTCGGGCGCATCACGGTGAGCCTGGACGCCATCGACGATGCCGTGTTCCGCCGCATGAACGATGTCGGCTTCGCGGTGGAAGACGTGCTCGCCGGCATCGACGCGGCGCTGGCGGCCGGCTTCGGCCCGATCCAGGTCAACATGGTGGTCAAGAAGGGCACGAACGACGACCAGGTCGTGCCGCTTGCCCGCGCCCTGGACGCGCGCTACGGCAACGCCGCGGTGCTGCGCTTCATCGAGTTCATGGACGTCGGCTCGACCAACGGCTGGCGCCTGGACGACGTGCTGCCCTCGCGCGACGTGCTCGAGCGCCTGCGCTCCATCGGCCCGCTCACTGCCCTGCCGGCGCGCACCCCCGGCGAGACGGCCCAGCGCTGGCGCTTCGACGCGACGGGCCAGGAGGTCGGGCTGGTCTCCAGCGTCACGCAGGCGTTCTGCGGCGACTGCAACCGGGCGCGCCTGTCCACCGACGGCCAGCTGTACCTGTGCCTGTTCGCCTCCCACGGCTTCGACCTGCGCGCGCTGCTGCGCGGCGGCGCCGACGACGCCGCCATCGCCGGCGCAATCGACCAGACCTGGGCCGCGCGCGACGACCGCTACTCCGCGCTGCGCACCGCCGCCACGCCCCGGGCCGGCGCCGATCCGGCGCACGCCGGCGAACGCCGCGTCGAGATGCACTACATCGGCGGCTGATGACCGCGCCGCCGCCGCGCGAGGCGATCACCGGCCTGGTGCTGGCCGGCGGCCGCGGACAGCGCCTGGGCGGCGTCGACAAGGGGCTGCAGCCCTGGCAGGGACGTCCGCTGGTCGATCACGCGATCGCGCGCCTCGCGCCGCAGGTGGCCACCGTCATGATCAGTGCGAACCGCCACCTGGCCGACTACGCGTCCCGCGGCGCGCGCGTGCTCGCGGACGCGCAGGGCGACTTCCCCGGCCCGCTCGCCGGCATGCTCGCGGGGCTGCGCGCGGCGTCGACCGCGTGGCTGGCCGTGGTGCCCTGCGATTCTCCCCGCCTGCCGTCCGACCTGGTCGAACGCCTGGCGCTGGGGCTGGGCGGCCGTCGGGCCGCCGTCGTCGCGCGCGACCTCGGCCCCGCCGGCATCCGCCTGGAGCCGGTCTGCTGCCTGCTCGCGACCGGGCTGGCGGACGACCTGGCGCAGCATCTCGCCGGCGGTGGCCGCAAGGTCGAGGCCTGGCTCTCGCGCCACGCGGCGCCGGTGCGCTTCGACCGGCCGGAGGACGGGCCGGCTTTCGCCAACATCAACACGCCGGACGATCTCGCACGCTGATCGCGATGTCCACGCAGGGCGGGCCAGCCGCAGGCGTAACCCGCCGTTCGTACCGTTCGTACCGTTCGTCGCCGGTCCTGCGTCCTTGCCTTCGAAGCGTCCGAAGAAGGGGCCAGCGCGCCGCCCAACGGCGGGTCACGCCTGCGGCTAGCCCGCCCTACGTCAGCCCCGTCTCGCTCAGCGCCGCGAGCACGCCCTTGTTGGCCAGCGCATCCGCGCGCTCGTTGCCCGGGTCGCCGTTGTGGCCCCGGACCCAGTGCCATTGCACGTCGTGCGCGTTGGCCAGGGTCTCCAGCTGCTGCCACAGCTCCACGTTCTTCACCGGCTTGCCGTCGGCCGTGCGCCAGCCGCGCTTCTTCCAGCCGTGGATCCACGTGGTGATGCCGTTGCGCACGTATTCGCTGTCGGTGTAGATCGCCACGGAACAGCGGCGCGTCAGCACCGACAGGCCCTTGATCACCGCGGTGAGCTCCATGCGGTTGTTGGTGGTCTGCGCGGCGCCGCCGAACAACTCGCGCTCGCGGCCGCTGGCCGAGAGCCAGCAGCCCCAGCCCCCCGGCCCGGGATTGCCCTTGCAGGCCCCGTCCGTGTAGATCGTCACTTCTGTCGCGGAAACTTCTGTCATGGGCGGCATCGTACCGTGCGGCCCAGCTAGAGTCCGCGAATCGTCCAGGAAGCTCCTCCATCCCATGAGATCGCACATCGCCGTCGCCGTCCTGTCCGCCTGCCTCGCCGCGTTCCTGCCGACAGCGACGCATGCGGCCCCTCCCGCGGACACGTTCGCCGACGAGCTCGGCGGCCAGCGCGTCACCCTGCCGATGGTGCCCGGCTTCACCGAGGCGGTGGGCCCGGCCGCGCCGCTGCGTGACTTGCTCAAGCGCGCGCTGCCACCCAATTACCGGATCATCGGGTTCCAGGTGCCGAAGGACTATCTCGACAAGGTGCGTGCGCACGACGGCTCCGCATCGCTGGCGCGCTACTGCACCGTCCTCACCTATCGCCAGTACGAGGCCGACGGGATGTCGCAGGCGCTGTTCGACCAGATCAAGAAGACGATGCGCGAGCAGAGCGACAAGGTGCTGGCGCAGATCCAGACGGAGGCGGCCAGCGGCATCGAGCAGATGAGCCGCGACGCCGGGCGGATGTCCGGCGATTCCACCGCGTCAGTGAAGGTCGGCAATCCGACGTCGCTGGGCGTGTTCGACGAACACCCCAACTCGTTCGCACTGGCCAGCATCGGGCCGGTCGCGGTGTCCAGCAAGACGATCAACAGGACGCACGACCAGGCGAGCGTCATGGCCATCGTGCTGATCCACGGCAAGCCCATCAACGTCAATTTCTATGCAGACTACTCGTCCAAGGCCGACCTCCTGTGGGCCGAGGACCAGGCGCGCGCCTGGATTCGCCGCGTCAACGAGCTCAATCCCTGAATCGCGCGGCCTTCCTTCACCGCCGCTTGTTGATCGTCGCCACCGCCGGCGCCGTGGCCGCCTTCACGGGCGTCTTGCGCACGCGCCCCACCAGGTGCATGCCGCGCACGCGCCGCACGGCCACCAGGTAGTACACGGCGCCCAGCACCGGCCACCAGCGCTCGCCCACGCGCTCCATCCAGTCGTAGCGGTCCAGCCACTTCTGCGTGCTCCAGGGCGGGCGATAGCAGCCGAACTTGCCGACCTCGATGTCGAAGCTCAGCAGCCGCAGCCAGTCGCGCAGGCGCCAGTAGCCGATGAATTCGCCGGCACTCGGCAGGAACAGCGTCTCGTCGGCCATGCGCATGCGATGGCCCGTGCGGCCGAGCCGCTGGCGCATCGCCCACAGGCTCATCGGGTTGAAGCCGAAGATCACGAGCTTGCCCTCGGGCACGAGGCAGCGCGTGGCCTCGGCCAGCGCCTGGTGCGGGTCGGATGACATCTCGAGCGTGTGGGGCATCACCACCAGGTCCAGGCTGTTGCTGGCGAACGGCAGCGCCTCGGCGCAGCAGTGCAGCGCCACGGGCACCTTCAGCGGTTGCGTCGCGAAGCCGAGATCGGGCGCGGGCGCGATCGGCTCGGGATCGGCGTTGACCAGGCTGGGGCTGGCGAGCCAGCGGTACGGCATGCGGTTGGCGCGCAGGCCGTCCAGCGAAGGCAGTCCCATCTGCAGCGCGTGATAGCCGAAGATGTCGAACACGGCACGGTCGATGCGCTCCTGTTCCCAGGCGAGCAGCACCTGGCCGGGCGGCGTCTTCAGCCACTCGCCCAACTCTATAATCGCAGCGCTTGTCTCCATGGATCTGATCGCCCTACCCGCCTTCGCCGACAACCTCATCTGGATGCTGCACGACGGCGCGAACGCCATCGTGGTGGATCCCGGGGCAGCGTCGCCCGTGAAGAACGCGTTGCGCGAACGGGGACTGCGGCTCGCGGCCATTCTAGTGACCCACCACCACCCGGACCACGTGGGCGGCCTGGCCGAGTTGCAACCGCTGGTGCAAGGCAGCGTCTTCGGCCCGGCGCGCGAGACGATGCCGGTGCCGGTCGAGAAGATGTCGCACGGCATGGCGTTCGACCTGCTGGGAATGCGTGTCGAGGTGCTCGACGTGCCCGGCCACACGTCCGGCCACATCGCCTACGTCGTCACCGAACCGGGCCGTGCGCCCTGGCTGTTCTGCGGCGACACGCTCTTTTCCGGCGGCTGCGGCCGGCTGTTCGAGGGAACTCCGGCGCAGATGCAGCACTCCCTCTCCCTGCTCGCCGCGTTGCCGGGCGAATCGCGCGTCTGCTGCGCGCATGAATACACGCTCTCGAACCTGCGCTTCGCGCGCACGGTCGAGCCCCACAATACGGCCCTGGCCGAGTACGAGACCCGCTGCAAGGCGCTGCGCGACCAAGGCGCCTGGACGTTGCCCTCGACGATCGCCACCGAGCGCGCCGTCAACCCGTTCCTGCGCGTGCGCGAACCCGAAGTGGTCGCGTCGGCGCAGGGCCGCGGCGCGGCCTCCACCGACCCGGTCGATGTCCTGGCCGCCTTGCGCGAATGGAAGAACACGTTTTGAACAAGCCCGACACCTGGCCGCGCCCGCGGCTGCTGACCGCCGTCTCCCTCGCCCTGTCGCTGGCACTGGCGGCCTGCGCCACGGTCGACCTTCCCTCGGCGCCGGCCGCGCACCCTGCGCCCGTCGTCGCCGCCGCGACGGCGCCGGCCGACGCCGCCTCCACGCCGGCGCCCGCCGCATCGCAGGCCGTGGTCGCCGCGGCCGCGGACGCCGCCG
>JBJMWE010000472.1:0-12956 GCA_045810285.1 Vitreoscilla sp. | reverse complement strand
GCCGGGCGCGATCCGGAACTTGTCGGACGAGTGGCGCATGTGCATCAGCAGGTCGCGGTAGAAAAGGCTCTTGCCCTGCTTCTGCAACCCGAGCGCGCTGTAGAGCTCGGAGCTGGGCTTTCTCGGCATCAGCGAGCGCAGGAACTGCACGTAGGCCGATGGCACTTCCATGTCCACCAGGAAGTAGGCCCGCGCGAAGCTGAACAGCAGCAGCAGGTCGTCCTCGCCGAACAGCAAGGTGTCGATCGCCAGCAGGCCGCCCTCGCCGTGCAGGATCGGCAGCGCGAACGGCAGCTCGCCGAAGCCGTTGACGATCTTGCCGACGACGTAGGCGCCCTTGTTGCGATAGAACAGCGAGGACAGCACCTGCACCTGGAAGTTGGCCCGCAGCCGGGCGTCCGCCAATGAGCGCAGCAGCGCCTGCACCACCTGGGCGACGTCGCGCGCGAGGTCCTGGAACTCGACCTCCAGCTGGAAGTTGGTGACGATGCGCATGCAGGTCTCGTGCAGCGTCTCGCGGGTCGGGTAGTAGGCGCGGTAGGTGGGCGTCGCGCCGGGCTCGTCGTTCTCGAGGTAGTCGGTGGACAGCGCGGGCCGCACGAAGATGAAGTCGTTGCGATAGTCGCCGCGGTGCAGGATCCGGGTCGTCACCGAGTTGAAGAAGGTCTCGCAGCACTCGGGCTGGTGGTGCTCGATCAGCAGGCCGATCGTGTGCAGCTTGACCTGGTGCCACGTCTCGCGCGACAGCCCGGATGCGCCGAACTCGCGGTGCAGCCGCTCCACGGCCTCGTCGACGCGCAGGTCGTAGAACGCGATGCGGTCGCGCTGCGCATCGAGCTGCCCCTGCCAGTCGGCCTTCTCGAAGCGCGCCTTGGCGCCGCGCGCCGCCGCGGTGAACAGCCGGTAGTGGCGATCGAAGCCCTCGACGATCGCCTTGGCGATCGCGAACGCTTGCGGGTCGTCCAGCTGGTGGGGGAACATCGCGAGCCTCGCCGGTCTTTCAGGCGGCAGTGGAGAGGTAGCGCAGGCGCAGTGCGAACAGCGCGCGCTGGTATTCCGGGCCGACGTCGTCCATGCTGGCGACGGTGAAGCTGAGATCCTTCAGCAGCCCGTTGTGCAGGCCGTAGACCCAGCCATGCACGATCACCTGCTGTTCGCGCACCCAGGCGTCCTCGACCACCGTCGACAGGCAGACGTTGCGCGCCTGCTCGATCACGTTGAGCTCCACCAGCGCGTCGACGCGCCGCGCCTCGGGCACGGCCTGAAGGAATTCCATGTGCGCGTTGCGCACGTCCTGCACGTGGCGCAGCCAGTTGTCGACCACGCCGACGCGCGAGTTGTTCAGCGCCGCCGTCACGCCGCCGCACTTCGAGTGGCCGACGACGATGACGTGCTTGACCTTGAGGGCGTCGACCGCGAACTGGATCACCGACAGCGCATTCAGGTCGGAGTGCGCGACGACGTTGGCGACGTTGCGATGCACGAACACGTCGCCCGGCAGCAGCCCGATCAGCTCGTTGGCGGGCACGCGGCTGTCGGCGCAGCCGATCCACAGGTATTGCGGCGTCTGCTGCGTCAGCAGGCTCGTGAAGAAGCCGGGGCTGCGCTGCTCCATCTTCTCCGCCCAGCGCACGTTCTGCTCGAAGAGGCCGGAGAGGTCTTTGTCGTTGGTGTTGTCGTCGGACATGGTCGTGATCGGTTCGTTGGGAGCGGATCTTCCAGTTTACGGAGCGAGTCGCTTCACCGCGAGGACAAGTCGAGCGCGGCCACTTCGTGCGCTTCGCCACCCGGCAAGCGCACGTTCGCGGTGACGCCGGGCCTGTCGGCCACGAACTCGGGCGCGGCGCCGGGACGCACGATCATCATGCCGCCCTCGCGCACGCCGTACGCGGGTGCGCGGGTCACGCCGGCGAGCAGGGGCGCGCGCCAGGGTTCGCTGTCCAGGTGCGGGCAGAACGTGCCGGGCAGCCAGCCCAGGCCGGGGCGCACGCCGCCGCCGGGCACGCTGTCGGTCACGTAGTCCTCGAACCAGCAGTTCGCGCCGGCGCTGATGCCCGACAACACCGTGCCCGCCTGCCAGGCGGCGTGCAGCGCGCGGTCGAAGCCGAACTCGCGCCAGACCGCGATCATCGCGGGCGTGTTGCCGCCGCCCACGTAGACCAGGTCGGCAGCCTTCGCCTCGGCCGGGTAGTCGCGCTTCATCTCGTAGGGGAAGAACGGCAGCGTGGTGATGTCGCAGCCGAGCTTCGAGAACATCTTGTACGCCTTGAACTGCCCGCGCTCGGCGTCGCCGTGCGCGAGCCCGAGGAACATGACGCGCGGGCGCTCGCGGCGGCGCGACTCGGGGATCAGCGTCAGCAGGAAGCGCTCCTGCACGCCCCGCTCGTCGTCGACGAGGAAGCCCCCGCCGCCGATGCAGGCGATCGTGCCCGCCGCGGTCACGCCCGCTCCATCGCGCTGGCCGCCGTGGCGGCGAGCGCGGCGCCGATGTCGGCGTCGCGGCGTGCGACCGTGGTGCGGTACGTCGCCCACACCACGCGGTCGATCACGCGGCCGTCCTTGATCGCGCTCTGCGGCAGCGTCGCCTCGCGCACGTAGCCGCACTTGCGCACCACGGCCTGCGAGCCCTCGTTGCCGGCGAAGATGGGCGCGTGGATGCGCGTGAGCTCGGGCACGGCCGCGAACGCCCAGTCGGTGACCTGGCGCACGGCGTCGCTGGCGATGCCGCGCCGCCAGTACGCCTGGCCGATCCAGTAGCCGATCTCGGCATTGCAGCGCAGCCAGCCGCCTTCCGGGCGAAGGCCGATGCAGCCCACCAGCGCGCCGTCGGCGACGATCGCCCAGACCCAGCCGAACTCGCCCGACTGCGATTCGTGCGTCGCCCACGCGGTGGCCGCGGCCGGCGTATAGGGCTGCGGGAAGCCGTCGAACAGCGAGCGCGCGACGGCCGGATCGTCGGCGTGCGTGACGAGCGCAGGCGCGTCCTGCGGCACGAGCGCGCGCAGCAGGCAGCGCTCGCCCTGCAGGATCGGCAGCGGCACCGGCAGTCGCGCGGTCATCGCGTCCTCACATCGTCTCGGAGAACAGCTCGCGCCCGATCAGCATGCGGCGGATCTCGCTCGTGCCGGCGCCGATCTCGTAGAGCTTGGCGTCGCGCCACAGGCGGCCCAGCGGGTACTCGTTGATGTAGCCGTTGCCGCCGAAGATCTGCACGCCCTCGCCGGCCATCCAGGTCGCCTTCTCGGCGCACCACAGGATGACGGAGGCGCAGTCCTTGCGCACCTGGCGCACGTGCCCGGCGCCGAGCGCGTCGAGGTTCTTGCCCACCGTGTAGCAGAAGGCGCGGCCGGCCTGCAGCACGGTGTACATGTCGGCGACCTTGCCCTGGATCAGCTGGAACTCGCCGATGGACTGGCCGAACTGCTTGCGGTCGTGGATGTAGGGCACCACGTTGTCCATCACCGACTGCATGATGCCGATCGGACCGGCGGCCAGCACGGCGCGCTCGTAGTCGAGCCCGGACATCAGCACCTTGGCGCCGCCGTTGACCTGGCCGAGCACGTTGTCGGCGGGCACCTCGACGTCCTGGAACACGAGCTCGCCCGTGTGGCTGCCACGCATGCCCAGCTTGTCGAGCTTCTGGGCGATGGAGAAGCCCTTCATGCCCTTCTCGATCAGGAAGGCCGTGACGCCGCGCGCGCCCAGCTCGGGTTCGGTCTTGGCGTAGACCACCAGCGTGTCCGCATCCGGGCCGTTGGTGATCCACATCTTGTTGCCGTTGAGGACGTAGACGCCGCCCTTGTCCTCGGCCTTGAGCTTCATCGAGATGACGTCGGAACCGGCGCCCGGCTCGCTCATCGCCAGCGCGCCCACGTGCTCGCCCGAGACCAGCTTGGGCAGGTACTTCTTCCTCTGCGCGTCGCTGCCGTTGCGCTTGATCTGGTTGACGCACAGGTTGGAGTGCGCGCCGTAGCTCAGGCCCACCGAGGCGCTGGCGCGGCTGATCTCCTCCATCGCGATCATGTGCGCGAGGTAGCCCATGCCGGCGCCGCCGTATTCCTCGGGCACGGTGATGCCGAGCACGCCCAGTTCGCCCATCTTGCGCCACAGGTCCATGGGGAACTGGTCGCTGCGGTCGATCTCCGCGGCGCGCGGCGCGATCTCGGCCTGGGCGAACGCGTGCACGGCGTCGCGCAGCGCGTCGATGTCTTCACCGAGCATGAAATTCAGGCCGGGCAGGTTGCTCATGGGTCGTGTCTCCAGGGTCGGGTCGCGGCGCGGCGGGCGAGCGCCATTGTTGCTCCGGGGGCGCGCCCCGGCGAGTCGCCCGAGTTTAATTGACGTTTACGTAAACGTAAACCGAGACCGCTCCGGGACGGACGCCTGCACGGCGCCGCGTCGACCCGGTCGCCGGGCGCATCGAAATCGAGCGCGCGCCCGGCTTGCTCGCGTACGTCCTGGCCGCACTCGAGGCCGCCTGCCGCCACGCGACCCGAAGGCCCGTCAGGCGCGCACCGCGCGCTTGGTGGCCGGCGCGGGCGCCGCGCTGCCACCCGCCGCCTCCAGCAGCCGCTCGCAGCGCGCCTCGTGCTGGGCGATCTCCTCGAGGGTGACGCGGATGTCCTCCAGCTGCAGCTCGATCTGCCGGCGGTGCGAGCGCAGCACCGACAGGAAGGCTTCGAGCTGCGGCTTGGTGTCCGACGGCGAGTCGTACATGTCCACCAGCTGCTTGATCTCCTGCAGGCTCAGGCCCAGCCGCTTGCCGCGCAGCGTCAGCTTCAGGCGCGTGCGTTCGCGCTGCGAGTAGACGCGGTTGCGGCCGGACCGCGTGGGCTCCAGCAGGCCCACGTCCTCGTAGAAGCGGATGGCGCGCGGGGTGACGTCGAACTCGGCCGCCAGCTCCGTGATCGTGAAGCTCTTGGCCGCGCCCTTGGCGGCGGCCGTCTTCGCGGCCTTGTTCCTGGTAGCCGTACTGGGAGAAGCGCTCATGGGTAGACTGACGTTAACGTAAACGGAAGTCTAGTCCACCGGAGCCCGCATGGCCAACGCCGAAGAATCGAAACTGGCCTACCCGCTGGGCGACACCCTGCCCGCCACCGGCCAGGCGCTGGACATCGCCCCCGGCGTGCGCTGGCTGCGCATGCCGCTGCCGTTCGCGCTCGACCACATCAACCTGTGGCTGCTGCGCGACCGCTCGGACGACGGCCGCGAGGGCTGGGCCATCGTCGACTGCGGCGTGGCCAACGACGCCACGCGCGCCGCGTGGGAGCAGGTGTTCGAGCACCACCTGGACGGCCTGCCGGTGCTGCGCGTGATCGTCACGCACATGCACCCCGACCACATCGGCAACGCCCACTGGCTCACCGAGCGCTGGGGCTGCCGCCTGTGGATCAGCGCCACCGACTGGTACGCCGCGCGCCTGGCCAGCCAGTCCACCACCGGCTTCGGCGGCGACGATGCGGCGGCCTTCTTCGGCGAGCACGGCCTGGTCGACCCCGAGGCCCTGGCCAAGGTGCGCGGCCGCGGCGGCTACTACGCCTCGATGGTGCCGCAGGTGCCGCGGCGCTTCCGCCGCCTGATGGACGGCCTCGTCGTGCGCATCGGCGCCCACGACTGGCGCTGCATCGCCGGCTATGGCCACGCGCCGGAGCACATCGCGCTGCATTGCGCGGAACTGGGCGTGCTGATCTCCGGCGACATGCTGCTGCCGCGCATATCCACCAACATCAGCGTGATCGACATCGAGCCCGAGGCCAACCCGCTGCCGCTGTTCCTCGCGTCGCTCGCGCGCCTGCGCACGCTGCCCGCGGACACGCGGGTGCTGCCGTCGCACGGCAAGCCGTTCGAGGGCGTGCAGGAACGCGTCGACCAGCTGGTGCGCCATCACGAGCACCACTTCGAGGCGGTGGTCGAGGCCTGCCGCGCGAGGCCGTGCAGCGCGGCCGACCTGCTGCCGGTGCTGTTCCGCCGCCAGCTGGACCTGCACCAGACCACCTTCGCGATGGGCGAGGCGGTGGCGCACCTGCATGCCCTCGAGGGTATGGGCCGCCTGCGCGGCCGACGCGACGACGACGGCATCCGACGCTTCTCCGCCAGCTGAACGGAAGCTGACTTTTCCCGGCAGGAAACCGGGCCGGAAAAAAACAAAGCCGATCGTCGCGAAACGAT
Source organism: Vitreoscilla sp. (assembly GCA_045810285.1). Classification (GTDB taxonomy): domain Bacteria; phylum Pseudomonadota; class Gammaproteobacteria; order Burkholderiales; family Burkholderiaceae_C; genus Scleromatobacter. The sequence goes on along the minus strand of JBJMWE010000472.1, from coordinate 6,788 downwards.
CGGCCCTGCTGCCGGTAATGTCCGGCTTTCACTCCCTGATGCTCCCCTGTCCCTGTCGGGTGATGACAGCATGCAGGTATTAATGTGCCCGCAGACTCGACTGTCGCCATCCCCCTTTTGGGGGTGTTTGGGTTTGTTTTCCCAGGTTTGCGAGCGTATGAAGCACGCTTTACGAGCGTTCAGCCCAATACGGGTACCGGTACGTTCTTGAGCGTGCTGCGCATCTTCTCGTAGTCGGGGACTACGGAGCGCACCACGTCCCAGAACGCGGCGCTGTGGTTCATCTCGCGCAGGTGCGCGAGCTCGTGCGCGACGACGTAGTCGATCACCTGCAGCCCGAAGTGCACGAGGCGCCAGTTCAGCCGGATCGAGCCGTCGGCCGAGGCCGAGCCCCAGCGCGTCTGCGCCGAGCTCAGTGCCAGGCGCGTCATGCGCACGCCCAGCGTCTGCGCGAAGTGGCGGCAACGCTCCTCGAAGATGCGCAGCGCCTGGCGCTGCAGCCAGCTCTGGACGACATCGCGGATCTGCTCGGGTTCGGCCGCCTGCGGCAGGCCCACGCGCAGGACGAGTCGCGGCACGCCGGGCAGCGCCTGCGCATCGGCGTCGAGCACGGCGCCGGCCACGCGCGGGTCGAGCACGATGATGACGGTCTCGCCCAGGAACGGCAGCGTCGTGCCGTCGTGCCACTCGATGCGCGCGGCCTCGACGCGGCGCGCGCGATCGCGCTGTTCCTGCAGCTTGCGCAGGATCCAGCCGGACTTCGAACGCACCGCCGCATCGATGTTCTGCAGCGAGACCCAACGCGGCGCATTGACCTGCAGGCCTTCGGCGCTGACGACGAAGCCGATGCTGCTGCGACGCGCGCGGCGCAGCGCGTACGCGACGCGGTGCTCGCCCAGCTGCAGCTCGCGTTCGGCCTGTGGATGGCGGAAGTGCAGCGGCGAGGCCTCGGCGCGGCGGACAGGGAGCGGCGGTTCGGCCGGCGCGGCCGTCGGGCCCTGCGGCGCGGGGCGCTGCAAGGAACGCGGCGGCGCCGACGCCGTCTCGGTCGACACCGGGGCGTCGAAGAGCGAGAGCTGCGAGAGGTCGTCGGCCGGGCCGGGTCGGGACATGGGCGCCAATTCTAGTGGCGTGACCGGGAGTTCGTCGAAGACGCCGTGGCCCTGGCGCCTGCAGGCCCGGCGGCGGCCGCGACAATGCGCTGTCGCCCCGAGGCCGACGCCCGAAAGGACCGCCGCGTGAAGCGCCGCCACTTCTCCACCCTCGCCGCCGGCGCCGCGCTGGCGCTGGGCTTGCACCGCATTGCCGGGGCGCAGCCCGAGACGATCGCCCGCCCGCGCGACCACGTGGCGATCGTCCCGCCGGTGCCGGTCGCCGCGCCGCCCGGCACGGTGGACGTCGTCGAGTTCTTCAGCTTCGCGTGCCCGTACTGCTACGCGCTGGAACCCCCGCTGGAAGCCTGGCTCGCGCGCCGGGCGCCCGAGATCCGCTTCCGCCGCTCGCCGGTGCCGTTCCAGCGCAACTTCCGCAACTTCCAGCCGATGTACTTCGCACTCGAGGCGCTGGGCCTGGCCGACACGCTGCCGCGACGCGTCTTCGACGCCGTGCATCGGGAGCACCAGCGCCTGGACGAGCGCGCGAACATCGCCGCCTTCATGGCCCGCAGCGGCGTCGATGCCGACGCGTTCATGCGCGCGTTCGACGCCGCCGACACCGCCGCGAAGGTCGCGCAGGCCGACCGGCTCTTCGAGGCGAGCGGCGCCGCCGGCGTGCCGACGCTGATGGTGCAGGGCCGCTTCCTCACCTCGCCCTGGATGGCGCGCGGCGAAGAACGGACGCTCGCGGTCGTGGACGCCTTGGCCCGGGAGATCCAGGCCGGCGGCTGACCGGCCTTGCTCGACAGGAACCCCTGCGGGCCGGGAACCTCCGCCGCGCAGCAGGAACCAAGTGTGGTCACAATGCCCCCTCCCGTCCTGCCGCCGGCCGCTCCACGACAGCGCGCCCACGCTTCAGCCCCCCGAAAGGATTCGCTTGCAACGCCGCCACTTCTCCACCCTCGCCGCCGCGTCGCTCGGCCTGGGCCTGACCCGACTCGCGAACGCCCAGGGCCCGGTCACGAGCCAGGACTACAAGCCGGTCACGAGCCAGGACTACAAGCCGGTCGCCACGCCGGTGCAGATGTCGGCGCCGGCGGGCCAGGTCGACGTCGTCGAGTTCTTCAGCTACGCCTGCCCGCACTGCTTCGAGTTCGAGCCCACGCTCGAGGAGTGGCTCCGCAAGAAACCCGCCGGCATCCACTTCCACCGTTACCCGGTGCGCTTCCTGCAGAACGCCGTCAACTTCCAGCCGATGTACTTCGCGCTGGAGGCCATGGACATCGTCGACGCGATGCAGCTGAAGATCTTCAACGCCGTGCACCTGGAGCACCAGCGCCTGGAAAAGCCCGACGACATCGCCGCCTTCATGACCAGGAACGGCGTCGACGCCAAGCGCTTCATGTCGCTGTTCACCTCGTTCGGCGTGCGCACCAAGGTGCAGCAGGCCAACCAGATGATGGACACCTTCGGCGTCGACTCCGTGCCCACCATCGTGGTCGCGGGCCAGAACATGACCTCGCCCGGCCTGGCCAAGGGCGAGGCGCGCACCACGCAGGTCATCGAATACCTGGCCGCCAAGGCGCGCGGCGGCAAGTGAGCCGCGGCGCCGTCCGCGGCGGCCGCCGAGGGCGGCCTTCTCAGGCCGGCGCGCCCGCATAGGCCTCGGGGTCGAGGCGCCGCATCTCGGCCTCGATCCAGGCTTCGACCTCGCGCATCATCTCGTCGGGCTGGCGGCCCTCGGGCGCGATCGGCTTGCCCACCGAGATCGTCACCGTGCCGGGCTTGAGCCAGAAGCTCTTGCGCGGCCAGCAGCGCGCGGAGTCGACGGCGATGGGCACCACCGGCACGCCCACCGCGATCGCCAGGCGCGTCGCGCCGGCCTTGTAGGTGCCCTGGCTGCCGCGCGGCGTGCGCGTGCCTTCCGGGAACATGATCACCCACTTGCCGAGCTTGCTGAGGCGCTTGCCCTGCTCGGCCACCTTGTTCCACGCCTCGGTGCGCCGGCTGCGGTCGATGTGGATCATGTCCAGCCGCGACATCGCCCAGCCGAAGAACGGGATGTAGAGCAGTTCCTTCTTGAACACGTAGGCCAGCGGGTGGGGCATCACCGCCGGGAGCGCGAAGGTCTCCCAGGTGGACTGGTGCTTGGACGCCAGGATCACCGCCGCGGTGGCCTGTTCGGCCGTGGGCAGGTTCTCCATGCCGATCACGCGGCGCTGCACGCCGCAGATCCAGCGCGAGCCGTGGTGGGCGAGCTTCACCCAGTTGATGCACCAGGTGTAGACGGCATCGCTGCTCAGGAACGGCGAGCACACGACCACGACGAAGCCCCAGGGGATCACGGTGATCGCCATGTAGGCCAGGAACAGGATGGAGCGGACGACGGAAAGGGCCTTGGTCATGTTGTTCTTGTGGGTCTTCAATTGCCCGTGACGTGCTCGGCGAAGGCCGACAGGTCGGCATGCACCACGGTGCCCGGCACGGCCTGCAGCCAGGCCGCGATGGTGGCGTCGTCGGCCTCGGCGGCGCGACCGCTGCGCACCAGGTGCGGCTGGCAGCCGGCGGCCTTGGCGGCCTCGAGGTCGCGCAGCGTGTCGCACACCATGGGCACGGTCTGGAGCTCGACGCCGTAGCGCTCGCCGATGTCGTGCATCAGGCCCGGCGCCGGCTTGCGGCACTCGCACTGCTCGGTGGCCGCGTGCGGGCAGAAGAACACCGCGTCGATGCGGCCGCCCTTCTCGGACAGCAGCTTCATCATGTGCTGGTGCACCGCGTTGACGGAGGTCATGTCGATCATGCCGCGCCCGATGCCCGACTGGTTGGTGGCCACCACCACGTGCCAGCCGGCGTGGTTCAGCCGCGCGACGGCCTCCAGCGCACCGGGGATCGGCTGCCACTCCTCGGGCGCCTTCACGTGGTCGGTGCGGAAGACGTTCAGGATGCCGTCGCGGCCGGTGATCACGAGTTTGGGGGCTTGCATGGGCATCCTCGGCCTCCTTTGAGTGCCATCAGGCGGAAAGTCGAGAGAGGTCGGCGACGCGGTTCATCACGCCGTGCAGCGTGGCCAGCAGGCCCAGCCGGTTGGCGCGCACCTTCGGGTCGTCGGCGTTGACCATCACGTCGTCGAAGAACTTGTCCACCGGCGCGCGCAGCGCGGCGAGCGCCTTCAGGCTGCTGGTGTAGTCGCCGGCCTCGAACAGCACGTCGGCTGCGCGGCGCACCGCGGCGACGTCCGTCCACAGCGCGCGCTCGGCATCCTCGGAGAACAACGCGGCGTCGGCCTTGGCCTCGACGGGCTCGACGCTCTTCTTGAGGATGTTGGCGATGCGCTTGTTGGCGGCGGCCAGCGCGGCGGCCTCGGGCAGCGCCGAGAACGCGCGCACGGCCTCGAGGCGGCGCGGAATGTCGGCCAGGCGCTGCACGCCGAGCGCCAGCACGGCATCGACCTCGTGCGCCGAGTAGCCCTGCTCGCGCAGGCTGCCCGCGAGGCGGTCGACGATGAACGCCGAGACGGCCGCGCGCGGATCGGTGATCAGCGCGCCGAACGCCGGCACGGCCAGCGCCAGCAGCGTGTCGAGGTCCAGCGGCAGCGCCGCCTCGACCAGCATGCGGATGACCCCCAGCGCATGGCGGCGCAGCGCGAACGGATCCTTGTCGCCCGAGGGCACCTGGCCGATGCCGAACAGGCCCACCAGCGTCTCGAGCTTGTCGGCCAGCGCGACGACGAGGCCGGCCCGGTTGCGCGGCAGCGCGTCGCCGGCGAAGCGCGGCTTGTAGTGATCCTCGATCGCGTCGGCGATGGTGTCGCCCAGCTGGTCGTGGCGCGCGTAGTAGCCGCCCATGATGCCCTGCAGCTCGGGGAACTCGCCCACCATGTCGGTGACGAGATCGGCCTTCGCGAGGCGTGCGGCGGTGTCGGCCTGGTCGACGAGGCCGTGGCCGCCGAGCTCCGCGGCGATGGCGCGCGCGATCTGTCGCACCCGCTCGACACGCTCGCCCTGGCTGCCCAGCTTGCCGTGGTAGACGACCTTGCCGAGCGCGGGCACGCGGTCGGCGAGCGACTTCCTGCGATCCTGGTCGAAGAAGAACTTCGCGTCGGCCAGGCGCGGACGCACGACGCGCTCGTTGCCCTGGATGACGGCGCTCGGGTCTTCCGGCCGGATGTTGCTGACGACGAGGAAGCGGTTGGTCAGCTTGCCCGCGGCGTCCAGCAGCGGGAAGTACTTCTGGTTGGCCTTCATCGTGAGGATGAGGCACTCCTGCGGCACGGCCAGGAAATCCTCCTCGAAGCGGCACGTGAGCACGTTCGGGCGCTCCACCAGCGCGGTGACTTCGTCGAGCAGCGCGTCGTCGTCGATCGGCTTCAGGCCTTCCCTGGCCGCGGCGGAAGCCAGCTGGCGCACGATCTCGGCCCGGCGCTCGTCGAACGGCGCGATGACCGCGCCTTCGTCCTTCAGCTGCGCGGCGTGGCTGTCGGCGTCGCGCACGGTGATCGTGGCGGCCCGGGCCTCGAAGCGATGGCCCTGGGTGACGCGATCGGCGGCCCGGCCCAGCGCGGTGACCGGCACCACGTCGGCGCCGTGCAGCGCGACCAGGCGATGCGCCGGGCGCACGAACTTCACGTCGCTCCAGCCGTCGGCGAGCTGGTAGGTCATGACCTTGGGGATGGGCAGCTTCGCCAGCGTCTCGTCGATGGCCTTCTGCAGGCCCTCGGCCAGCGTGGCGCCGGCGACGACGGAATCGACGAACAGGCTCTCGGCCTTGCCGTCCGGCAGGCGCTTGAGCGCGGGCACGGCCTCGGGGCCGAAGCCCAGCGACGCGAGCTTCTTCAGCAGCGCCGGCGAGGCGTTGCCGTCCTTGTCGAAGGCGACGGCCGCGGGCATGAGCTTCTGCTGCAGCGCGCGATCCGCGGCCTTGGCGCCCACGCCCTGGACGTGCACGCCCAGGCGGCGCGGCGACGCGAACGACGCCGCGGGGGCATTGGCGCCCACGAGGCCTTGCGCATGCAGGCTGGCGACCAGCGTGGAGGCAAACGACTCGCCCAGCTTCCTGAGCGCCTTGGGCGGCAGTTCCTCGCAGACGAGTTCGACGAGGAGGTTCCTGGTGTCTTGCGCGTTCATGCCTTACGCCGCCTTCTTCTTTTCGATTTGCGCGATGACCTCGTCGGCCCACGCCCTGGGCGCCATCGGGAAGCCGAGGCGCGCGCGGCTCTCGAGGTAGCTCTGCGCCACGGCGCGTGCCAGGTTGCGGATGCGGCCGATGTAGGCGGCGCGTTCGGTGACGCTGATCGCGCCGCGCGCATCGAGCAGGTTGAACGTGTGGCCGGCCTTGAGCAACTGCTCGTAGGCCGGCAGCGCGAGCTGGTGTGCCATGAGGTGCTTGGACATCTTCTCGTACTCGCCGAACGCCTGCAGCAGGAACGTGACGTCGGAGTGCTCGAAGTTGTACGTGCTCTGCTCCACCTCGTTCTGGTGGAACACGTCGCGATAGGTGACGCCCGGCGTCCACTCCAGGTCGAACAGGCTCTCCTTGCCCTGGATGTACATCGCCAGGCGCTCGAGGCCGTACGTGATCTCGCCGGTGATGGGCTTGCAGTCGATGCCGCCCACCTGCTGGAAATAGGTGAACTGCGTCACCTCCATGCCGTTGAGCCAGACCTCCCAGCCCAGGCCCCAGCAGCCGAGCGTCGGG
>JBJMWE010000471.1:0-6581 GCA_045810285.1 Vitreoscilla sp. | reverse complement strand
TTGAACATGCTGGGATCTCCTTTATCTCATCGGTCATCGTACAACAAGCGCTCCGGGAGTGATCCCGCCGTGCACAGGGCTGCAGGGCGGGTTAGGCGAAGGCGCCACTCCGCCGTGCGGCAGCGCGCAGACCGCCCGCCCGCTCGCCCCGCGATCACGCCGTCTGCGAGCGCCGCCGCCGCTCGCGGCTGTTGGCCAGGTGCGTGCGCATCGCCGCGCGCGCGCCCTCGGCGTCCTGCGCGGCGATCGCGTCGTAGATGCTCTCGTGCTCGCCATTGACGCGGCGCAGGTACTCGCGGCGTTCGGCCGTCATCACCTGGGCCGGCTCCAGGCGGGCGCGCGGGATGATGCGGCTGCCGAGGGTGGTCATCAGGTCGGCGAAGTGGTCGTTCTGCGTGGCGCGCGCCACTTCCTGGTGGAACTGGAAATCGGCGGCGACGGCGTCGCTGCCTTGCTCGAGCGCCACGCCCAGCACGTCGAGCGCCTTGCGCATCGCCGTGAGGTTGGCCTCGGTGCGGCGCATGGCGGCCAGCGCGGCGGCCTCGGTCTCCAGGCCGATGCGCAGTTCCAGCACGGCCACGACGTCCTGCAGCGTCGCATACTGGTCGGGGCTGATGCGAAAGCCCGCGTCGCCGCCCAGGCCCAGCACGAAGGTGCCGATGCCGTGGCGGGTCTCGACCAGGCCCGAGGCCTGCAGCTTCGACAAGGCCTCGCGCACCACCGTGCGGCTGACGTCGAACTCGGCCATGATGGCGGCTTCCGTGGGCATCTTGTCGCCCACGTTCAGCCGTCCGTCGCGGATGCGCTCGCTGAGTGCGGAGACGAGTTCGAGCGCGAGCGAACGAGGGCGGCGGCGGGCGATGTCGGGAGGGCTCATGGACGGGTGGCAGTCGGGATCGTCGGGCGGGTGCGGGGCCGGGTACGAATGATAATGTTGTACGACAACTGATGACAGACTACACTTGCTCGATCGACTTTACCAAGAACCACCCGTGACCGTGCCCCTCGCTTTCATGGGCCTGAAAGCGCGGACACCCGGCTTGCCGAGGACCAGATGACCGAACCGCAGGAGCGCGCGCCGCTCGTGATCCGCATGCACGCGGCCGACAACGTGGCGATCGTCGCCAACGACGGCGGGCTGCCCGCCGGCACGCGGCTGCCCGAGGGGGGCCCGGGCGCGGGGCTGGTGCTGCGCGAGAAGGTGCCGCAGGGCCACAAGGTGGCGCTTGTCGACATCGCCGAGGGCGCGCCGGTGCGGCGCTACGACGTGCCCATCGGCTTCGCGCTGAAGACGATCGCGGCCGGCAGCTGGGTGCACGAACGCCTCATCGCGATGCCCGCCGCGCGCGCCTTCGAGGGCCTGCCCATGGCCACCGTCCCGGCGCCGGCGGCTGCCCCGCTGAAGGGCCACACGTTCCAGGGCTATCGCAACGCCGACGGGTCGGTGGGCACCCGCAACATCCTGGCGATCACGACGACGGTGCAGTGCGTGGCCGGCGTCGTCGACGTCGCCGTGCAGCGCATCAAGTCCGAGCTGCTGCCGCGCTACCCGAACGTCGACGACGTCGTCGGCCTGGAGCACACCTACGGCTGCGGCGTGGCCATCGACGCCCCCGACGCCCACATCCCGATCCGTACGCTGCGCCACATCTCGCTGAACCCGAACTTCGGCGGCGAGGTGATGGTGGTGAGCCTCGGCTGCGAGAAGCTGCAGCCCGACCGCCTGCTGCCGCCCGGCAGCTTTCCGATCGCCGACGGCCGCGACGCCGCCCTCGGCCCCGAGACGGTGTGCCTGCAGGACGATTCGCACGTCGGCTTCATGTCGATGATCGAGGACATCGTCGCGAGCGCGAAGCCGCATCTCGCGCGACTGGACGCGCGCCGTCGCGAGGCGGTGCCTGCCAGCGAGCTGGTGGTCGGCGTGCAGTGCGGCGGCAGCGATGCGTTCTCCGGCGTCACCGCCAACCCGGCTGTCGGCTTCTGCGCCGACCTGCTGGTGCGCGCCGGGGCGACGGTCATGTTCAGCGAGAACACCGAGGTGCGCGACGCCGTCGACCAGCTGACCCGCCGCGCGGCCACGCGCGAGGTCGCCGAGGGCATCGTGCGCGAGCTGGCCTGGTACGACCGCTACCTCGACCGCGGCCGCGTCGACCGCGCCGCCAACACCACGCCCGGCAACAAGGCCGGCGGGCTGTCCAACATCGCGGAGAAGGCGATGGGCTCGATCGTCAAGAGCGGCACGTCGGCGATCGCGCACGTGCTGTCGCCGGGCGACAAGCTGCGCCGCGACCAGCGCGGCCTCGTCTACGCCGCCACGCCGGCCAGCGATTTCATCTGCGGCACCCTGCAGCTGGCCGCCGGCATGAACCTGCACGTGTTCACGACCGGCCGCGGCACGCCCTACGGCCTGGCCGAATGCCCGGTCGTCAAGGTGGCCACGCGCAGCGATCTCGCCCGCCGCTGGAACGACCTGATGGACGTCAACGCCGGCCGCATCGCCGACGGCGACGCCACGATCGAATCGCTCGGCTGGGAGCTGTTCCACCTGCTGCTGGAGGTCGCCAGCGGCCGCCGCACGTGGGCGGAGCACTGGAAGCTGCACAACGCGCTGGTGCTGTTCAACCCGGCGCCGGTGACCTGAAGCGCGGCGCGCGGCGCCGCGTCGAAGTCCGGATGGTCATGATCGAAGGCCTCGAGCAGCACGGGGTCCTTGCGAACGCGGACGAATGCGTCACGACGGGATCCTCAGGCGTTGAATGCGGACACGGCCTCGAGCAGCCGGCGCGACTGCTCCCGCAGCGACATCGCCGCGGCCGCCGATTCCTCGACGAGCGCCGCGTTGCGCTGCGTGGTCGCATCGATCGCGGCGACCGCCTGGTTGACGTCTTCCAGCCCCGCGGCCTGCTGGCGCCCGGCCACGCTGATGTCGCCGATGATGCCCTCGACCTTGCGCACCGCCTGCAGGATCTGGCGCATGGAGGCGCCGGCATGCGTCACCAGCTTCGCGCCCTCGTCGACGGTGCTCGAGGACGACTCGATCAGCGCGCGCACCTCGCGTGCCGCCGCCGCGCTGCGCTGTGCCAGCGTTCGCACCTCCGACGCGACGACCGCGAAGCCGCGGCCCTGCTCGCCGGCGCGCGCGGCTTCCACGGCGGCGTTCAGCGCGAGGATGTTGGTCTGGAACGCGATGCCGTCGATGACGCCGACGATGTCGTTGATGCGCGCCGACGAATCGGTGATGCGGTGCATCGTTCGCACCACCTCGCCCACGACCCGGTCGCCGTCGTCGGCCGAGCGCGTCGCGGCGTTGACGAGCTCGATGGCCTGCGCGCTCGAATCGGCGTTGTGGCGCACCGCGGCGCTCAGTTCCTCCACGCTGCCCGCTGTGCGCTGCAGCGACGCCGCCTGCTCCTCCGTGCGCTGGGACAGGTCGGTGTTGCCCTGGGCGATCTCGCCCGAGGCACCGGCGATGACGTCCGCGCTGTCGTGGATCTCCGAGATCATGCGCCGCAGCTGGCCGGACATCCCCGCCATCGAGCCTTGCAGTTGCCCGAGCTCGTCGCGCCGGTCCACCACGATGTCGTGCGCCACGTCGCCGGAGGCGACGCGATGCGCCGCCGCGATCACGTCGCGGATCGGCCGCGTGATGCCGCGGGCGATGAAGAAGCCGAAGCCGGCGCCGAGCGCGACCACGAGCACGCCCAGCGAGCCGAGGATCCAGAGGCTGCGCACGACCTCGGCGCGGATCGCCCCGGCGCGGCGGTCGATCGCCGAGCGCTCCGTGTCGAGCATGGCCTGCAGCGAGCCGAGGTAGCCGGTGGTGGCGGGCTTCAGGCGCTCGGCGGCGGCGTTCGCCGCGTCGCCCTGGCCCTCACGGCGCAGCGTGGCGATCTCGTTGCGCAGGTTCAGGTAGACCTTGCGTGCGGCCATGATGTCGGCCATGCGCTGGTGTTCCTCCGCCGAGGTCGCCAGCCGCGTGAGCTCGTCCTGGTACTTGGTGGACAGCGCGGTCGACGACTTCATGTCGTCGGCGAAGGTCGCCGGGAGCACCGGATCGGCGCTGACCGCCATGGCCAGCGTGCGCTTGCTGCCGGAGTCGATCACGCGGTACCAGTCGCTGGTGATGCGCTCCTTGGTCAAGGGCTCGTCGAGCAGCTGCCGGTTCTGCTCGGCGACAGCCGCGACCTCGAAGAGTCCGGCCGCGATCGCCAGCACCGTGAGCATGAGCACGCTGCCGATGCCGATTGCCAGGCGCGTGGCGATGAGCAGGTCCTTGAACATGGATTCGTCTCCTGTCGATGGCTGCGTCGCGCCGTCCGCGATCGCATGCTTGCGTATCGGCCGCGGCCGGCCCTCATTGATCGAGAGGCACCCGGACGAGCGTGAAATGGGTCACTCGGTCGCGACCTGCAGGCGCTTGAGCTTGTCGTAGAGCGTCGTCTTGGCGATGCCCAGCTGTTCGGCCGCCAGCGCGACATTGCCGCCGGCGCGCGCGAGCGCCGCGCGCAGCACGTTGCGCTCGAAGGCCTCGAGCTGTCGCGGCAGTGTCTGCGCCGCACCGTCGGCGGGCACGGCCGCAGGCTCGCCTTCCACGCCCAGCACCAGCCGTTCGGCGAATCCCTTGAGCTCGCGCACGTTGCCGCTCCAGCGGCGCGCGGACCACTCGGACACCTGGCCGGATGACCAATCCGGCAAGGGCCGTCCGAAGCGCGCGCAGGCCTGCGCCACGAAGTGCGCGAGCAGCAGCGGCACGTCCGAGGGATGCTCTCGCAGCGGCGGCAGCGTGACGGAGACCGTGGCGATGCGCCAGTACAGGTCGGCGCGGAAGCGGCCGTCCTCGGACAGCTTCAGCAGGTCGGCCTTGCTCGCGGCGACGACGCGGCAGTCGACGCGCACCTGCTCGTTGCCGCCGAGGCGCTCCACCGTGCGCTCCTGCAGCACCCGCAGCAGCTTGGCCTGCAGCGCGAGCGGCATGGATTCGATCTCGTCGAGGAAGACGGTGCCGCCGCGCGCGAACTCGAACTTGCCGATGCGCCGCTTCTGCGCGCTCGTGAATGCGCCGGCCTCGTGGCCGAAGACCTCGCTCTCGAACATCGTCTCGGGCATCGCGGCGCAGTTGATGGCCACGAAGGGCGCGCCCGGCGAGCCCGCGGCATGCAGCTGGCGCGCGACGACCTCCTTGCCGGTCCCCGTCTCGCCGTTGATCAGCACGTCCGCGCCGGTGGGGCCGATCGTCGCGATGAAACCGCGCAGGCGCTGCATGGCGGCCGAGTCGCCGATCAGCCGCGGCAACGCGTCGCGCTCGCTCGCGGCCAGGCGCAGCGCGCGATTCTCCAGCACCAGGCGGCGGCGGTCGAGCGCACGGCGGACCACGTCGACCAGGCGCTCGGCGCCGAACGGCTTCTCGACGAAATCGTAGGCTCCGCGCCGCATGGCCTGCACGGCGAGCTCGACGTCGCCATGGCCGGTGACGAGGATGACGGGCAGGTCGCGGTCGCGCCGCGCAGCCTCGTCCAGCAGCGCCATGCCGGACATGCCGGGCAGGCGCACGTCGGTGAGCACCACGCCGGCGAAGTCGGCGCCGATCGCCGGCAGTGCGTCCTCGGCGTTCGCGAACACCGCGACCGCCATGCCGGCCAGCGAGAGCGCCTGCTCGGTCGCGAGTCGCACGCTGGCTTCGTCTTCGATCAACAGGACGTCGGTCATGGCTGGGGGGACTCCTGCAGTGGCAGCGCGAGGACGAACACGGCACCGCCCCCGGGGTTGTCCTCGGCGGCGAGCGTGCCGCCCATCGCCTGCACGATCGATGACGAGATCGCGAGTCCCAGGCCCAGGCCCGCGCCGGAGGGCTTGGTGGTGAAGAAGGGCTCGAACAGATGCGCCCGCGCCTGCGGCGAGAGGCCCAGCCCGGTGTCGGCGATGCGCAGCGTGGCGCGGTCGGCCGCATCCAGCGTCACGTTCACGCGGCGCACGGTGCACGGCCGGACGGCGTCGAGGGCGTTGCGCACGAGGTTGATCAGCACCTGCTCGATGCGGATCGCGTCGCCCGTGACGGTCGCGCGCCCCAGGATCTCGATCTCGAGCGCCGCGCCGGCCCGCTCGAAGTCATTGCGCACCAGTCGCGCCGCGTTGTCGATGGCGCGCGCGAGGTCCACCGGCCCGGGGGCGCCGTCGGACTTGCGCGCAAAGGTCTTGAGCTGCGAGACCAGCGCGCCCATGCGGTCGGCGGCGTCGGCGATGTGGCGCAGGTTCTGGCGCGCCGCGCCGGGGTTGCCGCGATCCAGGAAGGCCACGGCGTTGTCGGCGAACACCTGCAGCGCGGTCAGCGGCTGGTTGAGTTCGTGCGTCACGCCGGCGGCCATCTGTCCCAGCATGCCCAGCTTGCCGGCCTGGATCAATTCGGTCTGGGTCTCGCGCAGCAGGCGTTCGGCGTCATGCACGTCGGCCAGGCGTTGCGCAAGATCGGCGTTGGCACGCGTGAGTTCGCCGGTGCGCTCGGCGATGCGGGCCTCGAGCTGCGCGGAGGCGGTCACCAGCGCCTGGCGCGCGGCCGCGGCGGCCCGCGCGTGGCGCCGGCGCTG
>JBJMWE010000470.1:0-13084 GCA_045810285.1 Vitreoscilla sp. | reverse complement strand
GGTCTGGTCGATGATGAGGTAGCCGCCGCTCTTCAGGTCGACGCGGCGCGCGAGCGCGCGGGCGATCTCCTCCTCGATGTTGTAGAGGTCGAAGATCGGGCGCTCGCCCTTGTAGTGCTCAAGCCGGCCCACCGAGCTCGACGCGTACGTCTCGCCGAAGGCGCGCAGCGACTCGTACTGCAGCCGCGAATCGATGCGGATCGACTGCGTGTGCTCGTTGGCGATGTCGCGCAGCACGCGCTCGGCCAGGCCGAGATCCTGGTGCAGCAGCGACCCGGCGGGCTTGGACAGCGCACGCTCGCGAATGCGGTTCCACGTGGTGCGCAGGTAGGCGATGTCCTCGGCCAGCTCCTGGTCGCTCGCCTCTTCCGCGTTGGTGCGCAGGATGAAGCCGCCGCCGCCCTCGAGCGGGTTGCCGGCCAGCGCGATCATGCGGGCGCGCAGCTGCTCGCGCAGTTCGTGCGAGCCGATGCGCTGCGAGATGCCGATGTGGTTGTCGTGCGGCAGGTAGACCAGCAGGCGGCCCGCGATGCTCACCTGCGTGGTCAGCCGCGCGCCCTTGGTACCGATCGGATCCTTGACCACCTGTACCGTGAGCGACTGGCCCTCGAACACCAGCTTCTCGATGGCGACGGGCACGTTGTCGGGCTTGGCGGCGGGGTGCCCGTGCAGGTCGGCCACGTGCAGGAAGGCCGCGCGCTCGAGGCCGATGTCGATGAAGGCCGACTGCATGCCGGGCAGCACGCGCGCCACCTTGCCGAGGTAGACGTTGCCGACCAGGCCGCGCTCCAGCGTGCGCTCGAGATGCAGTTCCTGGATCGCACCGTTCTCGATGATCGCGACCCGCGTCTCTTGGGGCGACCAGTTGACCAGGATGTCGTGCATGGCGATGCCGTTGTCTCTTGGAGTTTTATTCCTGGAACTCGACGCCCGCGTCCAGCAGCAGTTGCGCGGTCTCGTGCAGGGGCAAACCCATGATACCGGAGTAGCTCCCCGCGATGCGCTCGATCCAGGCGGCGATGCGGCTCTGGATCGCGTAGGCGCCGGCCTTGCCGAAGGGCTCGCCGCTGGCCACGTAGGCCGCGACCACGTGCGCGGGCACGGGCGCGAAGCGCACCGTCGACACGCTCAGGGCGCCGCTTCGCACGCGGCCCGACGCCAGTGCCACCGCCGTCATGACGCGGTGCGTGCGGCCCGACAGGCGCTGCAGCGTGGCGACGGCGTCGTCGGCATCGACGGGCTTGCCGAAGATGCGGCGGCCGAGCGCCACGGTGGTGTCCGCGCACAGCACGGGCGCCGGCGGCAGCCCGCGCCGGCGCATGCGCGCGACGGCGGCGTCGAGCTTGAGCTGCGTGACGCGCTCGCAGTAGACGGCCGGGGTCTCGCCGGGGATGTGGTCCTCCAGCGCCTCGGCGTCCTCGTCGGGCGATGCGAGCAACAGCTCGTGGCGCACGCCCAGCTGGTCGAGCAGCTGACGGCGGCGCGGGCTCTGGGAGGCGAGGTAGATGAATGGATGCTTCTTCATGGGATAGCCCGGAGTGTAGGAGCGCCCCGTCAAGCGCCTGGCCGTCGGCTGCCCATGCGATCGAGGTCAGGCCCCGCCCGCGCTGACCCCGCCTGCGTCGCGCCCCGTCGTCGCCGTCATTCCCGGTGATATGGATGATTGGTCGACAGCGACCACGCGCGGTACAGCGCTTCCGCAAGCATCACGCGCACGAACGCGTGCGGCAGCGTGAGGTCGGACAGCCGCGCCGTCTCGTCGGCGGTGGCCTTGAGATCGGGGTCGAGGCCATCGGGGCCGCCGATCAGGAAGGCGACGTCGCGGCCGTCGCCGCGCCAGAACTCGAGGCGATCGGCCAGCGCGCGCGTCGTCCAGCGCGTGCCGCGTTCGTCCAGGATGACGCGGCGCGTGCCCGGCGGCAGCGCGGCTTCGAGGCGCTTCGCCTCGGCCTGCATCAACTGCGCGGGCGCCTTGCCCGAGGTTCGCGGCTCGGCCTTGACGGCCTTGAGCTCGAGCCGCATCTCGGGCGGAAAGCGGCGCTCGAATTCATCGTAGGCCGCCTCGGCCCAGGCGGGCGGCTTCTGGCCGACGGAGGCGATGATCAGGCGCATGGCAAACCCTGGCAAGAACCGTCGTGAAAACGGCGACCGAAGTCGCCGTCCGTTGCGATGTCCGGCTGCGATCAGCCGCGGCGCGCGGCGACCTTCTTGACACCGACCGCCTTGGTGGCGGCCGTCTTCTTCGCGGTCTTGCGGGCCGCCGTCGCGGCATTGCGCGAACTGTTGACGGGCACGACGATCTTCTTGACCGACGCCGTCTTCGCCGGCGCGGCGCCGGCGCGCGCCGCGGTCGAGCCGGCGCGCGTCTTCTTGGCGGCGGAGACCTTGCCGGCCACCGACTTCGGTGCCGGCTTGGCCCTGCCCGCCTGCGAGCCCGCCGGCTTGGTGGCCGCGGCTTCGCGCGCGGTGGGCTTGCGGGCCGGGCCGCGCGTGGACGTCGAACGCTCGGCCGGCGTCTTCGCGCGCGGCAGCGGTGCGGCCTTGCCGGCGGCGGTCTTGGCGTCGGCCGTCTTCTTGGCGGCCGGCTTCTTCAGCGCGGCCTTGCGCGCTGGCGACTCGTCGTCCACGTCGATGGGCTTGGCCGCCTTGGCGCGCTTCTTCGGCTTGGGCGCCTCTTCCTCGTCGTCGGCGCCTTCCGAGGCCTTGACGAGGCCGGCGCGGCCGGAGCCGCCGCCGAGCTTGATCGCCACGGGCTTGCCGCCCCAGATCTCCTCGAGGCGGTAGTAGTCGCGGATCGACGGCTGCATGATGTGCGCGACGGCCGCGCCGCAGTCGACGATGATCCACTCGCCGTTCTCCTCGCCTTCGGTGCGCAGCACGTCCATGCCGGCGGACCGCACGGCGTCGCGCACGCTCGCCGCCAATGCCTTGGTCTGGCGGTTGCTCGCGCCGGCCGCGACGATCACGCGCTCGAACAGCGGTGACAGGTGCTCGGTGTTGAAGACCTGGATGTCCTGGGCCTTGACGTCTTCCAGGCCATCGACGATGGCGCGTTGCAGTTTGCGGATGTCCATTATTTATGCGGTGTCTGGTCTTGAATCTTGCGCGCTGACAGGTTCGAGTCACTTCACGCGGTTGCCGCGCAAGATGCAAGACCTGACACCGTCACTTCGGAAGGGTATAGAGGCAGTGGTCGGCAATATAGCGCGCCACCGGCGCGCCGACCAGCGCCGTGACGTCCAGCCCGGCCGCGGCGCGCTCGCGCACCACGGTGGCCGAATGGGGATGCGCCGGCATCTGGATGATGCGCAGCGCGTGCGGGACGCCGGCCAGGCCGGGCGCCGCGTGGACGGGATCGCCGCCGCGCGCGGCCACCGCCAGGCCGGCCAGCGCGACGATGCCGCGCCAGTCGTGCCAGGTGTCGAAGCGCGCGTACTGGTCCTGGCCGATGACCAGCCACCAGCGCGTGCCGGGCTGTTCGGCATGCAGCTCGCGCAGCGTGTCGACGGTGAAGCTGGGCCCGGCGCGGCCGAGCTCGCGGGCGTCGATCGAGAAGCGCGGCTCGCCTTCGGTGAGGAGTTGCAGCATCGCCACGCGATCCGCGCCCGAGGCCGGCAGCCGGCCGCCCTTGTGCGGCGACTGGCGCGCCGGCAGCCACGCGAGCGCATCCAGCGCGAGCTGGTCGAGCGCGCAGTGCGCGAGCGCCAGGTGCGCGAGGTGCGGCGGATCGAAGCTGCCGCCGAACAGGCCGATGTTCATGACGGCCCCTCGCGCGAGCGCATGTTCGCGGCGGCGGTCAGGACGAGATCCAGTCGCGCGGACGCAGGAAGTCCGTGTACAGCGCCGCCTCGGGCGTGCCGTCCTGCGGCGACCACTGGTAGCGCCACTGCGCCAGCGGCGGCATCGACATCAGGATGGCCTCGGTGCGCCCGCCCGACTGCAGCCCGAACAGCGTGCCGCGATCCCACACGAGGTTGAACTCGACGTAGCGGCCGCGCCGGTAGGCCTGGAAATCGCGCTCGCGCTCGCCGTACGGCAAGGCGCGGCGCCGCTCGACGATGGGCAGGTACGCGGCGAGGAAGGCATCGCCCACCGAGCGCAGCATCGCGAAGCCCTGCTCGAAGCCGAGTTCGTTGACGTCGTCGAAGAAGATGCCGCCGATGCCGCGCGGCTCGTTGCGGTGCTTCAGGAAGAAGTAGTCGTCGCACCACTTCTTGAAGCGCGGGTGCAGCTCGTCGCCGAACGGCTGCAGTGCGTCGCGGCAGGTCGCGTGGAAGTGGAGCGCGTCGTCCTCGAAGCCGTAGTACGGCGTGAGGTCCATGCCGCCGCCGAACCAGAACACCGGCGCGCCGTCCTGCGGGAACGCGCAGAACATGCGCACGTTCATGTGCACGGTGGGCACGTACGGATTGCGCGGATGGAACACGAGCGAGACGCCCAGCGCCTCGAAGCCGGCGCCGGCCAGCTCCGGGCGCGCGGCCGTCGCCGACGGCGGCAGCGTGCGGCCCCTGACGTGGCTGAAGTTGCAGCCGCCGCGCTCGATCAGCGCGCCGCCCTCGATCAGCCGGGTGAGGCCGTCGCCTTCGAGCGCGCCGCCGGCCGGACGCGTCCAGCCGTCGCTCGCGAAGGCGGCACCGTCGGCCGCCTCCGCGGCCGCGACGATGCGCGACTGCAGGCCCAGCAGCCAGGCGCGCACGGCCGCGACGTCGGGCGTCTCGGCCGCGGAAGAGGACGGCGTGATGGTGTTCATGGAGCTGTCCAAGGGGCCAGTCGGATGGGCGCGGCCTGGTCGGCGCGCTTGCCCATGCGCCCTTGCAGGCGCCTGGCGAAGCATGCCATGTCCGCCGCCGCGTCGCCGCTCAGGCGCCAGGCCGACTCGAGCCCGACCTCGCGCCGGGGATAGTCGAGGTAGGCCAGCACCACCGGCACGTCGGCCTGCAGCGCCACCTGGTGGAAGCCGCTGCGCCAGCCCGGCGTGAGCCGGCGCGTGCCCTCGGGCGACAGGCCCAGCCACATGAACTCGTCGCGCACGCGCGCCTCGCGCAGGCGCTGCGCCATCTGGCCGACCACGCCGTTGGGCGCGTCGCGCAGCACGGGGATGCCGCCGAGCCAGCGCAGCCAGCGGCCCACCAGCGGGATGCGGAACAGGGTGGCCTTGCCCCAGAACGTGACCGGCACGCCCAGCGCCCACTTGGCCAGCATGGCCCAGACGAAGTCCCAGTTGGACGTGTGCGGATAGACGATCACCACGCCCTGGCGCGCCGGCAGGCCGTCGCAGGCGACGCGCCAGCCGCACAGCCGCAACGCGGCGCGGGCGAGGCGGCTGCCGCCGAATTCGAGCGGACGCACGGCCAGCCGGGTCGGCCCGGCGGCGCGGGCCTCGCCCAGTGGCGCCGGCATCGAGGCCGCGAAATCGCGTGCCCCGGCGTCCCGGCACTCAGCGCTTGTGGATGGCACGGTGCCCGATGTCGGTGCGATGCTGCGCGCCGTCGAAATGCACGCCGCGCAGGGTGTCGTAGGCGCGCTGCTGCGCGGCGCGCGTGGAGTCGCCCAGCGCCGTGACGCACAGCACCCGGCCGCCCGTGACGGTGGTGACGTCGCCCTGCAGCGCGGTGCCCGCGTGGAACACGACGGCGTCCTCGGCCTCGGCCGGCAGCCCCGTGATGCGGTCGCCCTTGCGCGGCGTCTCGGGATAGCCCGCGGCCGCCATCACCACGCCGAGCGCGACGCGGCGATCCCACTGCAGTTCCACCTGGTCCAGCGTGCCGTCGGTGGCATGCATCAGCACCTCGGAGAGGTCGCTCTTGAGGCGCATCATGATCGGCTGCGTCTCGGGGTCGCCCATGCGGGTGTTGAACTCGAGCGTCTTCGGATGGCCGTTGGCGTCGATCATCAGGCCGGCGTACAGGAAGCCGCTGAACACGATGCCGTCCCTGGCCATGCCTTCGACGGTGGGCAGGATGATCTCGTGCATCACGCGCTGGTGCACGTTGGGCGTGACGATGGGCGCGGGCGAGTACGCGCCCATGCCGCCGGTGTTGGGGCCGGTGTCGCCGTCGGACAGGCGCTTGTGGTCCTGGCTGGAGGCCAGCGCCAGCACGTTCTTGCCGTCCACCATCACGATGAAGCTGGCTTCCTCGCCGGCGAGGAATTCCTCGATGACGACGCGCGGCGCGTCGTTGTGCTGCACCGCCAGGCCGCCCTCGGGCTTGAGCATCCAGTCGACCGCGGCGTGCGCCTCGGCCACCGTCGTCGCCACGACCACGCCCTTGCCGGCGGCCAGGCCGTCGGCCTTGACGACGATGGGCGCGCCCAGCTTGTCGACGTAGGCGTGGGCGGCGGCGATGTCGGTGAAGGTCTCGTAGGCCGCGGTGGGGATGCCGTGGCGCTTCATGAAGTTCTTCGAGAACGCCTTCGAGCTCTCGAGCTGCGCCGCCGCCTGCGTCGGGCCGAAGATGCGCAGGCCGTGCGAGCGGAACACGTCGACGACACCCTGCGACAGCGGGCCCTCCGGGCCGACCACCGTCAACGCGATCTTCTCGGCCAGCGCGAACTGCGCCAGCGCCTCGGGCTCGCTGACGTTGACGTTGACGAAGCGCCTGTCGGCCGCCGTCCCGCCATTGCCGGGGGCCACGTAGACGCGCTGCACGCGCTCGCTCTGGGCCAGCTTCCAGGCCAGCGCGTGCTCGCGCCCGCCGCCGCCGATGACGAGGATCTTCATTCGGAAAGTACCGCGTTGTGATAGACGTCCTGGACGTCGTCGAGCTCCTCGATGATGTCGAGCAGCTTCTGCATGCGCGCGCTGTCCTCGCCGGCGAGCTCGACGGTGCTCTCGGGACGCATCGTCACCTCGGCCCCGGCGGGCTCGAGGCCGGCCGCCTCCAGCGCGTTCTTGACCGCCTCGAACTCGGTCGGCGCGCTGAGCACCTCGATCGAGCCGTCGTCGTTGGTGATCACGTCGTCGGCGCCGGCTTCCAGCGCCACTTCCATGATCCGGTCCTCGGAGGCCCCGGGCGCGAAGATGAACTGGCCCACATGCCTGAACTGGAAGGCCACCGAGCCTTCGGTGCCCATGACGCCGCCGTACTTGGAGAACGCGTGGCGCACCTCGGCCACCGTGCGCACCTTGTTGTCGGTCATCGTGTCGATGATGACGGCCGCCCCGCCGATGCCGCGGCCCTCGTAGCGGATCTCCTCGTAGCTGACGCCCTCGAGGTTGCCCGTGGCCTTGTCGATGTTGCGCTTGACGGTGTCGGCCGGCAGGTTGACGGCCTTGGCCTTCTCGATGGCCAGCCGCAGGCGCGGGTTCATGCCCGGGTCGCCGCCGCCGGTGCGCGCGGCCACCATGATTTCACGGATGACCCGCGTCCATTCCTTGCCGCGCTTCTCGTCCTGTCGTCCCTTGCGATGCTGGATGTTGGCCCATTTCGAGTGCCCGGCCATAAGAAAACGCTCCTGGAGTGTGCGCAGCCGACCAGGCGTCGCGCCCGGCGGATCGGATGTTTGGGTAAACCGGCATTTTAGCTGCCCGACCGCCGCGCGGCGCGGCGGCAGAGCCGCACGGTCGTGCGCGATGCCGCCCGAAGCCGGCCCACCGCACGGCGCAAGCCCTCCTGCGCCGCCGTTCCGAGCACATGCCATTTGCTTCCTTGCGCCGCCGCACCGGCACCCGCACACTGGCCAGGCGCCATCGCAAGGGGGCGTGACGGGACGCCAGGCGTTGACGGACCCTGGCGGGTGAAGGGAGCGGGACGGCGTCTCGCTCCCTTTTCCTTGCCTGCTGGCAAACTCTGCCCGATGAGCCCCTCTTCCAACCCAGCCGGCGCCCCGCTGCTCGTTGCGTGCCTGTGCGCGCAGTGGTGCCGCACCTGCGACGCCTATCGCGACACGCTGCTGGCCGCGCGCGCCGCGCTGCAGCTGCATCCGGAGGTGGCCGCGCGCTTCCTGTGGATCGACATCGAGGACGAGTCGGATCTCATCGGCGACCTGGACATCGAGGACTTCCCCACCCTGCTGCTGGCCCGCGGCGAGGACATCCTGTTCTTCGGCCCCATCCTGCCGCACGCCCAGACCATCGACCGCCTGCTGCGCGGCGCCGTCGCCGGCGAGCTGCCGCCGCTGTCGCCCGACGCACTGGCGCCGGACGTGCGCGCCCTGCCCGGCCGGCTGCGAGGTCACGCGGCGCTCTGAAGCGCGGCGCCTTGGACATGCCGCGGCCGTGCCGGCGGCGACAGCATCGTGAGGTACGAGGGCGGGCAGCGGGCAGGTTCGGCATCGCGCCGGACCCGCAAGGGCGCCAGGGCGTTCGCGTCAGGCGGCCAGGCGGGCCGGCGTCGCGTACCAGAGCGCCGCGAAGAAATGGCAAGTGGTGCCGGCCAGCACGAACAGGTGCCAGGCGAAGTGCGCGTACTTGAAGCGCGAGTCGAAGATGAAGACGACGGCGCCCAGCGTGTAGGCGATGCCACCGGCGAGCAGCCACAGCAGGCCGGCCATGGGCATCGCGTGCACCAGCGGCCCCGCGGCGACGATCGCCGTCCAGCCCATGGCCACGTACAGGCCGGTGGACCACAGCGGGTGGCGCAGCAGGTTCATCAGCTTGACGGCGATGCCGGCGGCGGCCATGGCCCAGATCGCACCGAACAGCGTCCAGCCCCAGGTGCCGTTCAGCACGCCGAGCGCGAACGGCGTGTAGCTGCCCGCGATGAACAGGTAGATGGCCGCGTGGTCGATGCGATTGAGCACGGACTTGACCCGGCCCTCCGGGATCGCGTGGTACAGCATGGACGTGAGGTACAGCAGCATCATCGTGACCGAGAAGATGCTCACGGCGACGATGTTGGTGGCGGTGCCATGGCGCGCCGCCATGACGACGAGGATCGGCAGCGAGGCGACGGCCAGCAGGAAGCCCAGGCCATGGCTGATCGCGTTGGCGATCTCTTCGCCAAGCGTCTGCGGACGGTCTTCGTGGGGGATGGTGGTCATGATGTGAATCGTACCGGCTTCGAGCCTCGACTTTGTAACGATCAGGCAAAGGCCGTGCCCAGCCTTGGCGCTGCGTCAATCCTGCAGGTGCCGCCGCCCACGCGACCGCGCGCCATGCTCGCGCGCGGCGAACCGGGCGGCGATGCGGGCGCGATGGCGGGAGGCTCTACTTGCCGTCGGTCGTCGAGCCGCCGTCGCCGCCGCTGGCGACCCAGTTCGCGACGTCCTTGCCCAGCACCTTGGTATCGCGCTCCAGCATCGAGCAGGTGCCCTTGAAGCCGCCGAACGCGCCGCCCGTGGTGGTGCGCGTCAGGTGCGTCGAGCGCGCGACCTTGCCGTCCTTGAGCAGGTCGACGCGGATCGACACGGCCTTCGGGCCCGTCCAGCCGCCGCCGCCCACGCCCATGACATCGACGATGCTCACGCGCACGACGTCGCCCTGCGTCGACTCCGTGGTGCCGGCGAGCTGGCTGCCGACGTCCTCGGTCAGGCGCTGTTCCAGCTTGCAGGCCTCGCGCACCTTGGGCACGACGGACGACTCCGAGGCATAGCTGACGGGCGTCAGCAGCTTGACGCCGTCGGCGTGCGCCGCGCTGCAGGCGGCCAGCAGGGCCGCGA
The DNA here is from genome assembly GCA_045810285.1 of Vitreoscilla sp. Lineage (GTDB taxonomy): Bacteria > Pseudomonadota > Gammaproteobacteria > Burkholderiales > Burkholderiaceae_C > Scleromatobacter. The sequence goes on along the minus strand of JBJMWE010000470.1, from coordinate 3,484 downwards.
ATGCGATCTTGTTCATGGAAGGACTCCGTCGGTGTTGATAAAAGGGGATGCTGCCGGCGACGGCCTCAGGGCTTGGTCGCGACCAGGTTGATGAGCGTTTCCTCGCGCACGGCCGGCGGCCGGATGCGCAACACGCGCTCCACCAGCCCGAGGTCCTCGCGGCTCCACCACAGGAACGGGTACGACACCTGGGCGTCGGGCACGACGAAACCCGCGGCGCGCACCAGCGCGAGGTATTCCGGCGCCGTCTTCTGCATCTCCATCGGGTGGCGGAACAGCAGGCGGATGATCCACGAATGGATGTAGCGCCGCGTGGATTCGGCGAACAGCAGCCTGCCGCCCGGCTTGAGCACCCGGAAGAACTCGGCGATGGCGCGATCCTGGTCGACCAGGTGGTGGAAGGTCTGGTGGCAGAACAGGAGGTCGACGCTCGCGTCGGCCAGCGGCAGCTTCGCGCTGTCGGCCTGGATCACCTCCGCCGCGGCCCCGTTGGCCAGGCGCACCTGCGCGGCCTCGCGGACGGCCGCCTCCGCCATCTTGGGGGCGATGTCGAAGCCCACCAGGCGCTCGGGACGGAATCGCTCGGCGAGCTTGCGCAGCGAGCCGCCCCAGCCGCAGCCCACGTCGACCACCACGGGATGGACGGCGCGCGGCGCCGGGTCGAGGCGCGCGAGGTCGCGCAGCGCCACCTCCAGCACGTGCACGTCCCAGGTGCGCGTCTGGAGGAACCAGTCGCCGAAGGCGGTCTCGGGAATGTAGTCGGGCAGGGGTCTGGCAGTGGACATCGGTCTTGCTTCTTCGATCATTCAATGGGCCGGCGCGACGGCCGCGACATGCCAGGCGGCCTCGTCGCCGGACGAAGGCAGGCCCTCGCAGCGCGCGGCGGCCAGCGCCCGCGAGTCGGCGCAGCACAGGGCGACGTGCACGGGTGCCGCGTGCCACGTGCGCACGTTCGCGCACGCGTCCGCGGGGGCGCAGGCGCGCGCCTGGACGCGCCGGAAATCCCAGGGCGCCGCGTCCGGCGGGCAGGCCTTGAACCAGGCTTCCTTGGCGGTCCAGCGCACGAGCAGCGCGTCCTCGCGCGCGGCCGCGACAACCGACCGCCAGGCGTTCAATTCGTCGGGCGACAACATCAGCGCGGCACGCTCGCCGGGATCGCTGCGGGCGGGACGATCGCATTCGACGTCCACGCCCACCGCGCTGTCCGCCACCGCCGCCGCCACCCAGCCGAGCCGGTGGGACAGGCTGACGTGGACCACGATGCCCGCCGCCGCCGACGTGCGCGCCACCGGCGCCACGCCGGCTTCGGCCGACACCTCCCACGCTTCGGCCGGAACTGTGGTGGCCGACCGCAGCAGCTCACGCAGCAGCGCACGGCTGGCGATGAACGCGTGCCGGGCAGCGGGCCCGAGCGCCGCCCAGCGGCGCCGTTCGGAGCCGCCCAGCCAGGCGGGCATCGCGACGTCGCCGGCGCCGACGGGCGGCGCCACCCGGGCGACGGCGAGCCGCATCATGCTCGCCTCACTTGCCGATCTTGGCGTAGCTGCCCTTCAGCGTCACGCCGCCGATCAGGGCGCCGTCCCGGCACTGGAGTTCGGTCGGGTTGCTGACGGGGACGCGGTCGTTGTAGCTCACGAGATCCACCACGGCATTGGCCCCCTGGCGCTTCGCATGCTCCTCGAACTTGATCAGCGCCGTGAGCACGTTCCAGCGGCAGGCTTCCTCGGGCGACTTGTTGAACGCGTTGGTCTTCGCATTGGCCACGTCATCACCGAGCTTCCGGTTCTTCGGCGTCTTCGCGCCGGCGAGGTAGAACTTGACGGAGCCGTCCAGCTTCGCCTGCGCCTCGGGCATGGAAAGCACCGATTCGAGGGTGACGTTGACGCTGTTGTTGCGGGAATGAGCGGGCATGGCGGCCACGAGGGCCAGCGTCGCGACGGCGATGAGCTTCTTCATTGACGGGCTTTCGTTGGGACGTTGGACGGCGGGCCGGCCTGGCCTGCCGCGACCGGAAGCCGCGGATTATCCGGCGACCCCGGGTCGCGACGAAGCAGCATGCGGTGGCCATCCCCAGAATGCCGGACACTGCCGGGTCCACGGGACGCAGGGCGTGCATGCCTGCATCGCAGAGAGCAGTTTGTCAGTAACGCTCCCCATTGCGCGTGCGCACGGCTGCACGGATCGCGGTACTCAGGTCATTGATCCACTGGTTGTACTTCGGGTGGATCACAGGCTTGCCGCCGGCATTGTCATAGCTCATCTCGACGCTGCTCTTGTAGCGGATCTCGTAGTTAGCCGCGTCGTATGCCACCTCGACCACGACGACATGGCCGCCGTTGGCAGCCTGCAGATCGAGCACGCCGGGCTGCTCGCCGACGGCCGTCCAGCGCCGCGTCAAGCCGCCGTAGAGAATGGCCTTGCGCATGCTGGCCAACGCGAGCGGTTGCCCGTCGAAGGTGACGACCTGCTGACGGCCGAGCTCCAGCAGGGGAACGGCCGGCCTGGCCGCCCATGAAGGCGCGGCGGCGGCAAGGCTCAGTGCAAGCATCGCGGTGCGCAGGGCGTGTCTCGTCATCATCGAGTTTTCCAGAACGGGCGAGGCGAAGATCACTTCGTGGTCGCAGGGGCGGAAGCCGCGGCACTGTCGATCGTCGGCGCGCCAGCAGTGTCGGGCGCCTGGACGTCTTCCGACGGCGGCACGAACTTCGGATCGCGGGACCAGCGCGCCAGGTCCTTGGCGATGCTGACGGTGTCACGGTCCATGAAGCCGCAGATGCCCTTGAACGCGCCCCAGAAGCCACCCATGGTCGTACGGTGCAGGTTCGTGGAGCGCTGCACCACGCCATCGTGCAGGATCTGCGCTTCGAGAGCGAGCCCCTTGGGACCGGTCCAGTTGTTGCCCCGCGCACCCCAGATCGTCGTGACGGTGACCTTGAGCACGTCGCCCTGTGCCGGATCCGTCGTGGTGCCCGGCCCCTTGTTGAGGCGCCGCAGCGCATCACCGACGCGAGTCTCGAGCATCTCGCCCATCTTGCATTCGTCGCGAACCTCGGCGCGGGGATCGGTCGTCGGCGCGAAGGTCACCGGCGTCAGCAGCGACACCTGCGCGGTGCTTGCGGCATGGCCTGCATTCGCGGCGGTGACGACGAGCGACAAGGCGAGCGCGGCGGCAAGGGTGTGGATGTGTTTCATGGTTCTCCCTGGAAATGAACGATGGTTGTCAATCGAACCAGCGCCGGAAGATCAACGACGTGTTGATCCCGCCGAACGCGAAATTGTTGCTCATGACGACGTCGGTCTCGATGACGCGGCCGTCGCCGGTGATGTAGTCCAGCGCGCCGCAGCGCGGGTCCACTTCCTCCAGGTTCAGCGTGGGGGCGAACCAGCCCTCGCGCATCATCTCGATGGTCATCCACGCCTCGAGCGCGCCGCAGGCGCCGAGCGTGTGGCCCATGTAGCTCTTGAGCGAGCTGATCGGCGCGTG